>PMAA01000244.1 GCA_003152355.1 Acidobacteriota bacterium | reverse complement strand
CCCTTTTCGTGGCCGAAGATCTCGCTTTCGATCAGCGTCTCAGGAATGGCCGCGCAGTTTACGGCGACGAAGGGCTTGCTGCGACGCGGGCTGAGATCGTGCAGGGTGCGAGCGACGAGTTCCTTGCCGGTGCCGCTTTCGCCGGTGATGAGAAGCGTTGTGCCCGCATCGGCAACTTTGTCGGCAAGCTTGAGGACGCGCTGCGCGGCGGGGCTTTCTGCCATCCAGGAAATTCGCGTGTCCGCCGGGGGGCCGACGGGCGCCGGAGTGGCGGCGTCGCTCATGGCTGCGTAGTTCCTGAGTCGGGCGCGCTCGGAGAGGAGAACGGTCCGCCACGGGATGACGAGTGCGGAGGCACATCATCGGGCGAAGGAATATCGGCACGAGGCGCGGCGCGCCAGAGGCGTTCGAGATCGTAGTAGAGACGGGCGCGTTCGCTGAAGATGTGCACGACGAGGCGGCCGTAGTCGAGAAGCAGCCATTCGGCGCCGGGGCGGCCTTCACGATGTTGCGGGCGAACGCCGTGCTGGCGGAGTCGTTCCTCGATCGCGTCGGTGATGGCTTCGAGCTGCGGGGAGCTGGTGCCGGAGCAGAGCAGAAAATATTGCGAGAATGCAGCGAGATTGCTGAGATCGAGCACGGTCACGTTCCGCGCCTTTTTGTCCTGAGCGGCTTCAACCGCCCAGCGGATTTCAGGACGAAGGGTTTCCCAGTTCACCGGTAGAGGGCCTGTCCCAGAATGTATTCTTCTACGCGCGCGGGCACAAGCCCGCGAATGGATTGATGCTTCTCGCGGCGCTGGCGGATTTCCGTGGAGGAGACGTGGCTGGTGACGGTCGAGAGCAGATGCACTTTTGTTTTTCGCAGCGCGATGGTGTTCGGATCGTGCGATGACGACGGCGTTCGCGCGAGTTTATCCGGCGGAATCACAAGGCGCAGAGCGTCCAGGCGAAATCCGGGCCGGTGGGCGATGATGAAATCGCAGGAATCGAGAAGCTGTTCGTAATTGTGCCACGTCGGAATCTCGAGGAATTGGTCGGCGCCGAGGATGAAATAGAGATGATCGTCGGGATGTTCTTTACGGAATCGGCGGACCGTGTCAATCGAGTAGAAGACGTGCGGTGCGGCGCCGTCGGGGGCTTCGGCGAGCGATGGTATGTAGGCGGGATGATCGGCGCATGCGAGCGCGACCATCGCGTAACGATGCGGAAACGCGGCGAGCGATTGCTTGGATTTGTGCGGCGGGCGCGACGAGGGGATGAAGTAGAGCGCGTCGAGATGGAAACGGCGCTGGGCGGCTTGCGATACGGCGATGTGGCCGCAATGAATTGGGTCGAACGTGCCGCCGAATAGCGCGGTGGTTCGCGACGCGCCGTGCGTGCGGTGTCCGTGAGATTGACCGCCCGTCAATTTTTCTCTCCGGAAGTTTCTGGATGAAGTTCGGGATCGGGCGGCGCTTTATCTGTTTCAAATTCAGGCGCGGGCGTGACTGAAGACATGTCCGGCAGCGAGCCGGGATCAATTTCGGCGGGCGCAGGCTTCGGGATTTTGTCGAGCATGTCCGCCATGCCGCGCACAAGATCCTGGATGCCTTCGCCGCTAGCCGATGAGATCGCGTAGAAAGGCAAGCCGCGCTTTTCGGCGTACTTGCGCAATTCGTCGATGTGTGCGCGGTCTACGGTGGCGTCGAGCTTCGTCGCGACGACGAGCACCGGCTTCGCTGCAATTTCTTCGCTGAACGAGCGCAATTCATTTTCGATAATTTTGAACTCTTCGATCGGGTCGTTGGGGTTCGCGTCACTCGTGTCCACAAGATGGGCGATCAAGCGGGTGCGTTCGACGTGCTTAAGGAAGCGGATGCCCAGGCCTGCGCCTTCGTGCGCGCCTTCGATTAATCCCGGCAAATCGGCGACGACGAATGTGCGTCCCTCGCCAGGCACCGAAACCGGATCGGCGGAGACTACGCCGAGATGCGGCTCGAGGGTGGTGAATGGATACGCGGCAATTTTGGGGCGCGCGGCGGAAATGCGCGAGATGAGCGTGGATTTTCCGGCGTTGGGGAAGCCGACGAGGCCGACATCGGCGAGCAATTTCAATTCGAGGCGCAAGCGGCGCTCTTCGCCGGGCTTGCCGTCTTCGTGCTCGCGCGGAGCCTGGTGCCAGGGCTTGGTGAAATGCGAATTGCCGCGGCCGCCATGCCCGCCGCGAGCCGCGCGATATTGCTGGCCGGCTACGGTGAAATCGAAAAGCTGCTCGCCGGTTTCCTGGTCGAAGACGACTGTGCCGACGGGCACTTTTAGAATCGTGTCGACGCCAGAGCGGCCGTGGCAATTCGAGCCTTCGCCGTGGCGGCCGCGCTCGGCCTTGAATTCGCGATTGTAGCGATAGCGGAGCAGGGTGTTGTCGTGGATGCTGGATTCGAGGATGACGTCGGCGCCATTGCCGCCATCGCCGCCCGCTGGGCCGCCGCGCGGGACGTACTTCTCCCTGCGAAAAGCGACGCAACCGTCTCCGCCGTCGCCGGCCTTGACCCAGATTTTGGCTTCGTCAACAAACACGATGTGCTCGGTGGCAGATCAGAAGAATCAATGGGGGAAGCATACGACAGCGTGAGTGAAAATCCAAAGGAACCACGCTGGTGCTTGCATGCTTCGTTGAAAGGATTCCGTTAGTTGGCTTCCGTTGCAGCGGCGGGCGCTTTGGCGGCTTGTTCTTCCGGAGTGACGCTGATGTAGCGGCCCGACTGGCCTTTATCTTCAAAAAGGACGAAACCGGTGACCAGGGCAAAGAGCGTGTCGTCCTTCGCGCGGGCAACATTCTTGCCGGGCTTGTAACGAGTGCCGCGCTGGCGGACGAGGATGGTGCCGCCGTTGACGAGTTGGCCGCCAAAGCGCTTGATGCCGAGCCTCTGCCCGTGGGAATCGCGTCCGTTTGTAGATGAACCGCCGCCCTTTTTGTGTGCCATGGCTCGCCTTTACTCGAACTGGATTTCGCCGACCTGCACGGAGGTGAAATCCTGCCGGTGGCCGCGCGTGATTTTGTACTGCCCGCAGCGCTTAAATTTGAAGACGATCTCTTTCGGATGGCGTCCGTGGCCGACGATTTTGCCGGTCACTTTGGCTTTCGAGGTCTTTTCGCCGCCATGAAACTTGCTGTCGTCAGAGAGGACAGCCAGGACTTCGGCGAAAGTGACTTTGTGGCCGACCTTACCTTCAAGCTTCTCGACTTCGATGGTCTCGCCCGGCGCGACGCGGTATTGCTTGCCCCCACTTCGAATTACGGCGTACATACAGCCTCCTGATGTCGTTCGGAAACCTTCATTATAAAGGGGTCTAAGTGATTGCGTCAACGACGGAAGGGTGCAGTTTTGCGAATTCGGGAGTGGGAGCTGGACCTGGATCCTGTCGACGCCTGCCGAGGGCTTTGCGTCACGGCGTCCGTCCTCCTCGACGGAGTGACTAGAGCTGGTCGATCAAGCACGGGCAAACGCGGGCTCGATGGAGATACTCGAGGGAGATGTATGTAAGGGACGTCAATCGCAACTCTGCCCGTTTCATCCAACAATAAAGCGTAGAGTTAAAGGAGGGAGGGTTTCCGCGAATGGCGCTCTATCTAGTCGGCTACGACCTTATGAATCACAAGACCCAGGGAGAGTACGAGGGACTGATGGGCGAACTGAAACGGCTGGGAGCGCAAAAAGTTCTGCTATCGCAATGGGTCTTGCAAAGTAATGTGGACGCTGAAGCGATACGAGATCGCCTGCGCAGATTTATGCATGAGGACGACCGCATGCTGGTGGCGGAAATTACGAATAACTGGGCCAGTTGTTGGACGCTCTTCAGCATCAACGAACTTTAGAGTTTTCAAATGCGCGTTCGATGCCCGACTTGCGCCCTGGGTAAATAAAAAGGGCAGCCTTGACGAGCTGCCCTTGATGATTTGAATTTTTCTTTATTACTTTTCTTTATTACTTAGATGCGGCGGCGAGTGTGTAATCGCCGGTGCACGTGTAGGCCACGCTGGCATCAGCTCCGGGGCTGTACATGCACGTGCCCGAGCCCTTGATGCCCTTCAGCTTGCCGGTGCCGCTAATGATCTGATACGTGCCTTTGCCCGTTCCCGGCGCGCCATCTTTCACAGACACAGCCAATTGATAGTTGTAGATAATTTTGTCGCCACTGTCATAGGTTTCGATGTAAACGCCCCAGGCTTTCATGCGGGTGGCCGTGACGTCGCGCATGTGCCGGAAATCTCGTTTTTTGTTTGCGCCGAAGCGGTGGCTACAGCAAGAGCGAATACCGTACAGCTCAACAGAATTTTCGCGATCATGTTTTTCTCTCCAGTTTGAATGTTTGAATTTGTACCTTTTGGGTGCGGCAGGAATTTACGCCCGAATGCGCGCGAAGTCCATTGCGCGAAATGGATTGGCCTGAAGAGGGCTACTCGAGTTGCTTCTTTGCCCAGAAGTCGGTGGAGGTGAGAACGGGAACGATTTCGAAGTCGATGAGATCTTGCCAGCAAGCGATCCAGGCGTTCAGCGATTCCGCATCTGGCGCTTCCATGATCTGGAAGCAGCGCGTGCCGTCGGCATCCACCCAGCTCGCGTGGTAGGTGACGCCCTCGGGCAACATGCGGCCGCTGAGCTTGAATCGCGCGCCGATGGGCCGCGCATCGCCATTCTTGAATCGTTCAATGACCATGAAGAGCATGGGTTGGATTTTACGCCTACTTGAACGCTTATCGGAGCACCCAACCAGCTATCGCTCCGTCGTCCTCGCGTCCCTGCTGGGCATAAGAGTAATAGCCCGGCTTTTCCGTTTGGGCTTCACTAAAGAGCTTCGGGTACGCGCCGTCATCGGTGTCTATCCGGATTTGAATGCCGAGGATTCTCGTATCAGGTGAAATTAGGAATAATTCACTTTTAACTTGCGTTACCCTTCTCACCTCCTATAATCCCATCCACAGTTCCCAACCAAGACGGGGATTCCGTAAAGCGAGGTTCAAGTAAATGCGAACACGTCTGATTTTTTCGGCGCTCACCACACTGATTTTGCTGCTGATCTCCGCACATCCGGCCACGGCCCAACTGCCGAATAAGCGTCCTTCACAAGTGACCATCCCGAAGTCCAGCCAGGAAATGCCGGCGGACATCGGGAATCGCTTCCACACGAATATTCAAATTCTCGGTACGGGTCCGATACTGCCTACCGGGCAACTTTCTCCACAGACGGTCGGGCCGCCGTTTCCGGGTTACTTCTACGAAACTCCGGCGTCGCTGGCCTGCATCTACAATTTGGTTCATCAGCGGGACCATGCATGCAATCCGAATGTGGTAGACGCAAACCCGAACGGGGGAAGCAAAGCCATCGCCATTGTAGATGCCTACGACGACCCGATCGCCGTGAGCGACCTGACCGCCTTCAGCGCGCAATTCGGCGTTCCGCTCCCAACGCCCGCAACATTCCAGGTTGTCTACGCGACTGGAACGAATCCGGGTTTGGATCCCACGGGCGGATGGGAACTCGAGGAATCGCTGGACATCGAATACGCCCACGCGATGGCTCCCAATGCAAAGCTCTACCTGGTGGAAGCGGCGTCGGATTCTTTGGGCGACCTTCTTTACGCGGAACAAATCGCGGCGAGTTTGGTTGCTGCGGCCGGCGGCGGAGAAGTGAGCAACAGCTGGGGCGGGGGCGAATTTGCCGGTGAAACCGGATACGACTCCGTATTTACGCAACGTGGCGTGGTGTATTTTGCTTCGACGGGCGACTCCCCTGGAACGTATTGGCCAAGCACTTCTCCCAACGTCGTGGCAGCGGGCGGGACCAGCACGAATCGAAATCCCAACACGGGAAACTTCCTATACGAGGGTGCCTGGAACGAGGGCGGCGGCGGCCCGAGCCTCTACGAGCCCCGGCCGAACTACCAGAACCGGCTAGCCTACCTTGCTGGGCCAGCACGCGTTGTTCCGGACGTGTCCTCGGATGCGAATCCCAACACCGGGTTGTGGCTATTGGACAACAACCTTTACGAAGGTTCGGCTGGCGGTTGGTTCATCGTCGGCGGTACCAGCGCTTCTTCTCCTTTGATCGCCGGCATTGTGAACGCCGCGGGCGCCTTCAACAAGTCCTCCGGGCAAGAGCTTTTCCAGATCTACTCTTCGTTTCCGCGAGGATTTAATGACGTTGCGGCGGACAACTGCGGGCCCTACGGCGGATATCTGTCCCGGTACGGATACGATTTCTGCACTGGGGTGGGGAGTCCGGAGGGCTATTCCGACAAGTAGTCGAACGATCCCGGGGAATAGTCCCATTCACCGGATCGCGAGCGATTTAAACGGAAGGCCCTGCGACAGCGCAGGGCCTTTTTTTAGTGCACAGCAGTGGAATCCGTTGAGCCGCGCAAACATCTAAGCGGGTATGACTATGAAAAAAGTGAAGCTTGGTTCGCAGGGCGCGATCGTTTCCCGCATGGGACTCGGTTGCATGGGAATGAGCGAGTTTTACGGCGAGCGGAACGATGCGGAGTCTGCGGCGACGATTCTGCGTGCGCTCGATTTGGGAATGAATTTTCTCGATACGGCGGATGCTTATGGAATTGGCGACAACGAGGAGCTCGTGGGGCAGACGATTCGCGGGCGGCGGGACGAATTTTTTCTTGCGACGAAATTTGCGAATATACGCAGAAAGGATGATCCGAGCCACTGGTCGCTGAGCGGGAAGCCTGAATACGTGCGATCGGCGTGCGATGCATCGCTCAAGCGGTTGGGTGTGGATCACATTGATCTCTACTATCAGCATCGCGTAGATCCGCAGACTCCGATTGAGGACACTGTGGGCGCGATGGCGGATCTGGTGAAGGCGGGCAAGGTGAAATATTTGGGACTGTCAGAGGCGTCGCCGGTGACGATTCGGCGGGCGCACAAAGTGCATCCGATTACAGCGCTGCAAACGGAATATTCGCTATGGGAACGGCACGCGGAGAACGAGATAATTCCTGCCGTGCGAGAGCTGGGAATTGGATTTGTGCCGTACAGCCCGCTTGGGCGCGGATTCCTGACCGGCACGATCACAAAGCCAAGCGATCTGGGCGGCTCGGATGCGCGAGTGCAGCGAATGCCGCGATTTATGGGCGACGCGTTCGACAAGAACTTGGCGCTGGTGGAACGTGTGCGCGCAATTGCACAGCGCAAAGGCGTGACCGCGGCGCAACTGGCGCTCGCGTGGGTGCTCGCAAAGGGCGAAGATCTCGTGCCGATTCCGGGAACGAAGCGCAGGAAATATCTCGAAGAGGATGCAGCCGCCGCGGATATCAAGTTGACGCCGCAAGAAGTGGCGGAGCTCGAGGCGGCAGTTCCGCAGAATGATATTGTGGGCGAGCGATACAATCCCGCGGCCATGAAAGCGATTGACCGCTCTTAAAGAGCCGGCGAATCATCCCCGAGAAGGGCTCGGCGCACGATTTTGATCGGCGGAAAACCCTGCTTCATGAAATCGTCGTGGAATTTTTCAAGTGAGAAAGCCGCGCCCTCTTTTTTCCGCAAGTCTTCGCGCAGCTTGAGGATTTCGAGCTTGCCGAGCGTGTAGTAGAGGTAGGTCGGGTCGGCTGTGCCGCGCTTGGTTTCGACCTGTGCGGTCTCGCGGGACTGATAGCCTTCCTTCACGAAAAATTGTACGGCTTGATCGAAGCTCATCTTCCCGGTGTGCATCTGAATTCCGACGATGAAGCGCGCATCGCGCAGAAGCGCGTCTTCGAGCTGGCCGAGGCGGAGCAATTTCGCCTCGCGCTTGGTTTTCGCGCCGGCGCCCGGCTGGCCATAGCCTTCGTCGAGCATCATCTGCTCGCAATAGTGCGCCCAACCTTCCGCATTCGAACTCGCGCCGAGAAGCTTGCGGACTTTCGTCAGAGCTTCATGCATCCATAGAAATTGAACGTAGTGGCCGGGATACGCTTCGTGAACCGCCGTGCTGACGATCGTGCCGCGATTGAAACTGGCCATAAGGCCCGCAACTTTTGCGGGAGGATCATGTTTATCGGGCACTGTGACGTTGAAATACGCTTCGGTGGCGACTTTCTCGAATGGGCCCGGAGTATCCATTGAAGCAAACGTGGTGGCGCGCTCGAAGGGCGGTGTTTCTTCGAGCGTCGGGCGAATCTGCGAGGGGATTCCGATGATGTGCTTATCGTTGATGAAGGCGATTAAGCCATCGAAAGTGTCGCGAAAAGCTTGGAGGAGATGATCGGGCGTGGGATGGTCCGCCTGCAGTTCGGCGAGGACTTGGCGCGGCGTTTTATCCGAATCGATTTCCTTCGCGGTAGCGCTGAATGCGGCTTGATTCTTGTGTAAATCGGCAAAGCCGATTTCGAGAAGTTTGTCCAGCGGGATATCCACCATTTCATCGAATTGGAGCTTTTGTGAAAACGTGTCCGCGCCGATCCGGAAATCGCCTTGCGAGCGCGGGAGCAAAGTTGAGTTCAGCCAGCGCTGGTAACCCTCGAGCGCGGCGATGACGGTGGCGTTGGATTTTGCGAACTCCGCTTGCAGCGAAGCGTCAGTGGCATCGGCAAAGGCGGCGGGTACGTCCTTGCGAAAGAAATCGATGATTCCGGGAAGCTGCTCGATGGCGATCTGGGTATAGATGCGCGGCGGATTGTTGAGATTATCGAGCGCCGCGGCGAATACGGCGGGCATTTGCTTTTCGCGCGCGACGAGCGAGCGCAGACGATCATTCGGAGAAGCGAAGCGGCGGCTCATGATCGTGAACGCACTTTCGGAAATGCCGCTCGAATAGATGTCGGGATTTTTCTCCCAGGGACGAATCGTCTCGAGTGTCAGCAGCGTGCCGAGAATGTTGGAGAGAACTAGTTGTTGATCGGCGGCTTCCGTTTCATCGAGCGAGGTAACATCGAAGGCCGCAACGCGCTCCTCGAATATGTGCAGCGTATGAATTTGCCGGTCAACCGCGGCGCGTGAATATTCTTCGAGGACTGGATCGTATTGATGCAGGCCCGCGCTTGTTCCCGCCGTCGGATTGAATTTGAAATAGGCCTGCTCGAAATATTCATCGACGAGCGCATTCCACTTCGTGGACGCGTCGATGGGCCGGGGTGCGTCGCCTGCAGGCAGCGCTCGCGTTGCCCCGACTTCGCCGATCATCAGTATGGCGCCGAACAACAGGCAGATCACGCACGCGGGCTTGAGCATTCCTTGGCCTCGCTCCCGAGTATAGTTCCCGAGTATTTATCGCATCGATATTTTCGTCGACGCGTTTCCCTGGGCGCCGTTACACAAGCGGCGGCAAATTTTCTCAGATATTGAAGCGTTATCCGAGAATCATTTTTTGGGATAGCTTGCGCACGTGCCTACGAATGCGGATGGGCTTTGTCGTAGATGGTCATTAGCTGCTCGATTGATGCTTGGGTGTAGCGTTGGGTGGTCGAGAGCGATTTGTGGCCGAGGAGTTCCTGAATGGCGCGGAGGTCAGCGCCGTCGCCGAGAAGGTGCGTGGCGAAAGCGTGGCGGAACGAGTGCGGGTGCAGATTCCACGTCACGCCGAACAGCTTGGCATATTTTTTGATGATCGTGCGAATGGTGTGGACGTCGAGCCGAGTGCCGCGCTGGCCGAGAAACACGGCGTCGGGATGGCTGAAATCGGGCCATTCGTGAAGGATTCGCTCACGCACCGGCCAGTAGGCTTCGAGCGCTTCGCGCGCTTTCGAACCGTAAGGCACGATGCGTTCCTTGCGGCCTTTGCCGAGGACGCGGATGATCTGCGAGTCAAAATCGAAATCGGCGAGATTCATTCCCGTCAATTCGCTGACGCGCACGCCCGATGCGTAAAGCAATTCGAGAACGGCGCGATCGCGCTTCAGCATGAGCAACTCTTCCTTGAGCCGCTTCGGCCCGAAAGGACGGCGCCGCTTGGCCATCGCTTTGGCACCCGAGGTCTCGATGCCGTCGAGCAGCCCGCCCATTTCCTCCGGCGAGAGAACATCGGGCAATCGCCTCGGTAGCTTCGGCGAGGAGACGAGGCGCGCGGTATTTTGAGCGATGAACTTCTGCGTCACGCAAAAGCGGAAGAACGAGCGTAGCGCCGCGAGCTTGCGCGCGACGGAAGTCTTTTGCAGTTGGCGGTCGAGTAGATGCCCCACAAATTCGCGGACCACGCGATGATCCACTTCAACGAGCGGCAGCGTTTCCTCGCCCGGCGGCGTAATGAACTCGAGAAATTGCTCGAGATCAGTTCGATATTTGCGCAGGGTTTCGGGCGATGCGTTGCGCACGTATTGCATGTGGACGAGATACTTCTCGATGGCGTCTTTTACTTTCATGCGGATGATCCGGAGAAATTATAGGACGGCGCCGCAGGCGGGGAAGGAGGAGCCGGGAGAGGTGTTCCAGGATTGAGCAAGCTTGCGTTGGCTCAAAACGGTGGGTGATGCTGGGAGCGCGATACAAGGGCCCTCGGAAAAAGGACTCGCCGCGCGTCAAATCTTGACGGGTGCGCCCGCGCCAACGGGCTCAGCGATCGCTGCGGGTGTTTCCTCAATGGAGACTTCCCATTCGCAGCCGTCTTTGATGCAGGAGCGGAAGTTGCCTTGCTTCGTGCGCTTCTCGACGATGAACGGCGCGCCGCACTTCGGGCACGGCTCGTTGATGGGTTCGTGCGGCGTGGTGAAATCGCAATCGGGATAGCGGCTGCAGCCGTAGAAAATCCGGCCACGGCCTTTGCCGCGCGCAGTTCCGCGACGGACGAATTCGCCTTCATTACACTTCGGGCATTTTATACCGAGCGTGATCGGTCGAGTGTACTTGCATTTCGGATAGCCCGAGCAGCCAATGAATTCACCGAAGCGGCCGTGCTTCTTGATAAGGCCATTGCCGCAAAGACCGCACTTTTCGTCGAGTGGTTCATCGGGCGCGTGCGCGATGCGCGTTCCTTCAACGAGACGTCGAGTCGTCTTGCAATCGGGATAGCCGGTGCAGGCGAGGAACATTCCGAAGCGGCCGCGCTTTACGGCCATCTCCTTGCCGCAGTTGTCGCAATACTCAGTCTTAGCCTCGCCGTTGGAGCCGCCATTTTCGATTATCGGCGACAAATCCTGAATGAAATCGCAATCGGGGTAACGAGAGCAGCCGAGGAAGAAACCGTGGCGGCTGATGCGCTCGAGCAATTCGCCCTGCCCGCATTTCTCGCATTTTTTTCCGGTCGCAATGCCGGCCTTGTAGGAAAGCATTTCACCATCGGCGCGATCGAGATCCACGATGAATTTCAGCCAGAACTCCTTGACGGCTTCGCGCCACGGCAGCTTGCCTTCCTCGATTTCATCGAGTTCTTCTTCGAGCCGTGCGGTAAACGTGACATCGAAAATATCTTCGAAGCTCTTTACCAGAAGGCCGCTAACCCGTTCGCCGAGCATCGTGGGCGTGAAGCGGCCCTGCAGCTTGTTTACGTATTCGCGCTCGACAATTGTGGAAATGATCGAGGCGTATGTGGACGGGCGGCCAATGCCCTTTTCCTCAAGCTCCTTCACGAGCGTCGCTTCGGTATAGCGCGGAGGCGGCTCGGTGAAGTGCTGGTCGGGACGAATCCTGTCGAGCGTGAGCTTTTCGCCTTCGCTCAGCCGCGGCAGCGCGCGCGATTCGGCGTCGTCCGCATCTTTTTCTTCGTCGTCCTGCACGATCTGGTAGACGGCGAGGTAGCCATCGAACTTCTGCACGGAGCCCGTGGCGCGGAATGTGTAGTCGCCGGCGGAAATATCAATCGTGGTCTGATCGAAAATCGCGGGAAGCATTTGCGAGGCGACGAAACGCTGCCAGATGAGCTGATAGAGTTTGAAAATATCGTCGTCGAGATACTTGCGAACGTCTTCGGGGGTGCGCGCGACATCGGTCGGCCGGCACGCTTCGTGGGCTTCCTGCGCGTCCTTTTTCGATTTGTAGAAGTTCGGCTTCTCCGGGAGATATTCGGCGCCGAATCTGGCTGGAATCAATTCGCGCACTTGCGCGAGAGCGTCGCTTGATACGTGAACGGAATCCGTGCGCATATAAGTGATGAGCGCGACGGAGCCTTCGCTGCCAAGTTCGACCCCTTCGTAAAGCCGCTGCGCGAGAGACATGGTGCGCTTGGCCGTGTAGCGGAGGCGATTGTAGGCGGCCTGTTGGAGCTTTGAAGTTGTGAACGGCGGCGGAGCGTTGCGCTTCTTCTCTTTTTGCGTGACGCTCGTAACCTGCCACGCAGCGTGCTCGACGGCGGCCTTTACGCGCTCCGCTTCTTCCTGGTTCGAGACCTCGATATCCTCGCCCTTGAACTTGATGAGTTTGGCTTCGAATGCTGGCGGCTGGCTGCCGACGAGCAGCGCATGAATCGTCCAATATTCCTTAGGGACGAACGCTCGGATTTCCTGCTCGCGCTCGGCGATCAGGCGCAGCGCTACGGTCTGCACGCGTCCGGCGGATAAACCGCGCCGCACTTTGTCCCAGAGAAGCGGCGAAATCTTGTAGCCCACAATGCGGTCGAGGACGCGGCGGGCCTGCTGCGCGTCCACGAGATTGGTATCGACTTGGCGCGGGTGTTCGAACGCGGCGCGGATGGCCTTCGGCGTAATCTCGTTGAATGTGACGCGGAAAATTTTCTTCGGGTCGGTGGCCGCAATGGTGATTTCTTCGTCTTTTTCTTTCGCTTTCGCCTTTTTGCCCTTGCCGTTTTTTGCCTTCTTCAATTCTTCTTCGGCAGCGGCAGCCAACTCTTTGACGGTCGGTTTCTCCGAAGAAGCTTCTTCGGCGTAACGCGTCGGCTTGGAGAGGACCATTGCCAGGTGGGCGGAGATAGCCTCACCTTCGCGGTCAGGGTCGCCAGCCAGATACACAGCATCCGCGGTGCTGGCCGCTTTTCTGAGATCGTTGATGACCTTGCCCTTGCCGGCGATGATTTGCAGCGTCGGCTCGAAAATCTTGGCGTCATCGATGCTGATCATCACCTTGGGCTTGGTATCGGCCGCTGCCTTCTTCTTGCCCTTGGCGGACTTNNTTCTTGGGCAGGTCCATGACGTGCCCGACGGACGCTTTGACCAAATAGTCGCGTCCCAGATATTTATTGATCGTTTTCGCCTTTGCGGGCGACTCGACTATGACTAATGAACGTCCCATATTCTCCTGACTCTTGAGCTATCGCACACGCCACTGCAGTCCGCCGCAGGGCGACGACGTGCGTCACCATCCTAACCCTGAAAGTAGGGGATTTATTACAACAGGACTTTCAGGAATTGCTTACCCGGCAACTGCCTTACCACGCCCTTCATTTCCAAATCGAAGAGAGCGGCCAAGACTTCGGAGGATGTCATGCCCGATAACTCCAATAATTCGTCCACGTGGCGCGCTTGATCCACGCTCAGCAGCTCGTAGAGCGCGCGCTCCCCTGGCGCAAGCGACTCCTGAACGAGCGATGCGCGTTCCTGCGCGCTCGGCGATTCCACGGGCAACAACTCGGCCCGCACCGGCGTGGGCAATTCCTCGACGACATCCTCCCAGCTCGTCACCAGCTTTGCCCCTTGCTTAATGAGCTGATTAGGTCCGAAGCTCGTTGGCTGGGTTACGTTGCCTGGGACGCCAAACACCTCTCGGCTGAATTCCATTGCCAGCCTGGAGGTGATCAGAGATCCAGAGTACTGCGCGCCCTCTACACATACAACCCCGAGCGACATTCCGGCTATCACGCGGTTGCGAATCGGGAAATTCTGCGCTCCCGGAAACGTGCCCATCGGAAACTCACTGATGATCGCGCCGCGCTGCTCGATCTCTTCGAAAAGCTTCCTGTTTTCTTTGGGATATACCACGTCTATCCCACAGCCAAGCACCGCGACCGTGGTTCCCGCCGGCGTCGAAAGTGCGCCGCGATGCGCGCGAGCGTCGATTCCGCGAGCTAATCCGCTGACGATAACCAGCCCCCGAGCGGCCAAATCCCGGCCTAGCCGCTCAGCCATTTGATTCCCGTAGGGGGTCGGACGACGCGCCCCGACCATGGAAATTCCGTGCCGATTCAGAAGTTCTGTGTTTCCGCGGACATACAGGAGGGGTGGAGGATCGTAAATCTCGCGAAGAAGATGCGGATAGGCCGGTTCGTCCCAAGTGACAAGGCGGTAGCCGGCCTGCTGGGCTTGGGCCAATTCCTTCGCGGCGGCGGACATGGGCTGGCGCGAATGTATCGCCTGAGCGACGGCGGCCGGAAGGCGTTGCCCTTCAAGCGCAGTGAGCGAGGCGTTGAACACGGCTTCCGGGCTGCCGAACAGGCGGAGCAGTTTGCCAGCCATACGCGCGCCGAGGCCTGGAGTCAGCGCAAGCGCGACCCAACCCAAATATTGGTCGGTATCGGTGGGCATCGAGAGGGAAACGCCGCCGAGCGTACGTTTGCGGCAAGCGGCTTGTCAAAGGCGGAAAGTACGCAAACGCGACGAATGCGGCTGCATGTAACGGTGCTTCGGTAAGACCGATGGCATAATCCTCTTGGATAAGATCAAAGGAAGGACGTCAAGAATGAAGGCTGCGGTATTGCATGAGCTTGGGAAGGCGCCGCAATTCGAGGAGTTTGCTGAGCCAACTGCCGACAAGGACGAAGTTGTCGTTCGCGTGCGCGCGGCTTCGCTAAAAGGTGTTGACAGGCAACTGGCCAGCGGCACGCATTACGCCAGTCCTCGTGAATTGCCGGTGGTGTGTGGAACTGACGGGATCGGGGACCTCGATGATGGTACGCGGGTATTTTTTGGCGGGCCGCGGCGGCCTTACGGCGCGATGGCCGAGCGCACCGTGGTACCACGCGCGTTTTGCTTCGCCGTTCCCTTCGGAATCAACGATGAAACCGCGGCGGCGCTGCCGAACCCTGGAGTTTCTGCGTGGTTAACGCTCGCGCATCGCGCGAAGCTCGCGCCGGGAGAGACCGCGCTGATTCTGGGCGCGACCGGAGTTACGGGCCAGCTCGCCGTGCAGATCGCGAAGTTGCTTGGGGCAAAGCGCGTGATTGGCGCGGGACGCAACGAACGGCTGCTCGAGAAGCTGCGCGAACTGGGCGCGGACGCGACGATCCAGCTCAACCAATCTGACGAATCTCTCAAGGATGCATTTGCTCGCGAGGCGGCAGTCGCAGGATTCGACGTCATTATCGATTACTTGTGGGGACGGCCGACTGAGACGCTGCTTGCGGCGATTACGAAATCGGAATTCGCCGCGGTAACGAAAGAGACGCGTCTTGTGCAAGTGGGCGAGAGCGCCGGACCGGCAATTTCATTGCGAGCGGCTGTGTTGCGCAGCACGGCGTTGACGATTCTTGGAACAGCCGGTATGCCGTCGCGCGAGATTTTGGTCGACGCGATGCAGCAGGTGATGTCGCGCGGCGCTTGCGGCGAGCTACGCGTCGAGACGGAGCGCGTCCCGCTCGCGGAAATCGAAAGCGCATGGCAGCGAAAGGAACAGCCCGGCCGAAGAATCGTCGTGATCCCGTAAGCCCTATCGAATTAACTACCGAAGAACCCCGGTGAGCGCGAGCACGAAAACCACGAACGAAGCGAAACTCAAAACGCTCCGCACCGCATGCAATCTGTTCCAGCGATCGAGCAAAGTTCTCGCTTCCGAAGATTCCTTATCGAGGCTAGGACTCAGTAGCTTTCGGTTCGTGGGCAAGATCACGATCAACGTAAACGGAATCACGAGGCCAAACAGGACGCCGCCAAGCAGCCACAACGTTCCGGCTCGCAGTATCCATGCACCGATGGCGCTCAGGAATCCCACGGCTCCCAAGCTTGCCTGCATCACGGTTGCTCTCTTATAGCTGGGGGCCCACTGGGAGAGTGCCGCAGCCGTGCCACACTCCATCCGGGCGGGATGCTCCACCAAGTTTATGTAGATCGACGCGCCACTGAACAGTCCGGCGGCAAGAGTTGCGATTAGTTCTAGTATTATCACCGCCCACTTATACCTTGCGGTAGCCGACTCGGCAATCAAGCGGCTACATCTCAAACCTTGATCTAAATGAGCCAATCCGGACTCGCTTCCAGCATTTCCGGGGGGTCGGCGCGTATGTGCTAGACTGGGTTTGTCCCTGCAAGGAAGAGTCTCACTTGGCAAAACTCCGGATATCAATTGTCGAATACTTGAATACCGCGCCGCTGGTGTGGGGTTTCACCGAAGGGCCGCAAGCGGGGCGATACGATCTCTCCTTCACGCTTCCATCGCAATGCGCTGAAGCGTTGCGCAGCGGCGCTGCCGACGTGGCTATCATTCCCGCCATCGAGTACGAACGGATCGAGAATCTCGTGATGCTGCCGGGAATGGCGGTGGCGGCAAAGCGAGCGGTGCGAAGTATTCTTGTCGTCTCGAACAAGCCGATTGAATTGGCAAAGCACATCGCGCTCGACACGAGCTCCCGCAGTTCCGTCGCGCTGGTGCGAATCCTTGCCGCCGAGTACTGGCGGATCAAGCCGGAATTTGTGGATGCGCGGCCGAACGCCGCCGAAATGCTCGAGAACGCCGACGCCGCGCTGATTATCGGCGATCCGGCGCTGCGCATCGCCGTGAAGATGGACCAACTCGCGGGAAAAGCTCCGAGCACAAAGTCATGCTGCCAGGGCGATGCCAGCGATATGCCCGTGCCTGGCCACGAATCGATTTTCGTTTACGACGTTGCGCACGAGTGGCAGGAGATGACGGGCAAACCTTGCGTCCTCGCGATCTGGGCAGGGCGGCGCGAGGCGATCACCCCCGAAGTAGTCGCCGATTTTCTTGCGTCCAAGGAATATGGCATGGCGCGGATTCCGGAAATCGCTGATGCGGCGTCCATGAAACTCGATCTACCGCCCAAGGATCTCGAAAAATATCTCACCGACAACATCAATTTCGATCTCGACGCCGAGAACATCGAAGGGCTGAACCTCTACTATCAAAAAGCTGCGGCGCTAGGATTGATTCCACGCTATCGCCCGATCGAATACTCGAGCGCGCCTGCGAAATCGCTCGTCCACCGAGGGGCCTAGGATTTGGAGCGCCTCGGCATGCTGGCGGAGTTGTGGCGCTATCCCGTTAAAAGCATGGCCGGCGAAGAACTCGCGGAGGCGCGAGTGACTTACGCGGGAGTGACCGGGGATCGCGTTTACGCGTTCGTGGACAACAATAACAAATCGGATTTTCCGTGGATGACGGGACGCCAGGGGCACGACTTCATACTCTTCAAGCCAAGATTTCTGAAGCCTCTCGACGCGGCGAATGAGATTCCCGACGCGGCCGAGTTCGCGATTGAGGTGGCGGCGCCCGATGGCGAACAATTCATAATGGGCGATCCGAAATTCACGGAGTTTCTCGAAAAGCGGTTCGGCCATTCGCTTCGGTTGCGATTTTCGGAGCGCTGCATGACGGATGCCCGGCCCGTTTCGATGTTCGGGCTTGCGACATTGCGCGGCTTGTCGGAGGAAACTGGAATTGCCCTCGACAAGCGGCGGTTCCGCGCGAATTTTTACGTCCGCTGGGATGATGATGCCCCGTTTTTCGAGGACCAACTTGTCGGGCGGGAGCTGCAGATTGGCGAGACTGTTGTCGTGCAGTTGGTCAAAAAGGATGGGCGCTGCATCATGATCACGCTCGACCCGGATACCGCCGCGCCCTCGCCGAAAGTGCTCGAATCGGTTTACCATGGACATAGCGGCTGCGCGGGAGTCTACGGCGCCGTATTGCGCGAGGGCATCGTGCACGCCGGCGACTCGATCTATGCTATCTAAGAAGTAGCGCGGCGACTCAATCGCGCGCGGCAATTTAGTTGTGAATACGGAGCGGTGATGGGAATCTCGCAACAAGAAGCGCTCGATTTATTCGCTTCCGATGATTTCGTCGGCATCGGAATGGCGGCCAACGAAGTCCGCCGGAAGAAGACTGACCCGCGCATCGCTACATATCAAATCGACCGCAACATCAATTACACAAATTTTTGCACTGAGTACTGCTCCTTCTGCGCATTTTACCGCCCGATGGGTTCGAAGGAAGGCTACGTTCTCTCGTTCGAGGAAATCTGCCACAAGATTGACGAGATGCTCGAACTCGGCGGCACCGGCGTACTGCTGCAAGGCGGACTGAATCCTGATTTGAAGCTCGACTATTACGAAAATCTTCTGAGCTCGCTGAAGCAGAAGTACCCGCGCGTCCATCTACATTGCTTCTCGGCGCCAGAAATTATCTGCATCGCCGAGATTTCAAATCTGAGCGTGCGCGACACGATCGCGCGGCTCCGCGCCGCGGGACTCGAATCCATTCCCGGCGGCGGCGCGGAAATTCTGGATGACGAAGTTCGCGCGCGCATTTCGCGGCTGAAATGCACATCGAACGAATGGGAATTGGTTCATCGCGAAGCGCATTCGCTCGGCCTGCGCACGACGGCAACGATGATGTTCGGCTGCGGCGAAGACTATAGCCAACGCGTCAACCACTTCGAGCGCGTGCGGCGATTGCAGGAAGATACCGGCGGGTTCACGGCTTTTATTCCCTGGATTTTCGCGCCGGATCATACCTCTCTCGGAAAAAGAGTGCAGGAAACCACCGCCGTGGATTATTTGAAGACGCTTGCGATCAGCCGGCTCTATCTCGACAACATTGATCACATTCAATCGAGCTGGCTGACGCCGGGAATCAAGATCTGCCAGGTGGGCTTGCAGTTCGGCGCCGACGACGTAGGCAGCATTTTAATTGAAGAGAACGTGGTTTACGCCGCAGGCGTACGCAATCGCACAAATGAAGCCGAACTTCGCAGGATTATCAGCGACGCCGGTTACATTCCCGCCCAGCGCGACACGCTTTACCGCACATACTTCCTCAAGCAGTAATCTCGAAAACAAAAAATCTTTACAGCGAGTGAGAAGCAGCCGGGAGTGTTCCCGGAGGCGGGGGCCTCCGGGCTCTGAAAAGAGTCAGTCTTCAAGTGTTCGCAGCGGCGGAGCCGGACGGCGCGATCAGACCGGAACAGCTACGGTGTCTCGCGCCAGAGATGGAACAGCCACGGCTGGAATTTCGATGACGACGCTCGCGCCGTGCTGCTGGCCATTTGCGAGCGTCATTTCGCCGCCCGCTTGTTGGATGATCCCGTAGCAGACGCTCAGGCCGAGCCCCGTTCCTTTTCCAACGGGCTTCGTCGAGTAGAACGGATCGAACGCGCGATTCAAATCGCGGAATCCAGCGCCGGTATCCTCGATGTGGATCGCGACCCGGCCGCCCTGGCGCGCAGCCGAGATGCAAATCTCCCGCGTCTCGCTGTTCTCGACGGCGTCAATCGCGTTGTTCAAAATATTGAGGAGTACTTGCTTCAAATCGTCGTCGCTGACGGCCAACTGCGGCAGTCCACCCTCGAGGTTCAAGTTCAATTGAATTCCGAACTTGCGAAGATGATATTCGCGAAGCTGAAGGACATCGCGAATTGAGCCAGCGAGATCCGCGACGCGCGTCCCGGGATTGCTCTGCCGCGCGAAACGCAGCAGGCCGTTGACGATGTTGTGCATGCGCCGGGCTTCGTGTCCGATTTTACCGAGGCGCGCGCGTGTTGTCTCATTCTCGGCCTCGCTTGCAAGCAACTCGCTGTAGCCCAGGATGCCGGTGAGAGGATTATTGAGTTCGTGCGCAACGCCGCCAACCAACTGGCCGAGCGCCGCGAGTTTCTCGGAGCGGATCAACTGGCGGTGCAATCTGGAGTTGTCCATCGTCACGCCGAGATCGGCGGCCAACATCTCTAACTTTGCTACTTCAGACTCGTCGAGATCGGCCGGAGCCAACGGCGTTGATAGCCAGAGGATGCCAAGATGCGCGCCTCGCGCCGAGACCAGTGGAATTAGGACAACGCAGCCCTCGGAAACCTGATTTGTAGCGACTTGCCGGAATTTTGCGAGCTGCCCGGCATCCAGGACAATCGAGCTATTCCCTAGCCTGTTTGTCGCGAAAAGCTTTTCGAAATTGTCCCAATCGAACCCGCGCGTTCGTTCTTCCATGCGTGCGCGTTGTTCACTTGTGATCCCGCTTGAGCACATAAGTTTCGGCAAGCGGTCTTCGGCTGAAAAGAACACCACCGCGCCGCGAAAGCTGCTCGTACTCGTGATTCCGTCCACGATCTCGTCGCACAGCGTGGCGGGGTCGCGGCCCGCGATCAAGCGTGAACTGATTTGCGATAAACGGTGAAGCATCAAGTTTTCGGAATGTTCGCGCGCCCGGGCCTGTTCGACAAGCAGCGACTGATCTTCGAGCGCCGTCAGCACCATGCCGATGGCCACGAAAAATTTCGGCACGTTCCATAGCTCCCCATTTACGACGAGCGCCGGATAGAAATGCTGCACGAGCGCGCCAACTGGAAACACGGCGCCCCAGGCCACAAATCCGCCGGCAACCGCGGCGACTCCGGGCGACCAGCGCTGCACGCGCTTCCAGAAAAGCGGACCGCAGACGCCGAACGAAAGAGTGAGGATGGCATTCACGGCGAAGTCGGGGGTGCCGAGCCATTGGTTGTGAATCGCCCATGCGCCCGTCACCACGACGATTCCAGCGAGTGTCCGCGCGAAGGCGGATTCAGTGCCTTCTTCGAGAAAAACGAACGCTACGCTGCCGACCGTCAAGACAGCGAGGGCTGCTACGAGCGCACCGCGAACCGGCCAGCCAAACGTGATGGCCGTCGCGTGGAACGCCGCGGGAACGGCGAGCAAAGAGAGCAATGCCGTCCGCCGGAAACGGTTTTCCACGGAACGCAACATAGAAACAACGAAGACCACGCCAGAGAGTTCCAGCGACGCTAAATCGATTGATTCGACGATTTGCTCGATCGTACCGGTATGCGTTTCGAAGACTTGGATCAAGAAGTGAACGAAGATGAGGGCCCACGCAAATGTCCAGAGGCGGGTGCGCGAAGATTCTGAATGCTTCTGCAACGCGAGGAAGATTCCGACCAGGACAGCCAGAGTCAGAATGGTAGGCAGCTTGTCCAGGATCGCGTTCAAACTGCCCCCTTCAAGGCGACTTTCGCGGTGCAAAGAAGGCTAACAATCGGAGTGGAGGCGCAACAATAGGCCGGATGTACTGACTTTTAAACGAAAGTAAGTGCGCCTGCGAGCGGGATTAGGATGGCAAATATCAGCGCTTGAGGGTCCGGCGAAGATCGAAGGAGATTTCGGCTCCGTCGGGTAGATCGAGAGGTTCGAGAGGGACGAGGACTCCGTTGATGTAGTGAGCGCGAACGCGGATTGTCGCTGCGTTTGATTGTATCGGCTGCGTGCCCGATTTCGCGCCGTGCATCGCGCCATCTTTTGCGCCGTCTTTCTGGATTCCATGCGCTGCGGTTTTGCCGTCGGTTTTGTCGAGGGCATCGTTGGCGAGGCGATCCGCGTCTCGATTCATTTCTCGCGGAACATGCTGGATCGCAAAGTATTCGAGTGTACGGGCGATCTTGGCGGCGCGCTCGAAAAGTGGACGCAGGTCCGGGCTTTTCACTTTGTAGCGGCCTTGCATCTGGCGGACGAGCAATTCGGAATCGCTGTTCACACGAAGCCGCTTGATGTCGTGGTTTGCAGCGTAATCGAGCGCGGCAATCAGCGCGTAGTATTCCGCGACGTTGTTGGTGTCACGCCCAAAATATTTTCCAATTTGGAAAATCTGGCTGCCGTCCGGCCCATAAATGATGGCTGCATAAGATGCGGGGCCCGGATTGCCGCGCGATGCGCCGTCAACATGCGCCGTACAAAGAGCCGCCGGTGCTTCAACCGCGTGCGGCTCGTTGAACAGGCCCGCGCTTCCGGGCGGCGATGTTTTCGGCAGACGTTTTATCGTCACGGGATACTCAGGTTTCGCTCTTTTTAGGTGTCGCTCGACTGCGAGGCGGAACTGGAATTATCTGTCGAAGGCGGCGCAGGTTGCTTAGGCGGTTCGATATAGTAAAGCATTCGCGTGCAGGTCTCGCAGTGATAGATCTCTTCATTTCCTTCGCGGCGCATTTCCTGAAACACGTGAGGGCGGACACGCACGCCGCAGGCGCCGCACATTTCGCTTCGCACTTCGGCTAGCGCCGTTCCGCCGTGTTTGCGCGCGATGCGCTGGTAATGGTCCAACAGATCTTCGGGAATGGCAGCGACTGCAGTCGCGCGTTCCGATTCAAACCCCGCGCGTTCCTTCTCAGCTACGGCGCGCTCCGATTCAATTTTCGCGCGCTCCCCTTTTGCGATTTCCTCAACTTCCTTCAAAGCTTTGTCCGCAACCTTGATTCGCCCGTCGTATTCTTCGCCGGCAACCATTTGTTCCAGGAGCCGGTCTTCGGACTTTGCGACTTCGTTTTCGGCTGTTTGGGCTTCGTTCTGAAGGGCTTTGAAAGCCTCGTTCGTTTTCACCTGGTAGGCCTGATCCCTGTATTTCTTGGCCTTTTCTTTCCATTGCTCGACGTCCAACTCGTATCTCTTGCGATCCTTCAGCGCGGTGAGATGAGCTGCCTTCGAATGCTCAAGTTCCGCGCGCGCGGCCGCAACGCGGCCTTCTACTTCCGCGAGGCGCTTTGGGAATTGAGTTAGCCGCGCTCGCACATCCTGCAGATGAGTATCAACGGTTTGGAGGTCAAGCAGATGCTTGATGATGGGTTGCACGAGACCACGATTCTAGCACAGCGCGACACGGCCCAGTTCTCGTGCGCGGCACGCTCAGTGGGCCACTTCTTCGCGATGCAGCGGCGCGTTCGCTCCGGCAACTTGCACGCGAACGCACGCTTTGCCGTGGCCCAGTGCGTACTTCACGGTGGGAAAAACGCGCGAAGAGGCAAGGGCGAAGGCGAGCGAAATCACAGCTTTTTGTCCCCAACGCGAAATAATTTCTTCGCGAAGCTCGTCGCCGAGAGCGATATCGCGCGAAAGCACGGCGCGTGAAAACCGATAGCCGAGTGCGGCGTCAGTGGACATCGCGGCTTCGTCGCCCGCGAGAATCGCGCGGAGCGTGGCTCCGTTCACTCCGGCTCGCTCCGCCATCGTCACGACAAGTTGCGTGCATGGGCCGCAATCTTCAGCCAGAGTGCCCACCAATTTCGCAGCGAACCACGCGTCGTACGGCGCGCCTTCTCGATAGGTCGAAAGGCCGACGAATTTCGAGAAGCGCCAGAACGCATGTGGACTTGCCGCATAGATATCGCGGAGGTAACTCGTGTCGTAGTCAAACTCGCGCTCATACGCATCAAGCCTTTTTCTTACGAGCCAGCCAAACATTTCATCTCTCCGTTGGCGCCTCGCGGCGCCCGTGCCATGCGAGCCAAATGACGAGGATTGCCGGGAGAAAAATCGCCGGGAAATCTCTAGTCAAGTTTTGCGCGCTTTCATGGCCGGTGAAGAAGTCATACAAATGGACCAACGCGTGAAGCCCGAGAAATGTTCCGCTCGCAAGCGCCGCCGGCCATGCTCGACTGGGAGCCCGCCCAAGCCATATGACGCTGAGACCTGCCACGAGGTAAGCACAACCAATATCGCGGATGAAGTGCATATTCGCCGGACCGGTGGCCGCGACTCCCGGCACCCAGCGATACCAGTTTATTGGTGCGCTTACCATCCAAGTGCCGTTCGCTCCCAGCGCCACGCCGAGAGCCATCGTGAGGATTCGACGCAAGATGTCTCCCTTCTTATAGATGCATCGAGCTGCCGGCCGGATTGTGGCACCGAAAGCCGCCATCCCGCTGAGTCTTTTTCTCTTCGTCGACCGTATACCGATTATGATAGCGACGCTAACCTGCGCGGAGGAGGCGACGGTGGGGCTCGATACCGATGTCAGCCAGCTCCGTCGCGGCGATCTCGATGCCCTTTCGGCACTCGTGGCGCGCTATCAGAACAGGCTCTACCGCTACTTGCTTCGCCTCGTGAGAAATTCGGCCGACGCCGACGATCTCTTTCAGCAGACTTGGATCCGCGTGGCCGAACAGATTCGCCGCTACGACCCGAATCGGAATTTCGATGCGTGGCTATTCACGCTCGCGCGCCATCTCGCGATCGATTTTCTGCGGCGGCGGCATCCCGGAAGTCTTGACGAACCGCCCGCGGACGATCCCCACGGCGAAACGATGGCAGCGAAGCTTGCAGCGAAAGAGCCGCCGGCGCTCGACGGCATACTCGAACGTGAGCGCGGCTCGCGGCTCGCCGAATGCGTCTCCGGATTGCCGATTCACTATCGCGAAGTGCTTTCATTGAGGTTCGAAGAAGAAATGAAGCTTGAAGATATCGCCGTCGTGCTGGACGCGCCGCTTTCAACGGTGAAGACACGCCTGCGGCGCGGTTTGGACAATTTGCGCAGCAGCTTGGAATCCCGCTACCCAGGAGAGCGTTGGACATGAACTCCTGCGACGATATTCGCGATTTGCTTTCGCTCGCCGCAGCGGGCGCGCTCGACCCGGATGCGGACGAACGCGTGTCGCGGCACGCACACGATTGCGCAGCTTGCGCTGCCGAGCTCGATAACTGGCAATTGCTCGCGCGGGGGCTTCGACGTCTTCCGACGCCGCAGCCGGCGGCAGGCGTAGTCGAACGAGCACGGGCGCGCGCGGAACTTGCGTTTGGCGAAGAGGCGGAACAGCGCTGGAATCGAAATGTGCTGGCGTTTCTGATTGCATTCGCATGGACGCTGACGGTGCTGAGCTGGCCGATCGTCCGAATTTTGAGCGGCGGCTTCGCATCCTGGTTTACGACTCGGCTTACACCGACCTGGTATGCCTTCGCTGGGCTTACAGCTTTGGGTTGGGTGGCCGGAGGCATTGCGGCGATGGTGCTGGCGTGGCACCAGCGTCGCGAGAGGAGATTAGCATGAGCAAATTTCAGGACAACATTCGCATCATTCCGCGAGCGGCGAAGGTGACAGCGTGGATCGTCTCGCTAGGATGTGCGATTCTTATCGGGATTCTGTCAACATTTCCGCCAGATCACAGCCAGCCGATTCCAATGGTGGGAAGAATACTTTTGCCTCTTCTCGCGTTCGCGGTCTTATTTATCTACATTCATTTGATCGGTTACGTGAACGGTGACTCGAAGCGGCGCGGCATGCGTCACGTCATGTGGACGCTTCTTGCGATATTCATCCCTGATGCGATCGGCATCATCCTGTATTTCATTCTTCGCGATGCAATGCCGGTGACGTGTCCCTCGTGCGGCACGAGCGTCCTTTCGAAATTCACGTTCTGCCCGAACTGCGGCACCTCTGTCAAACCTACTTGTCCGCACTGCGGTAAGGCCGTCGATCTGGCGTGGACGCACTGCGCACACTGCGGCTCGACATTGCCCGGTCATATTCCACGAACGGCCTAATCCCACGTTTCGCGCTAGGATTCGCGGCCGCCAGTCCATTCGATCGGCGGCCGCTGCGTTACGCTTCTGCCGGGAGGATTCCGGATGCCATACGTGCAAATCACCTGGGTTGCAGGACGCAACGCCGGCCAGAAGCGGAAGATTGCCACGCGCGTTACCGACCTATTAATCGTTGTAGGAAACGCAAAGCGCGAAAATAATCAGGTGACGTTCGTGGATTTGCATTACGCGGAAGGCGGAGTGACGGTTGCCGATCAAAAACGCGCGCCGTAACAGCGGCGCCCGCAATGACGGTTTCGCCGGCGGCTCAGGGAAGCGGCTGCACCTGCATGGATGAATCTATCGAGTAGTTAGTGCAGGGCAGTTCGGGCGCGGAAGAACAGCGCGCGATTGCTTGAAAATTGCCTGGCGAAGTCTGAACTTCGTAGGTATACCCATCGCGTCCCGGCTTCTTCATCGCCATGGCGCCGCTCGATTCGAGCACATCGAGCGAAGCGTAGAATCCGTGCTCGGCCTGGTAACCGCGTTCCGCTTGAGCAATAGCAAGGAGATCGTTCTTCACGCCAACAACGTCGATCGTCTGTTGCGGAGTTTTTCCTTCCGTAGGCAGCGCCTTGGTTAGGTAAAGTTTGTAAACCACCACGCTCAGAGCGGCCACGATCAAGATTCCGACGAGGCTCTTCACTTTTCCCCCCTTGCATTTTTCATCAGATCACCAGCGCCAGGCGCCGACGGCTTAGCGCGCCGGCTGAAAACAAATTGCGCAAGCTTCGCGCCGGTTGATTTACGCGCGTCAAATCTGATTTTCTTCGTGCTTGAGATCGAGCTGGCATTCGCGAATCGGCAATAACTTCTTCGGGACGCGTTCCGCTGCAATTGGACTGCGGTGCGCGATTACGGCCTTTTCTCGCCCGGGCGTTTCCGCTCGGCCGGATTCCAGTCATCCGGAGGGAAATTAATTCTCCAGAAGCGCGGCGACGCCTCGACAAATTCGAGGCCTACTTCCAACTTTCCCCGGTCCTTAGGGCCAAGATACGTAACGGTGCAGGAAAGCTCTTCATCAACCGCGTGATTGAATAGAATGAGTTGCTGGCCGCGGATTACCGGCTGGCGCAACCGCACCATGCAACCGTGCAAACTCACAGAGGCTGTCAGTGCTTCCTCCTCGAAGTCTTGCGTTCCCACTTTTCCCCGGACGCGGACCGGCATGGAAATATGAACGCGTTTGGTCCGGCGCTTCTCGGAGTGGCCTTCCGCGACGACACTCGGCCCGGCGGGCTTTGCTTCTGGCATGTGAATCTCCTGATACAAGTAAAGCCCCGCGGGCGGGCGTCCCGCAAGCGGTTTGGCCGCAAAAGAGACGGATGAGTTATCGCCGCACTGGGGATGCATTGCAGATTTGGGCTGCGATGGTAGAGTCACGGCACGATTGCGCTCCCTGAGGGGCGTTCGAGCAATGAACCCCGGCGACAATTCCGCGGAATCCTCGCGCGCACCTCAACTCGTGGCGCGCCTCGGCCTATTCGACGCG
The DNA here is from genome assembly GCA_003152355.1 of Acidobacteriota bacterium. Taxonomy (GTDB): domain Bacteria; phylum Acidobacteriota; class Terriglobia; order Acidiferrales; family UBA7541; genus Palsa-147. The sequence goes on along the minus strand of PMAA01000244.1, from coordinate 10,849 downwards.
ACGATGATCGTCATGGGCGGCATCATCGGCTCAGGCATCTTTATTAATTCCTACGTCGTCGCGCGGCAGGTTCATACTCCGGCGCTCATCCTGGGCGCGTGGGTGATCGGAGGGATTGTGGCGTTGTTCGGCGCGTTTATCTATGCCGAACTTGCGGCGCGACTGCCGAAGGCCGGCGGACAATACGCGTACCTGCGCGAGGCTTATCATCCGGCGCTCGCGTTTCTCTATGGATGGGTGCTCCTGCTCGTCATTCAAACCGGAGGGATGGCAGCCGTTGCCGTTACTTTTGCCAAATACCTTCGGGTTCTCGTCGCCGTGCCACTCTCCGATGCCTCAGTGGCGGCTATCGTGCTTGCTGGACTGGCGATTATCAATTGCCTGGGAGTGCGCGCCGGAAGCACCGTGCAGAGTGCGCTGATGATCCTGAAAATTCTTGCTATCGCGGCGCTTGTGGTCATCGGATTGACGTCGGCAGCGCCCGCGGCTTCGAGCGTCCTTTCGCGACCCGTCCTCGATCGGCCGTTTTCTATCGACCTTCTCACCGCAATTGGCGCGGCGCTCACGCCGGTTCTTTTCGCTTACGGCGGCTGGCAGACTGCAAACTTCGTCGCGGCAGAAGTCCGCGAACCTTCGCGCAATTTGCCGCGCGCCCTAATTCTTGGCGTGATCGGCGTGATTCTTCTCTATCTCGCCGTCAATCTCGTCTATGTGCGGGTTCTCGGTCCGGCGGGCCTTGCGGCAACCAGCACGCCAGCGACTAACGTGATGCAGCATGCGCTCGGATCGGCGGGCGCCAGATTCATTGCTCTCGGAATCACGATCTCAACGCTTGGCTTTCTCAGCCAGAGCGTTCTGACCGCGCCGCGCGTCTATTTCGCAATGGCGCAGGACGGCCTGTTTTTTCGCAGCGTGGCGTGGGTGGACCCGCGGCATCATGTTCCGGCGGTCGCAATTCTCTTGCAAGCGGCGGCGGCAATGGTCATCGCGCTGACCGGACGATACGAGCAGATTTTGAATTATGTCGTCTCGATGGACTTCATATTCTTCGGTCTGACGGCGACATGCTTGTTCGTTTTTCGCCGGCGCGATTCGAGCAGCGCGGATAACGGCCACGCCACACCGGGACAGTACCGCGCGCCCGGACATCCATATACCACGATCACGTTCATCGCCATCTCATGGTTCGTGGTCGCAAACACAATTTACAAATATCCGGATAACACGCTCGTCGGAATGGGTATTCTTTTGGCCGGCGTTCCCGTCTATTACATCTGGAAATGGCGCAACGCGGTTCGATCGTGACTCGACGGCGCGAAATTCGTTCAGCGTACATGGAATGGGCGAAGCTCCGTTCACATGCGCGATTCAATCTCGCCGTGAGCGGTATGCCGAACTTGCCGCTCGCGCGCCTGCCCGCGTCGCTGGCGGACATCGAGATCTCGGTGCCCGGCGCTTATGGTTTTGAGCCACTAGTAAAACGTTTGGCGGCGAAATGCCGCGTCGAACCTGAGTGCGTTGTCGAGGCGACGGGCACCTCGATGGCGAATCATCTGGCGCTCGCCGCGCTCATCGAACCGGGCGACGAAATTCTGGTGGAGCATCCAACTTACGAGCTGATCCTGACCGCGGCCACATATCTGGGCGCGAAGATCGCGCGCTTTCCGAGGGTCTTCGAAGCCGGATTTCAGGTGGATCCGCGTGAGATCGAGCGCGCGATAACGCCACGTACGTGCGTCATCGCGATCACGAACCTTCACAACCCCACGAGCGTGCGAACGCCCGATTCGGCCCTTCGGCTGGTCGGGGAAATCGCGCGGAGCCATGGAGCGACGGTGCTCGTGGATGAAGTTTACCTTGAGGCGTGCTACGACTCGTCGGCGCGATCGGCATTTCATCTCGGCCCGAATTTCGTGGTCACCAGCAGCCTGACGAAGGCTTATGGCCTGTCAGGCTTGCGCTGCGGCTGGATTCTGGCACCGCCGCTGCTCGCGGAACGAATGTGGAGACTCAACGATCTTTTCGGCGTAATTCCAGCGCATGCGGCGGAGCGATTGAGCGTCATCGCGCTCGATCACTTGGCGGAGATTGCGGCGGATGCAAAAGTGTTGCTCGATGCAAACCGGGCGCGCGTCAATCAATTTCTCGATTCGCGCAGTGACATCTCAGCGGTGCGGCCGGAAGCGGGCACCATTGTATTCCCGGAGCTCGCGAATGGGCGCGCGGACGCATTTTGCGAATTGCTCCGGCAGAAATACGATACGGCGGTCGTCCCCGGTCACTTTTTCGAGATGCCGGATTTCTTCCGCCTCGGCTACTCTGTGGATGCGGAAACGCTCGAGAACGGGCTCCAACGAATCGCTTCAGCGCTGGATGATTTTTCGCACGGCCACTGATAGGGGAAGGATTTAGCGTGCGCGCAAACGTCGCATGAATGCGCGTGCTGCGTGGGATAGCGCGCGGTCGCGGCGATACAGCACAAAGAGATGCCGCGGGAAGTGCATCTGCCGGATACGCAACTCAACGAGAGTCCCGCGTTCGAGTTCCATCTTCACGCACATTCGCGGGACGATCGCCACGCCCATATTCATCTCGACGGCCCGCTTGATACTTTCGATCGTCGGCAACTCGATATCCATGCGCAGCGACGTGCGGTGCCGCGCAAAAAGCTGCATCACGCGTTGGCGGTAGGGAGATTCGACGATATGCGCGACGAAGCTCTCATCGCCCAAATCCTTCACGCTGACCGCGCGGCGCTTGGCCAGCCGGTGCTTCGGGGGCACCACCAACACGAGGTCGTCGCGCATGAATTCGATCGCGACAAGGTTCGGATCCATCGGCCGGAACGTTACAACGCCAAAATCCAGCCGGTAATTCAGAATTTCAGCCGGTATCTCACGCGAGAACACACGATGAAACCGGACGTGAATCTTCGGGTACTTGCGGCGGTATTCCGCAAGCGTGGGCAGCAACGCGTGAATCGAACTCTCATTGGCGCCGATCGAAAGTTCGCCCTGGCGCAGTTTCTGCAGGTCGTCAACGCCGCGCCGGATTTCCTCGCGCAGGTTGAGCATCCGCTCGGCGTACTCCTTCAAGAAAATTCCCGCCTCGGTGAGTTGCCCAGTTCTTGACCCGCGGACAAAAAGCGGCTGGCCGACCCACTCTTCGAGCTTGCGCACGGCGATGCTGATGGCCGGCTGGGTCCTGAAGAGTTTGACCGCGGCGCGGGAGAAGCTGCGCTCTTCGGCTACGGTCAAGAACACTTGTAGCGACGCCAAATCCAAAATTGGTCTCCTCGTTATGCGCGCAAGTCCGCCCCGAGCAACGGATTAGCCACAATCCTTCTATAAACCCTATTAATACACAAGCGAAAAACTATAAATTTGACGTAGAGCCTCGCTCGGGATTCAATAGTACTGGGAAGGAAGTATGGACACGGTACACATATTCGACACGACGCTCCGCGACGGCGAGCAATCACCCGGCTTTTCGATGAACCGGGAGGAGAAGCTCCGGCTTGCGCGGCAGCTTGAACGGCTTGGCGTGGACATCATCGAAGCCGGATTCCCCATCGCGTCCGAAGGCGATTTCGAAGCGGCCCGCGCAGTTGCGCAAGAAGTCAAGGACTCGCGCGTGGCGGCGCTCGCGCGCGCTTATCTGCCCGATATTGACGCCGGACTTCGCGCCATCGAACCTGCTGCGAAGCCGCGATTGCACATTTTTCTCGCCACGTCGGACCTGCACCTAAAGTACAAGCTTCGCCTCTCGCGCGAGGCAGCGCTCGAACAGATCGGCAAGATGGTTCGATACGCTCGCGAACGCTGCGATGAAATCGAATTCTCAGCCGAAGATGCCAGCCGCAGCGACATCGATTACCTGGCGCGCGTTTTCGAAATTGCCGCCGAAGCCGGCGCGACGATTCTAAATATTCCGGACACAGTCGGCTACAGCACACCGGAAGAGTACGGCGCGATTTTCCGCCACATCGCAGAACACACGCGTCGCTTTCCCGGCATCATTCTGAGTGCGCACTGCCACAACGACCTCGGCCTCGCCGTCGCCAATTCGCTCGCCGCCATCGCCGCGGGTGCGCGGCAGGTGGAGTGCACGATCAACGGCATTGGAGAGCGCGCCGGCAACGCGTCGCTCGAAGAAATTGTCGTAGCGCTTGAAGTACGTCGCGCGTCGTTTGGCGTCGGGACCGGAATCAATCTGAAAGAAATCTACGCCACCAGCCGCTTGCTCTCTGAAATCACGGGCGTTTCGGTGGCGCCGAACAAGGCCGTCGTCGGCGCAAACGCTTTCGCGCACGAAGCGGGAATTCACCAGGACGGCATCCTAAAAAACCCGCTGACTTACGAAATTATTTCGCCGCAGCAAGTGGGCGTGCCCGCGCGGCGGCTCGTCCTTGGGAAGCACTCCGGCCGCAACGCGCTGCGCGCACATCTCCTCGAGCTTGGCTTCATGACGAACGATGAAGAATTGCGTCTGTGCTACAGTGCTGCGATGGCGCTGGCTGACGAGGCCAAGCAGGTCACCGATCGTGACCTCCTGACCATCGTGCATCAGGTGCGCCGCGGAAATATCGCGGCCGCGAACGAGCCTGGCATCGGCGCCACGGCCGGCGACTGAATTTCCTCGTACCAAATCGCGAGCACGGCCGCTTCTGCCGCCAAGAAACGCGCCGGCTGCGGGGAAGCCTCACATGAGCGGTATCCACAAGAAAATCGTCGTTTTGCCTGGTGACGGAATCGGTCCGGAAGTCACGAACGCGGCCACGCGGCTGCTCATTGACTGCGCATCCGCGTTCGGACACCAGTTTGATCTCCACGAGATGCCCTTCGGCGGCAATGCGATTGACCGCTGCGGCGAGCCTCTGCCCGCTGAAACTTTGGCTGCCTGCCGCGAATCGGACGCGATTCTTCTCGGTGCCGTTGGCGGACCCAAGTGGGATGCGTTGCCCATTGGCAAGCGCGCAGAGAGTGGCCTGCTTGCGCTCCGCAAAGGGCTCGGCCTCTACATCAATTTCCGGCCGATTCGCGTTCGCGAGGCCCTGATTGGAATTTCTCCGTTGCGGCCGGAAAAAGTGCACGGTTGTAATTTCGAAATCATCCGCGAATTGGCAGGCGACATCTATTTCGGCGCGCACGAGCATTCAAGCGCGAATGGCGTCGAGAGCGCGCGCGACGTCGCGCAGTACGACGAGCATGAAATCGAGCGCGTTGCGCGCTATGCCTTCGAACGCGCCGCCGCGCGGCGAAAGCGTCTCGCGAGCGTGGACAAAGCAAATGTTCTCGCCACTTCGGTTCTGTGGCGCAAAACCGTCGCCCGCGTAGCGAAAGATTATTCGGGCGTATCGCTCGAAAATCTCTACGTGGATAACGCGGCGATGCAGATGGTGCTCAGCCCGGCGCAGTTCGACGTAATTGTCACCGGGAATCTTTTCGGCGATATTCTCAGCGACGAGGCAGCTGCGCTCGCCGGTTCCATCGGATTGATTCCTTCGATGAGTCGCGGCGATTCGCTAAAAGGCGCGCTCTACGAGCCGATTCACGGCTCCGCGCCATCGCTCGCCGGCCGCGATATCGCGTCTCCCCTTGGCTCGATTTTTTGCGCGAGCCTGATGCTGAAAGAATCGTTCGGTTTGTTGCCGGAATCGGAATGGATTGAGTCCGCCGCGGATCGGGTGCTTGAACAGGGCTATCGCACTGCGGACATTGCCGAGTCGGGAAGCCAACCGGTAGGCTGCTCGAAGATGGTTGAGCTAATTCGCGTGGAGATGACGGACTCACTCCTCCACGCAGAGAGATACGGCTGGGGCGTTTAACGACTGACGCTGGACCGCTCAGGTTTTGCGCAGCACCAGCGTGCCCGCGATGAAATCGTGCAGCGCCTGCTTCTTTGCCGTGAATCCCGCCATGATGTAACCGATGCCAAGAGGAATAAATCCCGTCACAATCTTTGAAAAAAAGCGCCCCGTTGCGCGTCCGAAGGTAAGTCGCCTTCCTTCCATGTCAGTGACAATCAGGCCAAGCGCTTTTTTCCCGAGCGTCGCCTGCCACGTCGAGCTTTCCATCCACGCGAAGTAAAGCCATTCGCCGCCAATAATGAGTGGAAACAGCAAGAGTAGAAAAAAGACAAAACCAGTGGTGGCGAACAATGCGTTCGGATCAGGATGTTCCCCGGCACCCGCGACAGCCGAGAGAGTCGCTGCCAGGCCCGTCATAAGGGCCAAGACGACGATCAATGGCAGCGCGACGATACCGATGACAATCCCGTCAATCACATACGCAACGAACCTCAGCCAAAAGCCAGCGTAAGGAGCCATGAGCGCGAACGGCACCGCAATCGGCGCCCCAGTTGGTGCGTAACCCGCCGGGGCTACTGGCGCGGAAGTTGGAAATGGCGGAAGCGCCGCAGCGATTGGCGCTGCAACCACTGCCGCCGCAGGCACGGGCGTCCCGCAAGCCGGGCAGAATGCTGCGCCTTCTACCAGCGCTGCACCGCAACGTGAACAGAACATCAGATCCTCCCCCGGCGCGTCGAGCTTTACGAAACCTGCTTAATGACCAGCGTCCCGGCGATCATGTCATGCAGCGCCTGCTTCTCTGCGGTGAATCCCGCCATGATATAGCCGACAAAAAGGGTCAAGCTGGAAATGATTTTTGCAAGGTTACGGCCGAGAGCGTGACCAAGGCTGATTCGACGTCCCTGCATGTCGGTAACGGCAAGCCCGAGTGCCTTTTTGCCGAGCGTTCCCTGCCATGCCGAGCTTTCACAAAGTGAGAAATAGAGAAGATTGATTACGAAATTGATTCCCGCGGTGAAAAACAGCACAGGCAGCAACGTTCCCAGCATCACGTCCGGGCGCTCTCCGAACGTCGGGCGCATCGCGTGATGAATTCCGAGCATTCCAAATACTGCCAAGCGAATCGGAAACGTCACGATCGCGAGGGCAACAAAATCAATAATGATTGCGACGAACCGGAGCCAAAAGCCGGCGTACGCGACGATTGGCGCGGCCACCGGTGCGGAATATGCCGGAACGCTGCCGTAAGTTGGAGCTGCCGGCGCAGCTGTGACGCCGCCGGTCGCCTGGCCGCAATTCGGGCAGAATGCGACACCCTCTGCGACGTTCGCACCACACTTGGAGCAAAACATTTGGCCTCCTCTCCAGCACCGGAGAATCTTGAGCGGGAAACTACACTGGTTGCGGCATCCTACTCAACTCGGTTCGTACGGGTCAACTGTTACTAGCGGCGGCCTTGATGCCGTAATCTTTGGCGATTAGGCGGTCGAGAGCGCGGTCGGAAAGCAATCGCTTCATCCATTTCATGACGTACGCTCTGCTCGTCACCGGATAGCGAGGGCGAGGCGGCGTTTCCTGAATCGCCCGAAGGATCACGCGCGCGCAATCGTCGGGCGTGTATTTCGGCGACGCCGTCACCCTTCCCCAGCTTTTGCGAAATCCTTCGTAGACCAGCCGATACGGACTCTTTTCCGCGCGCTCCACATAGCTCGAAGAGAGTTCGGTCGCCGCGTTCTGCATGTTGCTCGGGATGTAGCCCGGTTCGATGATGGCAACGTGTATGCCGAAGGGCATTAATTCGAGGCGCATTGCGTCGCTAGCTGCCTCTACAGCGTGTTTTGTGCTGCTGTAAGGTCCGAACATTGGCGTCGATATCTTCCCGGCTACAGAACTCATGTTGATGATCCTGCCGCGGTAGCGTTCGCGCATCGCCGGAAGGACACGCTGTGATACGCGCATCAGTCCGAAATAGTTCGTCTCAAATATTTTGTGCAGGTCGTCGAGCGATATTTCTTCCATGGGTGCCGCGATGGCGATTCCCGCGTTATTGATTAGGATTTCGACGGGCCCGGCTTGCTGCTCGATCTCGGAAACCGCGCTGCAGACTGACGCGTTGTCGGTCACGTCCATTTCGAGTGTCGCGAGCGGCAACTTGCGGTCCAGCGCTTCGGTATCGAGAGCGGCGCGCCTGTGCGGGTTTCGGCCGCCAGCAAAGACGCGATAGCCCTCGCTCGCGAGCAGTAGCGCCGTAGCGCGACCGAGTCCTTCCGTACCGCCCGTGATCAATACTGTGGAGCTATTCGATGGTGTGCTTGTCGTCATCGTGATACCTCGAAAGTCTAGGCAATCGCACGGAAATTTTAGTGAACGATCAGCAGCACGACCGCTGAACGATCCCGGCTATTGCGAAATAACCTGTTCGTTGCTTTCACGCCGTTTGAAGTCAGCCGCAATCGTAGGTGAGTCTTGTAGATTGAGTCAAATTGCATCCCGAAGCGTCTTAGCCGGATAGTTGCAAATGTTCTATTTTCAAAAATCCGTTTCCCCATGGCGCGCGTACTCATGGTGGATACCGAAATTCAAAACTCTTCGAATCGAAAGGAATGAAAGAAATGAAAAAGACTCTAGCAACAACTCTTCTGGCCCTTGTGGCCGTCTGCGGTGCGGCTTCTTCCTCTGCAGCGCAGGACAAGACTGTCATGGTCGGCGGCCAGGCGATGTACTCGAACAAGGACATCATTGATAACGCGGTGAATTCAGCCGATCACACGACGCTCGTGGCGGCCGTCAAAGCAGCGGGACTCGTGGACACGCTGAAAGGCCCCGGCCCGTTTACCATTTTCGCTCCGACGAATGAAGCCTTCGCAAAACTTCCGGCCGGCACGGTAGACACACTTCTGAAGCCCGAAAATCACGACATGCTGGTGAAGATCCTCACCTATCACGTCGTCGCAGGGCGCTACTCCACCGCGATGTTGAAGAAGGAAATCCGCGCAGGTCACGGCCAGGCAACGCTCAAGACCGTCAGCGGCGGCACGCTCACCTTTATGATGAACGGCGACGACAACATCAGCATCAAGGACGAGAAGGGCGATTGGGCCAATCTAACAATCGGGAACGTGAACCAGTCGAACGGCGTCATTCAAGTGATCGACACCGTGCTACTCCCGAGCTAACTCATCTATATCAGTTGCACGAAAATGGAGGCCCGCTTCACGCCCGAAGCGGGTCTCCGTCGTTTTCTACTGCGCACTTGGACTTCGAGGTCCGTGAATAAACTATCTACGTAGTCGACAGCATAAAATGGATGTGTGCAGCTATTTCCACATGATCCTCTGAAATTCACAGCGGTCGCATCCAAATTTCTGTTGAATAGACTTGACGAATGTTAAAGGGCTGTTATACTTTCTGATTGTCGGCAGGCTCCGTGTAGGCGTAGAGCCTTGCTGACGTTCCGGCAATCTGCCTTGTGTTGTACGAGGTGAGGTTGATTACGAACTCCGGGTAAAAAACAGTCGAGCATCGCGCGATTCCGTCCTCCGGCGGTATAATACGGAGATTGGACGGACTCACCCGGCGCTTGACGCCGGGTTTTTTATTGCTCGTGACTTCGGCTCCAAACTGGATTCACGCTCTGCCGGGCGCAGAGACGTCAAGATCAGCAGTTGCGATCCTGATGCAGCTCTTTGACAACTGAAGGAAGCTGGCAATTTACGACCTCTGTTCCGTGCGCCGATTTTGGCAGCGGAGTGGAGGCAGTAAACCGCAAGTTTGCTCGAGTAGCAAATGTGGAAAGGCGAGCTTGCCTGCACGCTGTACGGATTCGCGGACGACGAAGCCCCCGCAAGAGGCGTTCGTTATGATGCGATTCTGTCTCTCTGTCCCTTACGGGGCCGAGACGTGTTAGGTAAGTTTTATGGTCAAGCTACTAAGGGCGTACGGTGGATGCCTTGGCGCCAACAGACGACGAAGGACGTGGCAAGCTGCGATAAGCCTCGGGGAGCCGCAAGCAGGCTTTGATCCGGGGATTTCCGAATGGGGAAACCCTTCCTGATGAACTCAGGAAACGGCCCGCTGAATACATAGGCGGGTGCGAGTCAACCCAGGGAAGTGAACCATCTCAGTACCTGGAGGAAAATAAATCAAACGAGATTCCGATAGTAGCGGCGAGCGAAATCGGAACAGCCCAAACCGTCGTGTTTACACGGCGGGGTTGTAGGACCGCGTGAGTAGAGTTACCAATCCGGAGGCTAGGTGAACCCGCTGGAAAGCGGGGCCAAAGAATGTGATAGCCATGTAGCCGAAAGCTTACCGGACTCGAAGCGGTATCCTGAGTACTACGGGACACGAGAAATCCCGTGGGAAGCTGGGGAGACCACTCTCCAAGGCTAAATACTCGTTGGCGACCGATAGTGAACTAGTACCGTGAGGGAAAGGCGAAAAGCACCCCTGCGAGGGGAGTGAAATAGAACCTGAAACCGTATGCTTACAAGCAGTCGGAGGGCTATGGTTCCGATTCGTCGGAACAATGCCTGACGGCGTGCCTCTTGCTTAATGAGCCGGCTAGTTATTCTCACAGGCAAGGTTAAGCGAAAGCGAGCCGTAGCGAAAGCGAGTCCGAATAGGGCGTTCAGTGTGTGGGAATAGACGCGAAGCGGGATGATCTACCCTTGGCCAGGTTGAAGGTCGCTTAACCGCGACTGGAGGACCGAACCGGTGTGAGTTGAAAATCGCTCGGATGAGCTGAGGGTAGGGGTGAAAGGCTAATCAAATTCCGTGATAGCTCGTTCTCCCCGAAATGCCTTTAGGGGCAGCCTTGTGCGATCTGCGACGGTGGTAGAGCACTGAATGGACTAGGGACCCATCCAGGTTACCGAATCCAATCAAACTCCGAATGCCGTTAACAGCAGCACGGGAGTGAGACTACGGGGGATAAGCTCCGTGGTCGAGAGGGAAAGAACCCAGACCACCAGCTAAGGTCCCGAACTGCAGACTAAGTGGGAAAGGAAGTGTGAATACTCAGACAGCCAGGAGGTTGGC
>PMAA01000164.1 GCA_003152355.1 Acidobacteriota bacterium | reverse complement strand
TTGGCGCAGACAATCGCGGCCTTGGCCTTCTGAAAATTTCCGGCTTTCCGCGCGTCGAAGTAGGCCACTCCGGTGACGCGGCCCGCGGCATCCGTGCGGATTTCGTGCACGTAACTTTCCGCGCGAATCTCGCAGCGCCCCGTGCGCTCGGCCTCGGGGATCACCGTAGCGAGCGTGCTGGATTTCGCGCCCATCTCGCATCCGAACTGCTCGCAATAGCCGCAGTGAACGCAGCCCGCGCGGTTACCGTAATTCTGCGAAAGAATTGCGATCGGCGCCGGAAACGGATGCCATCCCATTTTCCGCGCGCCGCGCTCAAAAATCGCTCCAGTGGATTTGATCGGCAGCGGCGGCATCGGATACGGCTTCGAGCGCGGCGGATCGAACGGGCTTACTCCCGCTTGGCCCGACACGCCGATTTCCCATTCGACTTTCGTGTAGTAAGGCTCGAGGTCGGCGTAAGTGATCGGCCAGTCAGCCAGCGCCGCGCCCGCCACCGCGCCTCTTTTGCTGCGCTCGATAAAATCAATTTCATGGAAGCGCCAATAATTCGCGGTGAAATGGACAGTTCCGCCGCCCACCACTCGGCCGTAGAGAAGCGTGGATTGCACTTTTGCTTTGTCTTGTTCGGTTTTGCGGAATGTCACTGGCTGGCGCTTCGGATTATTCGTGAGTCTGTGCTGAAAAATCGTTCTAAATTCGTTGTGCTGGAAATCCTCTTCGCGCAGATAAGGCCCTTGTTCGAAAACGACGACGCTGAAGCCAGCCGTGGAAAGTTCCTTTGCCAGCACGCCGCCCGCAGCGCCAGAGCCGATAATGGCGAAGTCCACCTCATCGCTGGTGGCGAATTTGCGCATAGCCTGGCTCACTTTTTCCCTTCCTTAGTTGCGGCGGCTTGCTCGGCCGCATACTCGGCATCGTAGTAGCCGAAGGGCGGCGTGTGCGTGGGCGCGTTGTCGAAGCCGATGAGTTTCCAGCCGGCTATGTCGCGATTCGCTCCGTCTTCCGGATTGCCCAGGAATCCGATCATGGTGAACGATCGGAATAAGTTGAATGCAGGCGTGTTCTCGATGTCCTTCAGGATTTCCGTCTGCTGCGCGGCGGTGAGAGACGCAAAATCCGCGGACGCAGGGAACAGCTCTTTGCGTTTTCCTTCCACTAACGCCATTGCGTAGGCGAAGGGCTTTTGTTCGTCGGCGCCAATCGTGCGCAAGAAGTGGTCAATGAAATAAACTACGCCGGCCTCGCGCGCTCCGGGCGTGTCCGTGGTAGGAATAATCAGGCTGGTAATCGCTTCGACGTCGGCCGCCTGCGTGGCGGTGAGGTATTCGAGTTTCGCTGGAACTCCCGCAGCCACAGCGCGCACGGTGTGTTGCGCGTACTGCTGCGCGGCTAGCACCTCAGGCCAAGCCGCTGCGAGCCACGCGCTGCCAGCTCCCGCAAACGATTGCAGAAGGAAGTTGCGCCGGGAAAAATCAGCCGTGTCCATAACACCCCCAGCAGAATACGCGCGCGCGCGGATCAGGTGCCGCGCATCGTACGATGCTCCCGCGCTCGACACAACAATTTTGCCAATGGAAAATTCCCGAGCTTCGAATCGATTAAACCCTGGCGGGCTCGCTTTGCCCCGCCACGCCGAAAGGTGTATCCTACGCGCTCCCCTGCCCGAAGTTCTGGCTCGCTTTTGTTAATCATGGCTTCGAACACGCATCCCATCGCCCCCCGGAAAATCGAGAGGACGGGGCTCGCCCATTTCATGACGCGCGTCCTAAAGGAATGCAGCCGCGCCGCGCGGCGCTTCGAAGCTGATGCTGTCCACGACCTTCGCGTCGCGCTGCGGCGTTCGCGCGCCATCGCTGACGGACTTTCGAACGTCGATCCCGACAAATCTCTGCGCGCGCTGAAAACCGATTCGCGTGAGCTGTTCAGGAGCCTGGGTAATTTGCGCGACATTCAAGTTATGCTCGACTGGGTGCAGAAACTTGATCCGACCGACGATCCGCTGAAACCGCGCATTCGCGAAATTCTCTCGCAGGAACAAGAAGCTGCAAAATCGGATGCCGCCACGGCTCTCGGCGAATTTGACGTGCGCCGCTGGCGCAAATGGTCCAGAGATCTCTCAGAAAAATCCCGGCGCATTCCTGCGGGCAGCCATGTCTTCGAGCATCTGGCGCTCGAGCGCTGGATCGAAGCGAGAGAGATGCATCGCCGGGCGATCCGCAGCCGCAGCCGAATCGGATGGCACCGCGTTCGAATCGCGCTGAAGCGTTTCCGCTACACACTTGAGAATTTTCTGCCGCGGCATTATGCGGAATGGAGCGAAGAACTAAAATCTGTGCAGGATCTTCTGGGCGCGGTGCACGATTTGGACGTGCTGCGCGCAAAACTAAGAAGAATCGCGGCGAGCTCCGGCGAAAATGCGATATCAACGTGGCTCATTTGGATTGACACCGCGCGCGCCGAAAAACTCGCGGAGTATCGCGCGAAAACTTTCGGCAAACATTCCGTGTGGAACATCTGGCGGGCCGGACTGCCTGAAGGCGAACGGCTCGAAGCGGCTGCGCTCTCAACTCTCGTCTCGTGGGCGTCGTACCGCGATCCTGACATCGAGCATTCGCGCCGCGTCTCGAAGCTGGCTCTCGAACTTTACGACGGTTTCCGCGACGCGCAGCTGAATCACACGTTCCGCGAGCCGCGTTCCCGTCGAATTCTCGAAGCCGCTGCGCTTCTGCACGATGTCGGGTGCGCGAAGCAGGATTCAGGACACCACAAGGCGTCATATCGAATGATTCGAAAGCTGTCGCCGCCGCTCGGTTGGACGAGTGACGACCTGCTGCTGACCGCCCTCGTGGCTAGATATCACCGCGGAGCGGAGCCGAGTGCCGAACACGAGGGGTATTCCTCGCTCATGCCGGAAGAACGCGAAGGCGTTGCGTGGCTCGCGGCCACGATTCGCCTGGCGGACGGTCTCGATAGCGATCACAACGGCCGCGTATCGCACGTTGCTGTCGAGACTTCGCGACCGGCTTTGATCGTGAGGGCCGAGGGATATCTCCACGACGTGGAATCAGCCAGCGCACTCGCAAAGAAAAAACATCTCCTCGAAACTCTCTGCAACACGCCTGTGATCGTCCAGCCCGCGCGTGAATTCGCGGCCGCGGCCGCGGCTGTCGCGGGCCTCGCGTCCTGATTTTTTATCCGCGCAATCTTGTAAAAGTACAAGCGACTTGCGTGGGATAAGGAACGAATCACGACTCGGAAAACAGGCGCTCAGCGGCTAGAGCCGAAGTAATTTTGCGGAACTTGCCAAGATGTAAACGTAATAGAGCCTTTCCACGCGAACCGCAGATCCCTCCCTTCGTTCGGGATGACAAATTTCTCTAGTCTTGCGGCATGCCTAAAGTCATGCCCTGACAAAACATTGTAGACGTCACACAGGCTCTGAGATCCAGCTTCGGGTTGGCGGGCCTAGCTTGCGCATTGGTACCGGGAGGCAGGGGCCTCCCGGCTCTGAAGGAGAGTGATGGCCGGATTGAGTGGTGGAGTATGCCGGGAACGACAACATTTTCCAGCGCCTTCGCGATAATGTGCGCGGGTTTGCTCGTAGGTGGCTGGGCTGTGATTGGTAAGTACGATTGACTACGTATCGAGGTGGCGCAGAACTTTTGGCGGGAGCAACCACGCCAGTGTGGCTTTCGCCGCTGCCGGTGAATCAAATTCCAGCGCCGCCACCCCGGCCTTCTTGAGCGCCGTGAAAACGCCGCGAGATCCGACAAGATGCCCGATTAGTTGATCCATGTTCGGCGCGTGTCCGAACGCAATCACTTCCCGCGCTTTCACGTGCGCCATCTCTTTCAGAAACTCCGCTGGGCCGCCGCCAGGCTTTAGCTCCGCGCTCTCGCGGATTTTCTCGCGAGAGAATCCGAAAATTTCCGCAAAGATTTGCGCTGTCTGCATTGCTCGAACATACGGGCTGGAGACGAACACGGCGGGCCGCGCACCGAGTGCGTGGACCCCCTCGGCTACCTCGCGCGTTTTCTTGATTCCTTCACGCGTCAAGTAGCGCTCAACCTCAGGCGGACAATTCGGATCGGTACGATCGATCGCAATCCCATGGCGCACCAGATAAAGAATCATTGATTACGCCACCTTTTCATTTGCCTGCGCTCGCCTGAAGACAGGCCGCAGGTGAAATTCGCCTTCGAAGAGCGCCGATTTGCGCGTGAGGCCGGCGATGTCGAGCCGGCTGCCATTTTGCATCTGCACGCGAAAGATCGCCTGGCCGCGCGCGATGTCAACAGAAACCCCGCCGACCATTCGGCGGTGCTCGCTCTCGAGCTTCTCCGCAATCCGCAAAATTGCAGTCAGCATACGCTCCTGCTGCCGGCGTTTGCCGTCAAGCGAAGCATGAAACTTATGATCCTTCTGCGGCTCTGATTTGCAATTGTGGTAACGGACAAGATCGGCGGCCATGTCGCGCCGCCAGCCGCGCAATCCGGGAATCTCGCCATTCCGGATCAGATATTCGCCGTGGCGATGATGCGATTTGTTGCTGACGACGTGGCCCACGTCATGAAGTATCGCACCGAGTTCCAAAACAAGCCTCAACTCCGGCCCCATCTCATGTAAAGGCCGCAATTGGTCGAAAAGTGACACGGCGAGTTGCCTCACCTGTTCGGCGTGTGGACCGTCGTAGTTAAGGCGGCGCGCGAACCATTCGGCTCCAGCGCGGAGACGTTCCGCCGCGTGACGCTCTTCGTCGCTGACAGCCGCACCGGAATATTGCGCGGCCATCAAGTCCAGAAGAATCCCTTCGCGCACCCCCACGCACGGAACAATAAACGAGCGGAGATTCAGGTAGCGCGCGAGGGCGGCAAGGACAGCAGCCGCAATGCCCATGACTTCCGCGCGATCGCGTCGAACTCGAAACATTTTCATTCGGTGCGGAACATCGGCTCCCAGAATTTTCCACATCTGATCGCGGAGCAGCCGCACATTCACCGTTTCGAATCCGCGAAGCCGCGGCCCCGGCGCAAGCAGAGCCAGCGCTTCCGCGTTTCCGCCGCAGGCAACCGCAGTCGCAGCAGAAAGATTGGGCGGTTGCGGCAGAGCCGAACGCAAAAGAGTAAGCACGTGGTGGCGGATTCGCCTCGCCGTGTCTTCCGTAATCACGCCTTCGATGCCATACGTCTCCATAAGCCGCACGGTGCCCAATGGCAGCGCGACGCGGCGCTCCACCTTTCGATCTCTCAGCAAACTGATTTCCAGGCTGCCGCCGCCCAAATCAAAAATCACTCGCGGCGTGACGCTTTCTCCGAGCGTCCTCAAAACCGCGGAGCTCACCAGGTGAGCCTCTTCTTCACCGCTGATCACGTCGAGTTCGATCCCGGATTTGCGGCGAATCCGGTCGATGAGAACGTTCCGATTACGAGCCTCGCGAGCTGCCGAAGTGGCAACCGCCCGGTAGACCGAAACGTGATGCTTGTCCATCACGCGTCGAAAATGCCGAAAGGCGCGCGCGGCCTCCGCAATCGTCTGGCTGCTCAGAACGCGCTTGGTGAAAGCATTGTGCCCGAGACGCACCGACGCGCGTTCGTTATCGAGGATTTCAAATCTATCCGGAGATGTTGCGCGGGCGATAACTAACCGTATGGCGTTTGAGCCGGCGTCAATCGCGGCAAGTTGAACGGGGGCGGCCACGTCGTCTGTCGCCTATCGCCAAAGAGTTGCAAGCGCACTCGACGGCTGATAATGCGTGTTCTTGATCCCTAGATGCGCGCCGATTTGTTTTCGGAGTTCGCGATTGACGGCCGGCACTGCGCCTTCGCCGTCGAGCTCGATGAATCCGTGGCGGCGCGAAAGATACTCAAATTCTTTTTTGATCAACGACTGATAGCGGATAAATGATTGGAACAGATCGTTCGAAAGCGACATGTCGCGTCCCGATTCCCAATAGCTAATCGTGTGTGCCTTCTTGAATTCGCGGTCGAACGCCACTTCAGGACGAACATTCAACCAGAAAGTCAGGTCGGGGCGAAGCGCCATTTCATAAATTCCGTGCAGGTAGTCACGCCCGATTCCGCGCACGGCCGCGCGGGCAATTAGCGTGAAGATGTAACGGTCAGCGAGCACGATCAGTCCCGAACGCAACGCAGGCAGAATCCGGCGCTCGAGCTGATCGAAAAAGTCGGTGCTGTACATGAGCGCGAGCGTGAGGCGCGTGACCGCATTTTCCGCCAGAAGCGCGTCAATATCGTCGGCGACGAGCGAGGAACGCCGCAGTCCCGCCGTCTGCACCGCGTAGCCCTCGGACTCGAGCCATTCGGTCAACAGCGTAATCTGCGTCGAACGCCCCGATCCGTCAGTTCCCTCGATTACGATCAGTGTCCCGCTAAGCTCTTCTTCCTTCACGCCCGGAAGCGCGACGCCGTAAAAGCGGGAGGTACGGCCTCCTTTTGCGCTTGCCGCCTTCTTGCCGTATCGGCCGTTCGTACTTAGGGCGATCGGATTTGTTTTGTCGTTCTGCTTCATGATTTTTTCGGCGCGAATTGCGCGAGATTGATTCGCTCGCCGACAATTTCCCGCATCTGCTTTTGGAGACGGTTGACGGGCGCCGTGCCATCCATCAGCACAAATTTGTCGGTGGGCATCATCTGATCGTAGTAATTCAGGATTCGCTCCTGAAAAATGCGGAAACTCTCGGCCCTGTCCAGCGAAATCCCGAGGTCCATGCCGGCTTCGTAGTATTTCAGCTTCGGCCGGCCAGCCATGATGCGATCCACGGCAACGTCGAGAGGCGCGCGAAAATAAAAAGTAATGTCGGGTATGGGCGCGAAGCGATAGAGATTGCGCAGCCAGTGCGGCGAGCAGCCGCGGGCGACGTCGCGCGCGAACGCCGTATAGATGTAACGATCGGCGAGAACAAGATATCCGCCGTGGAGCAACGGCAGGATTTGCCGCTCGCAGCGGTCCGCAAAATCGGCCGCGTGCAGCAGTGAAAAAGTCACCGGCGTCAGCAGGCGCCGCTGTTTCCCGCGCCGCGTCGCGGACCGAACCAGCGGCGAAGAATTCCATTCGGTAAAGTGAATCCGGTATCCGCCGATCTCCAGCCAGCGCTTTAGAAGATACAACTGCGTGCTTTTGCCGGACCCATCGATCCCTTCGACGACGACAAGGGCGCCGGGATACTCACGTTTCGCTACGCGGATTTTTTCGAGCGGACGTTCGGCAGCGGCTTGTTCTGGAGAAATGCTCTCGGCCATTTCCAACCGTTTCGATTCCAACTTCGAGATGATAGCCTATGATACTCCGGGAGTTACAGACCAATATGAATATTCTGTTAAAGGCTTCTCACCAATTAACGAGCGCGATGGAGACAGCGCAATAATGGATTATCGAAAAGAGTTCGTCGTCAAACCCGGCACGAAGGTCAAGCTGTCGAAATATGACCCGGACGAAACGTTGGGCCATCACAAAGGCCCGAAATTGGACGAGAAACTCGCGAAATTGCAGTCGAAACTCGACTCGCTCCAATACCTGATGTATGCGGAAAGGAAGCACGCCCTTCTCGTTGTTTTTCAGGCCATTGACGCCGGCGGAAAGGACGGCACCATCCGCCACGTGATGTCCGGGGTGAATCCGGAGGGCTGCACCGTAACGTCATTCAAGGTGCCGAGCGCCGAGGAACTTGCGCACGACTTTCTGTGGCGAATCCATAAGGCCATGCCGGTGGTCGGCGACATCGGAATTTTCAATCGCTCTCATTACGAAGATGTCCTCGTCGCGCGCGTCCACAATCTTGTTCCCAAGGAAGTTTGGTCGGCGCGATACGATGAGATCAACGCGTTTGAAAAACTGATGACCGAAAATCGGGTCACGATAGTGAAATTCTATCTGCACATCAGCAAGGACGAACAGAAGAAGCGATTTATCGAACGTATCGACGATGTCGATAAGCGCTGGAAAATCTCCATCGCCGATTTCACCGAAAGAAAATATTGGGACGACTACATTTCCGCATACGAGCATGCGATTTCTCGCTGCAGCACTTCCGGCGCGCCCTGGTACATCATCCCGGCAAATAAGAAGTGGTTCCGCAATTTGGCGGTTTCGCACATCCTGGTGGAGACGCTCGAAGCCCTCAAAATGAAATTCCCCAAGCCGGCCGTGGATATTCGCGATCTCAAATGGAAATGAGCGGCGAATGATCGCCCACCGGAATTCGCATCTCGGGAATATCCGCATCTGCTAGAATCGCGCTGCTCTTAAACGTGCGAGTGCGATGAGCGACGCCCTCTTTCCCCGAAATTTCCGGAAGACGTATCCGCAAGCCGTTCGCGGCGAAGGCTGCTACATTTTTACAGCCGACGGCCGGCGATTTCTCGACGCGGCGGGCGGCGCCGCCGTCGTCACCATCGGGCACGGCGTTGCTTCGGTCGCTCGCGCGATGGCGGAGCAAGCCGAGCGGCTTGCGTACGTTCATTCCTCGCAATTCGAGACGCCGATTGCAGCCGAACTTTCGCGACGGCTGCTCGATTTGGCTCCTGCCAATTTTCGCCGCGGCCGCGTGTATCTCACTTCCGGTGGTTCGGAAGCCACCGAAACGGCGATCAAGCTCGCGCGGCAATATTTTCTCGAGCGCGGCGATGCGAAACGATTTCGCGTGATTGCGCGGAAGCAGAGTTATCACGGCTCGACGCTCGGCGCGCTCTCGCTTTCCGGCAACGTGCGGCGCCGCGAGCCTTTCGCGCCTATGCTCGCCGAGTGGGGACATATTCCGCCGTGTTATTGCTATCGGTGTCCGATGGGACTGCATTATCCCGAGTGCAATGTGGATTGTGCGGATGAATTGGATCGGATGTTGCGCCGGGGCGATTTCGATGGAGGCGCGGAGAGTGTTGCGGCGTTCATTCTTGAGCCTGTCAGCGGCGCGACGCTTGGCGCGGTGCCGCCGCCCGAGGGATATTTGCAGCGCATCGCAGAAATTTGCCGCGAACACGGCATTCTTCTGATCGCCGACGAAATCATGACGGGAATGGGCCGCACGGGGAGATCTTTTGCAGTCGATCACTGGAGTGTGAAACCNNGGCACGATCGATCGCGGCTCCGGCGTTTTTCTGCACGGATTCACATATAGCGCGCATCCGGTATCAGCGGCTGCGGGTGTCGCTGTTCTCAATCACATTCGCGAGAACAAGCTCTTCGAGCACGTGGCTCCGGCCGGCAAAGAGTTACGTGAATCGCTGGAACCGCTGAAGCAATTTTCCGTCGTCGGCGATATTCGCGGGATGGGATTGCTGCTTGGAGTTGAATTCGTGCGTAACGGCATCGAGCCGTTTCCGCCTGAGGCGCACATCGCCAATCGCATCGCGGAAGATGCGCTTGAAGCGGGAGTTTTGACGTATCCGATGCAAGGCTCGGTGGACGGCAAGCGCGGCGATCATCTTCTTCTCGCCCCGCCGTTCACGATTTCAAGCGCGCAAATCGAGTTCCTCGCGAGGACTCTGAAAAATGCGATCGGCGAACTCGATCGCGCGCATCGCTCCGGATCGGGAGGCCATCCTGCGAAGACATCCGTTTCTTAGGCACACAGACAAGCCTGTCACGTTGGCCGCCGTCGTGTTGCTTGTGGCCACTGCAGCGCGGCTTGCGCCCGCCGGATCTGAACCGCAGAGTGCCCTCATTGGTTACTCTCCGAGTGCAGGCCAGCAAGAGTTGGCGCTTGAAAAAGATTATCAATCGCTCGCATCGCGCGATGAAATTCAGAAGTTTCATCGCTATCTCACGTCCGAGCCGCATCCCGCTGGCTCCCAACGAAACAATGAATTGGCTCAGTGGGTGGCCGATCAATGGAAGCAGCAAGGGCTCGAAGACGTCACAATTCACGAATACGATGTTTTGAATTCGACACCGCATGAAATATCGCTCGATATGATCGAGCCGAAGCCGTACCGCGCGCTCTTGAGGGAAGCTCCATACGACGTCGATCCCGACACGAAGAATCCGCGCGCGACTGGCGCGTTTCTCGGGTATTCGGCGTCGGGAGAGGTGACTGCGCCGGTCGTCTACGCGCACAGCGGCAATCCGGAGGACTACGCGCTGCTGCGCAAACACGGAATTGAAGTGCGCGGAAAAATTGTGCTGGTGCGCTACTCGAATCCGTATAGCTATCGCGGATTCAAAGCGCTCACGGCCGAGCGCGAAGGGGCCGCGGCAATTTTGATTTACTCCGATCCCGCCGAAGACGGATACAAGAAGGGCGCCGTATTTCCCGACGGGCCGTGGGGACCTGAGACTCACATCCAGCGCGGCGCGATCACTTACGATTTTCTCGAGCCGGGCGATCCGTTAACGCCGGGCTGGGCGTCTGTTCCAGGCGCGAAGCGAATTCCGATCTCCGAAGCAATTTCGCTCCCGAAAATTATGGGCGTTCCGCTTTCGTGGCACGATGCCGAGCCACTCCTCGAAAATATGGATGGGCCCGTGGCGCCGGATTCATGGCAAGGCGGCCTGCCGATTAAGTATCGGCTCGGAGGAAAGCGTGTTCGCGTCCATTTGAAAGTGGACATGAACACTGGCGTCCAGCCGTATTACGTGACCGAAGCGCGAATTCGCGGCGCGGATTTGCCGGATGAATGGGTGATCCTCGGAAATCATCGCGACGCGTGGGTGTACGGCGCGTTCGATCCATCGAGCGGCACGGCTTCCATGCTCGAATTGACGCGCGATCTCGGCCAGATGCTGAAGCGCGGGATTCGCCCGCGACGCACTTTGGTGATTTGCAGTTGGGACGGAGAAGAGTACGCACTCACGGGCTCGACGGAATGGGGCGAGCAATTTGCGGACGAGTTGCGGCAGAAAGCAGTCGCGTACCTAAACGTGGATTCATCGGCTGGCGGCCCTGTGTTCCACGGCTCCCCGGTGGCTTCGCTCGCGCCGGTTTTGGTGGATGTGACACGCACATTGCCGGCTCCCTCCGGCAAAACTCTTTACGACGAGTGGAAGCAGACCGCTCAAATAGAGCGGCACGCTCCCGGCCCGCCGCCGGATTCCGAATTAGCCGACACTCGCATAGGAAGCGGCTCGGATCACACCGTCTTCCTGAATTTTCTCGGCATTCCGACGGTTGGCCTGCAATTCGACGGGCCGTACGGCGTCTATCATTCGCTTTACGACGATTACTACTGGATGAATCACTTCGGCGATCCGGGCTATCAGTATCACGCGCTGATGACGCAATTGTGGGGCGGACTCGCGCTGCGGCTCGCGAATGCGGATTTTCTTCCTTACGATTTTGAATTTTATGGGAGCAACATTCGTCAGTTCGTTGATGAGTTGGATCAACGCAGCCACGTGAAAGCAAGCGGGCACGTTGACTTGGAATCTTTGTACCGGCGCATCGCCGAATTCCAGAATGCCGGGCGTGAGTTCAACTCCGCCGCAGCGGCCGCTCTTCGCGGTTCTCTCGACGAAGCCACCACGAATCGAATCAACACCGCTCTTATCCAGATCGAACGGAATTGGTGCAATCCCGCCGGTATTCCGGGCCGGCCGTGGTTTAAGCACACTCTTTATGCCGCTCGATTTACTTATGCACATCTGGAGTTGCCGGGCCTCACAGAAGCCGCTGAAGCCGAAGATTGGCAGCGCGCGGCACAGCAAGAAACGATTCTAGAAAACGAATTGCAGAAAAACACAGCGCTGCTAAAGCAAGCACGCAAGGATTTGCAGGCCGCGATGCACGGAGAAAAGCGATGAGGGTAAAGCTGGTTTCAAAATTGATAGTCATATTTTTCGCGCTCGCCATTTTCACTCTGAATGCCAGCGGGCAAGCAGCGAAACCACGCGCTCGCGATCTCGGAGTTCCCTTCGATGGAACGCCAGGCCCGCTGAACGCCATTACTGATGTGAAAGGCGTGGAAGTCGGCCACCGAACGCTGATTTCCGGCGAAGGAAAGTTGCAGGTCGGAGTTGGGCCTGTTCGCACGGGCGTCACCGCAGTTTTCCCACGCGGAAAAAAGTCGATCGATCCGGTCTATGCTGGCTGGTACACCGAAAATGGAAACGGTGAAATGACGGGCACCACCTGGGTGGAAGAATCCGGATTTCTCTACGGCTCGGTGATGATCACAAACACGCACAGTGTCGGCGTCGTTCGCGACGCTGTGATCAAATGGCAATTCGAACACGGCCCGCCCGCACCCGAAGAGGACTGGTGGTCTCTTCCGGTTGTCGCCGAAACCTGGGATGGATATTTAAACGACATCAATGGCTTCCACGTGAAGACGGAGGACGCCTTCGCCGCGATGGACAACGCTCATGGCGGCCCAGTTGAAGAAGGAAGCGTCGGCGGCGGAACGGGAATGGTTTGCAATGAATTCAAAGGCGGCATTGGCACGTCATCGCGCAAACTTCCGGAAAAGTTCGGCGGTTATTCTGTAGGCGTTTTGGTTCAATGCAATTATGGGCTCCGGCGACTGCTGAGAGTTGCGGGCGTTCCCGTCGGAAAGGAAATTCCAGGGAAATCCGTTTGGGATAACGACACCGGCTCGATCATCGTCGTCGTAGCCACGGACGCGCCGCTGCTCCCGCATCAGTTGAAACGAATCGCGCGCCGCGTCACGCTCGGCCTCGGCCGAAACGGCAGCATTTCGGGCGATGAATCGGGAGACATCTTCATCGCGTTCTCGACGGCGAACCCAGGCGCGGGCCTCGCCAAAAAGCCCGCGCAAGTGGCCATAATGCCCAACGAAAATATGGACCCGCTCTTCGAGGCTACAGTCGAAGCGACAGAAGAAGCGGTGATCAACGCGATGGTCGCCGCTGATACAATGACCGGCGCCGACGATCATCGCGTCGAGGGATTGCCTCATGACAAGCTGCGCGAAGTGCTAAAGAAATATAATCGCCTAGTCGAAACGAAATGACCCGCAGCGGTGCTGCTGCATCAAATCTTTGAGCCGGCCGGCTGCTGGTAAAATCGTAAGCGTGCGCCTGAGTCGAACGGCGCGCACGAAGGAGCAATGATGCAGAAATTCTTGTGGGGCATTCTATTCACGCTTGTGGTGATCGTGATCGGCGCATTTCTCGTCGTGCGCGGGGGCTATTTCAATTTCAGCGCCGACACTGAGACTTCGCCGCTCGAAAAGAAGATCGCCATGAGCGCGATGGATAAATCCACCGAGCGCCGCGCGCCACAGACGAGCGATCCACTCCAGCCCACTGACGACACGCTGATCGCCGGCGCGCGTTTATATCGCGACAACTGCGCCGGATGTCACGGCGACCCCACTCACATGGCGACTCAGCTTGGCGATTCCTTCAATCCTCCCGCGCCGCAATTCTGGATGGATGCGCCCGACATGCCGGAAAATGAAAACTTCTACATCATCAAGCACGGCGTACGCTGGACGGGCATGCCGTCGTGGAATAAAAAGTTGAGCGACGCGCAAATCTGGCAGGTCGTCACGCTCTTGAGCCATTTGGACAAACTCCCCGACTCCGTGAATCAGGAGCTGCAAAAGCCCGCGCCCGCATCGAATTGATTCCGCTAAAGCACACGGAATAAACCACTTGAGTCCGCCCGCGCGGGCACTGTCCACGCGTACTATTGCCGCTTCACCTCCCTCCATTTAATCTTCGATTCGAAAATGATATCGACGGCCACACTGAGCAAGCCGAGACCCGGTTCCCGGCGAAGTCAGCGTCTGAAACTGCAAGTTCCCGTTCTCGTAACCCGGCAGATTCCCAAGCAAAGACCGGCGCGAGAAGACGCCGTCACGTTGAATGTGAACGTGTGCGGCGGAATGTTCGAGTTGCAGATGCCGGTCGAACGCGGCGACTTGCTGACGGTGCAGAACAAATGCACCGCTGAAGAACGGGAATCGCGCGTGGTGTACGTCGGGCCCACTGGCCCGAATGGCCGAAAAATAGGCGTGGAATTCACGCAACCGTCAAAAGATTTTTGGCAGATTCATTTCCCGTTGGTGGCTCCGCGAAATAACGGCCACTGACATTTCTAGGGGCTGCTCTTCATGTAGCTCGAGCCTTCAGACCCGAGGTTTTTTGTATCGTGGACGAGGGTCCGGCAGGATATCCGAAAGGTTGGGCATGTCGTTTCACTGGCTCGTGGGGGACATCATCAAGGAAGACGCGGCGCTCGCGACAGTGCCATCGCGCGACCGCGCGCAAACCACCATTCGCGATGACGAATTGGATGAGCTGCTCGAGCTGCACCAGGAGTGGGTCGAGTCGAATGGCGCGTCCGGCAGCCGTCTCGAGCTCACTCGCGCCGATTTCGAAGCCGCCGATTTGACTGGCGTGAATTTGCAAGGCGCGATTCTGAACGGCGCAAATTTCCACGGCGCGGAATTGCTGCTTGCGGACTTGCGGGGCACGAGCCTGGTGCAAGCGAATCTCCAGGAAACGAATTTGCTAGGCGCGGACCTTCGTGGCGCAAATCTCGAAGGAGCGTCACTTGTCGGCGCGGCGGGGCTGCACACAAGTCAACTCGCAGGCGCCGGCCTGCTATGGACGATCCTTCCCGCAGCGATATCCGAATTTGAAGGCCAGCAGATCGCGCAAGTTCGATCGCGCCAGTGCTATCGCTTGCTGATCGCAACGATTGCGGCGTGCGCGTTGAGCTGGCTTCGAATCTTCACCACGCGTGACGTTCAGTTTTTGAACGATGCTCCCTTGCTCCGCATTCTTCCCTCGAGCGGCATACTGCCCATCTCGAGCTTCTACATGCTGATGCCGATCGCGCTGTTCGGCCTTTTCGTCTATCTCCAAATCTCTCTGCAGCGTTTGTGGGAACGGCTCGGCGAACTTCCGGCTGTATTTCCCGACGGGCGCACTCTCGATCGCACCGGCCCGTGGCTGCTGATGACTCTCTTCCATAGCAGGTTTAGAAATTGGAGAGCGAATTGGATTGCGCCTTCGACGCTGCAGACCATTGTTCCATCCGCGCTCGCGTACTGGGCGGTCCCGGCAACTCTGCTTTTGTTCTGGGTTCGCTATCTCGTCATGCAGGACGTTCGCGGCTCCATGCTTCAGATATTGCTGCTGCTCATGTCGGTAGGCATCGCGATGCAATTGCCTCGCGTAAAAAATGGCGAGGTGCAAGCCACCACCGAGAATGTGCCGGAACCTGCTGAAGAACGTACGTCTAATATTTCTGCAGATGAGACGCCTACAAAAATGGATTCCATTCCGCTTGCGGAATTGGATTTACACCCAAATTCGGAATCGGTTTCAGAATCGGCGTCGGATGTGGCCGCTGGCGGACACGCTAACGAAGTTGCTTCGCTGGAAATCGTTCCCGCTGCGGCACTGCCGCCAAAGGAATCCTTGCGCTCTCATCCGGCGATCCGCCGCATGGCCATGTCAGCCGCCGTTGGCGCATTACTTTTCATTCTCACGCTTGGAGTTGTCTATGGCGTGCCGCACGACACGAGCGTGATGCCCGACTTCCGGCAATTCAGCATCAAGCGGTGGTCCGCCGATGTGTTTTGGACGCTCGGTTACCGCCCATACGCCGACTTGACCGAGACCAGCGTTTCCTTGGCTCCAAAAAATTGGTCTTGGCACGACGACGATCTCTCGAGCGTGAAAGGCGCGCAGCTCAATAATCTCAGGCTACGCTACGCGCAAGGCTACCGGACGTTTTGGGCCAACGCTCATCTCTGGAAAGCCGATCTGCAAGGCGCCTACTTCTCCGAGTCCGACTTTCGCGGCGCAAATTTGCGCGAGGCGAACCTGCGCTCTGCGAATTTCGATCGCGTGCAGTTCTTTCGCGCCAATCTTCAAGGTTCCGATCTCGAGAAAGCCAATCTGACGCGGGCGGATTTGCGCGAGACCGATCTTTCCTACGCGCGGATGAGTAATGCAATCCTGGTGGACTCGCGATTGGGGGGCGCCAATCTTTTCGGCGCCGACCTGCGATCTGCCTCGCTCGCGCACGCCAATATCGAAAAAGCCGATTTGCGCGACGCGAATCTTTCTGGCGCGAATCTTAAGCTCGCGGATCTCCAGGAAGCGTACCTTTGGTCGGCTCAATTGCCGGGAGCCGAAATGCAGGACGCGGAACTGTCACACGCAATTCTGATCGAAGCGAATCTTCAAAATAGCGATCTGCGAGGCGCCGATCTGCGAGGAGCGGTAGTGCGCGGGACGGATTTCTCAGGCGCGGACATTGCGGGAGCCGACTTTCGAGGCGCGTCGGGACTTACGGCAGCTCAGATTTGCTCGTCAAAGGAACATGAGAGCGCGCAACTTGACGAGGCCCTGATGCCGCTCGTCGAAGCTCAGTGCGGGCCGCCCCAAATCCAATCTCAGCCTCAGGCCGAGGCTCAACCGCAGCCGCAAGCTCAACCGCAGACCCGCACTAAACCGCAACCAAGCTCGTAAGCCTTCTCGCAGGATTTCAGCTTTTATTGCTTGTTATTGCTTCTCGGGTGCCTTCACTTCAATCTGCGGAACTCCGACCGCCGGAAGGAGCGCCTTCGCAATCAAATCGTTCAGCGCGGCGAGATCCTTATCCTGCAAATCTTTCCACTTCGCCAAATCGTCGTTGGCCATTTGCTCAAGCAACGTCTCGACGTCGTACTCTTGTTGCGTCGGCGCCGAGTCCGCGCTGTCGGCCGCATTTTGCAGATAGCCGAGCCTGCTGTTGAGATCAATCGGATAATTCAGAAACTCCTCAGACGCAGACACTTTGCTATCGGCGATTTGATCGTCGAGTTCCGTGATCTTCTTATCGAGCTCGTGCGCCGCGTCCCGAATCGGCTGCGCGGCTTCGTCGTCCGCAAGCCGCTTCGAAAGCGCGCCCAATTGTTCGTGGACGCTCCGCATCTGGAGCACCGCCGCGTGCATTTGATCCATCACGTCGCGTAGTTTGCTCACCAGCTCGAATTGTTTCTGAAGATCGGCATCAGCAATCTTCACGCGCGGATCGAGGCGAATCTCAATCGGCTGGACGTACGATCTCCCGCCAGCCGTCAGCTTCACTTGATAGCTTCCGGGCAGCGCAAGCGCGCCAATCGGATCGCCCTCGTCGTAGATCGCGCCGGGAATCTCCCGGGCCTTTTCGTATCGCAAATCCCAAACAAAACGGTTCAAGCCCACGTCGGTGGTCAAAACTTCCTGCGACGGTTCGTTCTGTTCGTCTTCCTCGCGGTCTTTCTTGTCGTCTTCTTTCTTCGGCTGATTTGTAAACTTGCGCAACGTTGCGCCCGACGAATCCAGAATTTCGAGCGAGACCACTTCTTTGTCGGCGGGCTTGTCCTTCAGCCAATAGTAAAGAGTCGCACCGCGCGGCGCCGTCTGACCGGCGAAATCGAGCCGCGACGCGGGCGCTTGCCCGGCGGCGCGAAAGCGAATCGCCGGACGCGGTTTGAACAGGTACGCGCTCGCTCCTGCATGGATATCTTCAAACTGCCGCAAGGGAGAGATATCGTCGAGGATCCAGAATGAACGGCCGTGCGTTGCCACGATCAAATCGCTGTTCTTGATCGCCAGGTCGTGCACCGGTGTCGTCGGCAAGTTCAGTTTCAGCCGTTGCCAGTGTTCGCCATCATCGAATGACATGAACACGCCGGTCTCCGTCCCCGCAAACAATAATCCGCCGCGCTCGGGATCTTCGCGCACGGCGTGGACGTAGGAGCCTTCGGGAATTCCAGCGGAGATATCTTTCCAGACGGCGCCGTATTTGTGCGTGCGGAAAATGTATGGATGCTGGTCGTCGAGCTTATGCGCATCCACGGCAACGTAAGCCGTTCCGCCGTCGTGCCACGAAGCGTCAATCAAGCTAACCAGACTCCATGGCGGCACTCCCGGCGGCGTGACGCTCGTCCAACGAATTCCGCCATCGCGCGTGATGTGCACCAGTCCATCGTCTGTGCCTGCCCAAATTACATTTTTCTGCGCGGGCGATTCCGCCACGGTGAAAATCAGGTCGTAGAATTCCGCGCTCGAATCGTCTTGCGTGATCGGCCCGCCCGACGATTGCTGCTTGCTCTTGTCGTTGCGGCTCAGATCGGGGCTGATCGCGCTCCAACTCATGCCCGCATCTTTCGACCGAAACAGCACCTGCCCCGCGAAATAAAGCGTGTTGGAATCGTGCGGCGAGATCACAATCGGCTGCGTCCACGTGAATCGGTACTTGAGGTCGGCCGCGCCGTTTCCGTCGGGGTCGTCGGGCCACGGCGATACTTCCTGGCTTTGGCCAGTCTGCTTGTCGAAGCGCGTCAGTCCTCCCCAATAGCCACCCGCGTACACAACGTCAGGATTGACCGGGTCCGGGACGACGTAGCCGCTCTCGCCGCCTCCGACCTCATACCAATCCTCGCGATCGATGCTGCCATGATTGGTGTCGCTCGCAATCGCAACCGAAGTGTTGTCCTGCTGCGCGCCGTAAACGTGGCAAGGAAATCGCGTGTCCGTGGCGACGTGATAGAACTGCGCGGTCGGCTGATTCATTTCCGTCGTCCACGTCTTGCCGCCGTCGCTCGAGATGGTCGCGCCGCCGTCGTTGGCATTGATCATGCGATTCGGATCAGTCGGATCGATCCAAAGATCATGATGATCGCCGTGGGAACCGGAGACGCGAGCAAAATCTTTTCCGCCGTTAGTCGAGCGAAACATCCCGGTGTTGAGCACGTAAACCATGTCAACGTTTTTGGGATCGGCAAAAACGTGGGTGAAATACCAGGCGCGCTGGCGAAACCGCTGATCTTCGTTCACCAATTCCCAGGAGTCGCCGCCGTCTTCCGACCGGTAGAGGCCGCCCTTCGCCGCCTCGACAAGCGCATAAATTCTGTTCGAATCCGCGCCCGAAACGGAAACGCCGATTCGTCCGAGAACTCCTTCGGGAAAGCCGTGGCCCTCGACGCGCTTCCACGTGGTGCCGCCGTCGATGGATTTGTAGAGGCCGCTGCCGGGGCCGCCGCTGGTTAGGCTCCAGGGCGTCCTGTGCGCCTCCCACATGGATGCGAAGAGGACGTGGGAATTTTGCGGATCGAAGACGATGTCAATTCCGCCGGTCTTTTCATCTTTGTAGAGAACTTTCTCCCAGGTCTTTCCGCCGTCCACGCTGCGGAAAATTCCGCGCTCGGTATTCGTTCCGTAGGCGTGGCCGAATGCCGCGACAAAAACGATATTGGCGTCGCGGGGATCAACGATGACGGCGCCGATGTGCCGCGAATCCGGCAGGCCTACATTCGTCCACGTCTTTCCCGCATCGAGCGATTTATAGACGCCGTCGCCGTAGGAAATATTGCCGCGGATGCAAGCTTCGCCTGTGCCCGCATAAATTACGTTAGGGTCGGATTCGGCAACGGCGATGCTGCCAATCGAGGATACCGGTTCATTATCGAAAATCGGAAGCCACGTAAGTCCGCCGTTCGTCGTCTTCCAAATGCCGCCGGCCACAGCTCCAAAATAAAAAACGCTGGGATTGCCGGGAATTCCGACGGCCGTGAGCGACCGTCCTCCGCGAAACGGCCCGATTTGCCGCCACTTCAGTCCTTGCAGATGCGACTCATCCACATGCTGCGCGCGCGCCGTGCCCGCGCCGAAAAGCATGCACGCCACGATTGCCGCTGCGCCAAGTTTCGATATCAACTTCGATGTCAGTTTCAATGTCGGGCGAGCCCCATCCATGTCCCTGAATCCCCCGAAGCACAAACACAAAATCCTACGTTCGCGGCAGAGAAAAATAAAGCCATTCGTTCATCCGCTTTTCTATGCGTGAAGAGGTGCTAGCGCGCCCGCAATAATACACCTCGCTAAAACAGGCCCGGAAGGAATCGCGGCTTTGAGCCCATGGCCTCGCGGTAGGCCTGGCTCGACATCAGAACTCCTTCTTCGACGGTAATTCGGCTTCGGAGAATCCAGAAATGCGCGAAGGTACCCCAGATCGCGGTGATCCATGCGGTGTGAATCAGAGGGAGGGAGATGAGCTCGAGAACTACGGCGAGGTAGTTCGGATGGCGAACCCACTTGTACGGTCCCGTTGTGATCACCCCGAGCGTGGTCGAGGCCATCACCTGAACGTTCCAGTGCCCCGCCATCGTTCGAATCACCCACCAGCGAATTAGATTGGCGGAGACGAAAACGATTCCCGCGACGATTGCGAGCGCAGGAATCAAGGGCCGGTGCAGCAAAACCACTTCGAGACCCGCCGATATCAGGATTCCCCCATGCAGCAGAATCATCCAGGGAAGGGCCGGCTCCGGAACCTTGGCAACGCCGGCCTTCGCCATCCGCCGCTGATTGCGCCTGGAGAGTTGCATTTCGCCGAGACGCAAAGCGCCGACGAGAACAAGAAGCACGATGTAGGCAATGACGCTCGTCGGCATGAAGCGTTACGCCCAGCGGAGAAGGAGAAGTTCGGCGCTGAATCCGGGGCCGAACGCGGCCATCAATCCGTATTGCCCTGCTTCAACTTGCTTCTTCTTCAGCCAATCGTGGAGAACGAACAGCACCGATGCGCTCGATAGGTTTCCGTACTCGTTCAGAATGTCCCAAGAAGGCTCCGTCTTTTGGCGGCACAGCCCCAGTTCTTCTTCCATGTAGTCCATGAGCTTTCGCCCGCCGGGATGCAGGACGAATGCGGCGATGTCCTTCCGTTCGAGTTTCTGCCGCGACAAGAAGCAATCAACGAGCCCTTTGATTTTGCCGCGAATCAGGTCAGGAACGTCTTTCGAGAGGAAAATATGAAATCCATCCTCCTTGAGATCGAATCCCATCGCGTCGTGAGAGTTGGGAAAAAGATACGTTTCGGTGGCCAGGATCTGCGGTCCGCTTCGCGGCTCGCTGGAAATAATTGCCGCCGCCGCGCCGTCCCCGAAGAGAATGCTCGAGATGATGTTCGCCTGAGTGAAACTGCGCCGCTGGAACGCGAGACTTGGCAGTTCCACCGCGACCAGCAGAACATTTTTCCCCGGGCCAGCCTTCACGAATTCGTGCGCGCGGGCAAACGCCGCCGCCCCGGCCGCACAGCCGAGTTCGGTGATCGGAAGCCGGCGGACGTCGCGGCGGAAGCCCATGCTCTCAATGAGGTAAGCTTCGAGCGATGGAATCATGAAGCCCGTGCACGAAACAGTGATGATCCAGTCGATCTCTTCCGGTTTCATCCCCGCGCTCTCGAGACATTCCTTCGCCACCTGCTCGCCGAGCTTGATGGCGTGCTCCTGATACTCCAGATTCGTCTTGGTCAGAGGCCGCGGCTCAATCGTGTATTCGAGGGGGAAGATGGTGTATCGCTGCCGCACGTGGGAGTTGTCGACAATCGACATCATGCCGTCTAATCGCGCGCCATCCAGGAGAAAAACGCGCTGCATGTGCGCCTTCACCTCTTCGCGAGATACCACGAAATCGGGAACGGCCGTGGACGTCGCCACGATCGTTGGCTGCCGGCCATTCCCGGACAACTTCTCAGCGGATATCATCCAAACGTCTCCAAGAAAACGTGATCACAGGCCGCGCGTGGCTGGCCGCATGTCTGCCAAGCCGCTTGTGCGATCCTGCTCAAGCGACACCTATACCCTACCGCCGAGGCGTCTGTCAGGATTGAGGTGGGTTCCCCTACCAGCAAGAATCAACAAGAATACCAAATTCGGCTATGACTTCACGCGATTTACTTTTGCCGGTCCTGTCCCTGTCCAGTTTGATACATTCTCCTGGTTCTGTCCAAACAACATCAGACTCCAAGCACTCTCTAAGCACCCCCACACCCTCGTGGTTCCCGGCCGGGGGATTTCCCCGCGCGAGACGTCCAGATAAGCACCCGCCGCCGAGTTGCGGTATGCTAATTCTTCGCGCTGGCTCCGCACGCGCGACGTTTGCAATTGCCCGCGCTTTCGGCTACGGTTCTTGGCTGATGTTCAGGCACGAGTAAGCATGGATGTTGATCCCGGCCTTTCGCCGCGAGTCACGTCCATCACATAGTAGAGTCACACACAAGGCCCGAGGGTTCTCCGGATGTCTGACACAATCGCCGAAAACGTCATCGCAACGCTTGCCTCCGTGAAGCGCATACCCGCCGAAAGCATTAAGCTCGAGACTCCTCTCCAGGAACTTGGAATTGATTCGCTCGACACTTTCACATTGCTCTTCGAGCTCGAAAGCAAATTCAACATCTCGATTCCCGACGACGATGCGCGCAACATTCGGACCGTAAACGACATCGTCGAAGGAATTCGCAAGCTCGTGACCGCGAACAACGGCGGTTCCTCCACTCCTTCTGTGGCGCCGGCGGACTAGCGGATGGCGGATCGCAGAGTCGCAGTCACCGGCGTCGGCATCATCTGCGCCGCGGGACTCAACACCAAAGAAGCATGGAGTTCGCTCCAACGCGGTATCCCCGCGATTGGTCGAATCACCTCCGTGGATACCTACACTCTTCGGTTTCATAACGCCGCGGAAGTACGCGGCTACGATCCCGGCGCGCACTTCCCCGGAAGTCAGCAGGATCATCTCGATCGTTTCGCCCAATTTGCGGTGATCGCAGCGCGCGAAGCTTTCGTTGATTCCGGCGCAACGCTCACGCCGGAACTCTGCGAACGTACCGCGGTCGTCCTCGGAACCGGAACAGGCGGACAATCCACTCAGGATGCCGGCTTCGAAGATCTCTATCTTCATGGCCGCGGCCGCGTTCATCCGCTAATTATCCCGCGCGCGATGGTCAATGCCGGAGCGAGCCAGGTTTGCATGGAATTCGGCGCGACGGGCCCTGCATTTGCGATATCCACGGCGTGCTCGTCGTCGAACCATGCCATCGGCCTCGCATTCCAAATGGTGCGCCGCGGTGACGCCGACCTCGCATTCACGGGCGGTAGCGAAGCACCTTTCGGTTTGGGATTGCTGAAGGCGTGGGAAGCCATGCGCGTTATGGCGCCGGACACCTGCCGCCCATTCTGCAAGGATCGCCGCGGAATGGTTCTAGGGGAAGGTGGCGCGGTGCTCATTCTCGAACCGCTCGAAGCCGCGCAAGCGCGAGGCGCGAAAATCTACGCTGAAATTGTCGGCTTCGGAATGTCCTCGGACGCGCATCACGTCACGCAACCCACGGTCGCCGGCCCCGCGCGCGCCATGCGCTCAGCGCTGAAGGACGCGAATATCGCTCCCGAACAATTCGGCTATGTCAACGCGCACGGCACGGGCACGCCGGGAAACGACCCGACCGAAACTCGCGCGATCCACGAAGTTTTCGGCGCGCACGCCAAGCGCCTAGCGGTCAGCTCGACCAAATCCATGCACGGCCACGCGCTCGGCGCCGCCGGCGCCATCGAGTCCGTCGCCACGATTATGGCTCTCAAGGATGGCATCCTGCCGCCCACTGCGAATTTCACCGAAGCCGATCCCGAATGCGATCTCGACTACATTCCGAACCAGCCGCGCGTCGCTCGCGTTGAATACGCTCTCTCGAATTCGTTCGCATTCGGCGGATTGAACGCCGTCCTCGCCTTCCGCGCCTCACACTGAAGAACCGTGATACCCAACGCGTGATTCGTTCATGAAGCCTCTAGACCGGACCATCCTCAAGAGCACCTTTCGAACCGGCATCACTCTCAAAGGAATTGATGGCGTGCTGGAAACATTCGGGGGCGTGCTGTTCTGGCTCTTTCCTCCGTCGAAGCTGAACGAGATTGTCACGACGCTATCCCAGCACGAACTTTCGCGCGATCCTCACGATTTCATCGCCGTCCACTTCCTTCGCGTATCGGAAAAGTTGCTGAGCGGCAACAAGCTATTCGTTTCGCTATATCTGCTGTCTCACGGCCTCACCAAAGTCATACTCGTGGTTGCGCTGTGGATGAACGCGCTGTGGGCTTACCCGCTTACCATCGTCGTGTTCGCCGCCTTCAGCGTCTACCAAATGTATCGGTACAGCTTCACGCATTCGATCGTGCTGTTGGTTCTCACGATTTTTGATGTCGCTATTATTTATCTGACGTGGATGGAGTGGCGCGAACAGGAGACCGAGCGCGCGAAAGGAATTCCTCGAAGGTCCGAGTAACGCACGCTACTATCGCGCGGTCCAAATAAGCGGAAGCAATCCCACCAGCGAGAAAACCACCAGAAGCGCCACGCTCTGAGTTCCTGTCTTTCGATCGGAAAACGCGTAGGCATACCCGGCCTTTACGGCATTGTTGCTCGCCATCGCAACAACGATCGCCGACGCCGCCAGATTGACCGGAGTCGTCGTGCCGACGGTGTTCGCCAATCCAAGGACAAACGGCGCGATATCCGTAAATCCCGTGAGCGCGGCAAGCGCATACACGCCGGCGCTACCCAGCGTGACAACCGCGTAATGCGTCAACGCAAGCATCACCACGAAGAGCAGCGCGAATAAGAATGCCGCGCTCAACTCCAGAGGGTTTTTTGCGACAACCTGGCTCTTGACCTCGCCAGATTCCGGCTCGCGCCGCGTCGTCCAGAACCAGCCGAACAAGCTCCCCACCACCGTGAACGCGATGAACCACAACGCCAGCTTCGCGGCCAACTCGCGGCTGAACAGCGCTACCAGAACAATAAGCCGCGCATAAGCGACGCTCGAAGCGATGAGAATCGACCCCGAAAATAAATGCGGGCGCTTTTCTCCTTTCGCTCTTTTTGCCAGTACCACGGTCGCGACGGTGGAGGAATAAAGCCCGCCGAGAATCGCCGCGAGAAGGATTCCGCCCTTCCCCGTCGTCCGCAGTTGGATCAGGTAGCTCGCGTATGAAATCGCGCTCACCGCGACGACAACGAGCCACGTCTTGAATGGGTTAAATCCGAATGGCCCGTAAGTCTGATCGCGCACGACTGGCAGAATCACGGCGGTGAGAAGCAAAAATTTCGTGAAAGTGAATATCTCTTCGGAGGGAACCCGCGTCGAAAGACCTTCGAGGAACGTCTTTAATTCGAGCAGCAGCAAGCCGATCACGGTGATCGTCGTCGCCAGCCAGAACTGTTCGCGCGCCACCAGCGCGCCCACAACAAACGTCACGAGGCCGGAAACTTCCGTGGTCGCGCCGGCAGCCTCCGCGCGCTGAATTTTGTGTTGATACGAGAGCCAAAGGAATGCGCCAACCACCGCGAAGCCCACCAGTACCGGAGCGACAGAATTCGGGGCGAACTCGGCAAGCGCGAACCCGATCAGCCCGATCAGCGGAAACGTTCGGACGCCGCCGAAGCTGGACCCGCCGCCGGTCTTGTGCTCCTCGCGCTCGAGGCCGATCAGAAAAGCAAGAATGAACGCCAGCGTGAGCTTCGCCGCTTCCGGCGGCATCATCTGTGAAAATCCGTGGAACAATCGCGCACGCCTCCGCCGCTTCTCATTTCACATAAATCCAGACGCGGCCTTCAGGAACACCCAAGGATACGGCTGACGGAGGTTACCGGAGAAACGCCCGGAACTCAATCGGGCATGCAGGAGTGTGGTTCTCCGAGAGAGTGTTGCCAATGATAAAATTTGCACCACCGAGGTGCCAGACAATGAAACAGACGTTGAGTGCCCTAGTGATTCTTTTAGTCGCTGCTGCGTACGTTGGAAGGCCCGCTAAGGGCGACAACACGCCCAAAGAGCAAACGTACGTTCGCGTTTCTTACTGCTTCGATACGCAATCGGTGCACGACCAGCGGCAATCCAAAAAACAGAAAATCGTCGTTGGGTATTCTTTGTCCACGCTTGATCCCAATTCCGACGAAATGAAATCTTGCAAAAAAGTTGGCGCACCAATGATTGGCTACGTGCAAATATCCCCGCCGGTCGCCAACCCCGAGTAGAGAGTTTCACTGCGGAATTTGAGTGCGAGTTGCGGGACGAATCAGCGATTCTGGCTGGAAGGCGCTGAAGTTCCCCATCCACTCGGCGTCGGTGTCCACGGGCGAGTGAAATTATCGGCCATCGTGAGCGACATCAGCAGCGCGAGGAAAAAGAAGGCGGCCACGATCACAACTCTGGTCAGCCCGGGACTGTAGCGAAGTTCCATGAAGAACAGCGCGACAAGCAGCATCTTGACCACGGCGATAGCGAGCGCCGCGAACGTGTTCATCGCCCCGAGATCGATAAAAGCCACCCCTGTGGTCAGCCCCGTCAAAAAGAGCAGCGAGAGAAATACCGTGATGTACACACGCACGGGAACAATGTGCCCAGGCATCAGTAGCGTCCCCCGATCAAATACAGTAATGGGAACAGAAAAATCCAAATGATATCCACGAAGTGCCAGTAGAGCCCGCTCACTTCCACCGGCGCGTTATATTCTGGCGAGAACCGGCCGCGCCAGCCCATGATCGTGATCACCGTTAAAATTCCAAAGCCGATAATCATGTGCGCGGCGTGAAGTCCCGTCATGATGAAATAGAAGCAGAAAAACATTTCGACTGATCCGAGCGGCGGATTGCCGTGAATCTCTTCCGTCGGCCCCCAGTGAAGGCCGGGCACAAGACCTTTCGTCCAATCCGTGGACCACTCGATGTATTTGATCCCGAGAAAAACGGCTCCGAGCACCATCGTCAAAATCAGGAACATCACGAGCAGTTTCCGCTTTCCCGTTTGCGCCGAGTGCACTGCCATCACCATGGTCAAGCTGCTGCAGATCAGCACCGCCGTGTTCGTTGCGCCAAGCTTCACATCGAGCAACCGGCTGCCGCCCTCAAAACCAGGCAGATACAGCGTCCGGTAAATCACATACGCTGCAAAAATACCGCCGAAAAACATGATTTCGGTAACGAGGAATGCCCACATCCCCAGGCTGCCCGCCTCGTGCTGCTGCTCCATATCCTCAAAGTGATGGCGCAGGCCCGGCACATGCGCGACTACAGCCGCGCCGCCTGCATGCGGACCTGAAGAAGCAGTTTCAGGCATGAGTGCTCTCCGGCGTTGCGTACGCATACGCCTCTTCGGTCACGATCGGCGTCTCCTCAAAATTCTCGGTCGGCGGTGGCGAAGTCGTCTGCCATTCCAATCCCTTCGCGCCCCACGGATTCGCGGGCGCCACAGGCCCGTAACGAATAGACCAGAGCAGATAAACCAGCGGAATCACATAGCCGATGCCGAGGATCGAAGCTCCCGCGGACGACATCACGTTCAAAACTTGAAATTCCGCCGGATAGACTGAATACCGCCGCGGCATGCCCATATATCCGAGCATGAATTGCGGGAAAAACGTCAGATTGAATCCCGCGAAAATCATCAACGCCGCAATGCGCGCCCAGATGTCTGGATAAAGCCGTCCGGTAATTTTCGGCCACCAGAAGTGCAGCCCGCCGAGATACGCCATCATCGTGCCGCCCACCATGATGTAGTGGAAATGCGCCACGATGAAATACGTCCCGTTCAAGTGAACGTCGGTGGCCAGCGCAGCCAGGAAAAGTCCGGTCAGCCCCCCCATGGTGAACAGCCCGATGAAGCCGAGCGCGTAGAGCATCGGCGCCTGATACGAAATCGATCCCTTGTAGAGCGTGGCCGTCCAGTTGAACACTTTAACCGCGGAAGGAATGGCGACCAGAAAACTCAGCAACGAAAAGATCAGCCCCGCGTAGACCGATTGCCCCGTCACGAACATATGATGGCCCCACACCAGAAAGCCCAGGACCGCGATGGCCATGCTCGAATAGGCGATCATCTTATAACCGAATATCTTCTTCCGCGAAAACGCCGTCACAAGCTCGCTGATAACTCCCATCCCAGGCAAGACCATGATGTAAACGGCCGGGTGCGAATAGAACCAGAACAAATGCTGGAACAGCAGCGGATCGCCGCCAATGACCGCATCGAAGATGCCGACGTGCAACAGCCGCTCAACGGCGAGCAGCACCAGCGTCACCGCAATCACCGGCGTTCCCAGCATGATGATGACGCTCGTCGCATACAACGCCCAGATGAATAGCGGCAAGCGGAACCAGGTGAGCCCCGGTGCGCGCATTTTGTGGATCGTAACCACGAAGTTCAAAGCCGTGAGGATCGACGAAAATCCCGCAATGAAGACGCCGATAGCCGTCGCGATCACGTGCGTCTGCGAATAAATGCTGCTGTACGGCGGATAGAACGTCCACCCAGTGTCCACTCCTCCGCTCATCAGCGCGTACAACGCGAACGACGCGCCGATGATATAGAGGTACCAGCTCAACAAATTCAAACGGGGAAATGCCAGGTCCTTCGCACCGATCATCAACGGCACGAGAAAGTTGCCCAGCGTCGCCGGGATCGACGGTATGAGGAAGAAAAAGACCATGATGATGCCGTGCGCGGAAAACAGCTTGTTATACGTGTCCGGCTGCACCAGCGCGCCCTGCGGCTCGATCAGATGAGCCCTCATCAGAACGGCGAAAATGCCGCCGATGAAAAACATCACCGAGATCGAAGCGAGATACAGCAGCGCGATCCGCTTGTGATCGACGGTCAGTAGCCACGATTTGATGCCGTAGCTCGCGTTCAAATAATTGACGCGCGATTCCGCGGGTGCTTCCAGCACAGCCGTGCTCATTTCCCCGTCTTCCTTTCCTCGGTGCCCAGCGACTTCACGTACGCGATCAACTGCAATACTTGCTCCTCGTTCACCTGCCCCTGATAGGTCGGCATGATCGGCACGTAATTTGGCAGCGGCATGGAATTCGGATTCACAATCGCTTGCCGGATGTAAGAATCATCGGCGATCCGCGTGTCGCCGCTTCGCAGCTTCACCGGC
Organism: Acidobacteriota bacterium; assembly: GCA_003152355.1. Taxonomy (GTDB): domain Bacteria; phylum Acidobacteriota; class Terriglobia; order Acidiferrales; family UBA7541; genus Palsa-147. The sequence goes on along the minus strand of PMAA01000164.1, from coordinate 1,232 downwards.
TTCCCGTAGAGCCCCTGCAGCACCGGACCGCGTCCCGTCCCGTCGGCGATGTGGCAAGTGATGCAGCCGAGCTGAGTGAACAGCCGCTCGCCAGACTGCGCCATCGTTTCGCCTTTTGCCCCGCCGGTAAGCCACTGTGCGTAATCGGTCGGCGACATCACGTAAACCCAGCCGATCATCCCGCCGTGCTCCGCGCCGCAATACTGCGCGCAGAAAAAGTGGTACGTCCCGATCTTCGTCGCCTGAAACCAGATGTAGGCGTATCTGCCCGGCAGCGCATCGTGCTTGATGCGAAACGCCGGAATCGAAAAATCGTGGATCACGTCTTCCGACGTCATTGTCAGCTTTACGGGCACGCCGAGGGGAACGTGCAGCTCGTTGATCTCCCGCGGGCCCTCGGGATGCTGCAGGTGCCACATCCATTGCTTGCCGACGACGAAAATCTCCATGGACGCATTCGGAGGCCGCGCATTTTCGAAATACAGGCTCGATCCCCAGATAAACACGAAGGCGCAAAGCAGCGTCGGAATTGTGATCCAAGTGACCTCGAGGGCAGTGGATGTCGTGGTTTCCGGCGGGCGGTATTCTTCCGATGGCCGCCGGTACTTCACCATAAAGTAAAAAATGATGGTGAAAATTAAAAATGTGAAGAAGAGAGTGATCGCCGTCAGAAAATAATAAAGATGATCGACGCCCGATGCGATCGTCGAGGCGTCATCAGGCTTCAATGGGAAGCCGGGCCACGCGAGCGTGGCCATCGCGGCAACGAGATGAAAATTTGCGGTCATGAAATTATCGCGTTCTCACCTATGCCTCGTGCCTTGCGAAATCGGCCCCGTTCCGATGGCCATGCTCGCGCCGGAGAAGAATCGCAACCATCAGCGCCAGCCCCAGCAATGTGATCAATCCCGCGATTTGGAGCACGCGCGAAATCAAAATCCCGTATTTCCCCGTCGCCGGATCGTAGTGATAGCAATAGAGCAGAATTTGATCCACCGGCGATCCAATCTTCCCGGCCGAAGCTTCCTCCAGCCCGAATCGCAAATCTCTCGGCGGATACTTGATGCCATAAAAATAGCGTGCCAGCCTGCCATCGGGCGTCAGCACCATGATTCCGCTCGGATGCGCGAACTGGCCGGTCGTCGAATCGTAGGCGTAGTGGAAGCCCACAGCTGCCGCGAGCGCCTTGATTTGCGGCGCGTCGCCCGTAAGAAAATGCCATCCCTGCTCGA
>PMAA01000278.1:3062-3311 GCA_003152355.1 Acidobacteriota bacterium | reverse complement strand
TTGAAGAATCCGAAGCCGCGGCGGAAAGCGGCAAAGACCAATTCGAAAAAAGATCGGCGGGTTAGCTAGCGTTCCATGCTCATGGCGACCATCCCCCTATCGAAAATGGCCACACCTAATCGAGCAGTAATTATAGAATCGGGGCTTCTCGCTCGTTGCGGAGGCTCTTGGGATGGAAACTCTCTGGCAGGACATTCGGTACGGCGTGCGGATGCTGTTGAGGAACCGCGGATTTGCCGTGGTGGCCGC
>PMAA01000278.1:0-3055 GCA_003152355.1 Acidobacteriota bacterium | reverse complement strand
TCTGGCAAACGGACGTGAACCGCGGAATCATGAACGGTATGACGTCTCCGCCGGAATTTCTCGAATGGCGCGATCAGCAGAAATCATTCGAGGCGATTGCGGGTTGGAAAACAGTTTTCAGATCAGTCCGCGGCGCGGAACATCCGGAGCAAGTCTGGGGCGGAGAAGTTTCATCGGAGTTCTTGNNCACGGGCAGGTTGCGTTGATCAGCTATGGGCTGTGGCAACGTGAATTTGGAGGCGATTCCGGCTGGATTGGCCGGACGATCGACGTGGACGACAAGCCATACGTCGTAATTGGTGTTCTGCCGTACGGTTTTTCACCTGTAGGAACATCGGTCGCGTGGGATTTGTGGACGCCGTACACGTTTGATCGCAGCCACATGGACCGTGATGACACTTCGCTGATTGTGTTTGGCCGGCTTAAACCAGAAGTCACCATCGCCAAAGCGCAAGCCGAAATGGAAACGTTACAGCAAAATCAAAAAAGAGCGTTTCCGGATATACATCAGGATCTCGGAATTGGCGTCGTAAGCATGCACGACACTCTAAATCGAAGGTACAAGCCGGAACTCAAGGTTTTGCTGGTCGCCGTTGGCGTGGTCCTGCTGATCGCGTGCGTCAACGTGGCGAGCCTGCTTCTCGCGCGCTCGGCCACGCGCGAAAAAGAGATCGCGGTTCGCACCGCGCTGGGCGCGCGGCGGATTCGCGTGGTTCGGCAGTTGCTGACGGAGAGCGTACTCCTTGGGCTGGTTGGCGGCGTGCTCGGCATCGCGCTGGCATACGCCGGCGTCGAACTGCTTCGACTGGGGCTTCCTCCCCACGGCAGCCGCGGAGAAATTCCCCACGCCGACTGGATCACGATAAACGGCCCGGTTGTGGCGTATACGTTTCTAATTTCCATCGTGACCGGAGTTTTGTTTGGCCTCTTCCCATCAGTTCAAATGTCGTTTTCCGAGCTTGGAGAAACGCTGAAAGAGGGAGGGCGCGGAAGTATCGGCGGTCACCGCGGCGGAATCATGCGGTCGGGCTTGATCGTCACTGAGGTCGCGCTTTCGATCGTGCTCTTGATCGGCGCAGGACTCTTGATCCGCAGCTTCGTGCGAATGTTGACCGAGCACTTGGGATTTGATCCGCACGACGTGCTCACAATGCAAGTCTGGCTGCCAGAGTCGCGATACCCGTCCGGCAAGCCTGTCGCGAACTTTTTTCAGCAGGCGATTGAAAGAGTATCCGCGCTCCCTGGCGTGGAGTCCGCGAGCGCCGCAAACTTCGTTCCGTTGAGTGGATGGAGAGCAGATCTCGATTTTGATATTGAAGGCCGCGCCACGCCCCGCGCAGGGGAACAATTCACATCGCAGTATGCGGTGTCGGATGCGAATTACTTTCGCACGATGAAGATTCCGCTCGAAGCCGGCCGCGAATTTTCGCCGAGCGACGGTGACCAAACTGCCGGCGTCGCCATCATCGACGAATCGATCGAGCACCGTTATTGGCCGAACGAAAATCCAATCGGCAAACAGATCAGGCTCCATTTCGATCCGCAGGAAACCCCGTGGCAGCCCACAGCGAAGGAATCCTGGATCACGATCGTTGGCATCGTCGGAGACGTCCGCGAATGGGGCTCCGGCGGTAAAACGCCTCCACTGATTTACCTGCCCTACTTGCAGGCGCCGTCGCATTTGATGTGCTTCGTGATCCGCACCACAGGAAAACCTGAAGGCCTCGTGCCATCGGTGCGCGACGCCGTCTGGTCGCTCGACAAGAACCAGCCAGTGGCCGAAGTGAAAACGATGGACGATTATCTCGATGCCGCGGTTTCGCAGCGCCGGCTCAGCATGTTCTTGCTGTCCGCTTTTGCCGGATTCGCGACTTTTCTCGCCGCGGTGGGGATCTACGGCCTGATGTCCTACGGCGTGGCTCAGCGCTCTCACGAAATCGGAATTCGCATGGCGCTTGGAGCCGAGCGCAGAGACATCGTGCGGCTCATCCTCGGACAGGGCATGAGGCTAACGCTACTGGGAGCTGTGATTGGAGGAGCGGCTAGCATCGCGGCAATGCGCTGGATTGCCAGCGAATTGTACGGCGTCCGCGCATTCGATCCGGCGACGCTCGTGAGCGTGATAGCGTTCTTAATTATTGTCGCGCTCATTGCATGTTACGTGCCGGCGCGCCGCGCCACGNNAAGTAGATCCGATGAGCGCGCTTCGGTACGGATGAACGGTCGCACCTCGTGAAAAATCGCGAGAAATTTCCAAGATGGAATATTGATTTCAGCCAATGAAACGAAAATGGACTCAGGGTGAAAATGTCTACTCCGATTGTGGAAACGGGAGAAATTCCGTACAGCGTTAAAATCGAAGCAAAATCGCCCATGCCCTCGCCATCCAATCGAACTCGGATCCTCGTCGCCGACGATCAAGCGGACGTGCGCGAAGCTCTGCGCCTGCTGCTCAAGAGCGAAGGATTCGAGACCGAAACGGTGGCCTCGCCGGCCGCCGTGCTTGCGGCGCTCGATACCCGGGAATTTGACTCCATTCTGATCGACTTGAATTACGCCCGCGATACCACATCGGGGCAAGAGGGCCTCGACCTGCTTTCGAACATCCGCGCAAAAGATGGCGCCGTACCGATCATCGTGATGACGGCCTGGGGAAGCCTCGAACTCGCGGTAGAGGCCATGCGTCGCGGCGCGAAGGATTTCGTTCAGAAACCGTGGGAAAACAACCGCCTGCTCGCCATCCTCAAAACCCAGATCGAACTCGCGCACGCCATCCGGCGCAGCCAGAGACTCGAGGCCGAGAATCGCTTGCTCCGCGCAGATGGACGCCCAACTCTAATCGCCGAGTCCCCCGCCATGCGGCCGGTGATCGAATTGATCGCGCGGGTCGGCCCATCCGATGCAAACGTGCTGATTACGGGCGATCACGGCACGGGCAAAGACGTGGTCGCGCGCACGCTCCACGCTCTCTCTCCTCGCTCCGGCCGCCCATTGGTCACCGTCAACGCCGGCGGCCTTCCCGAAGGAATTTTCGAGAGCGAACTTTTCGGCCACG
>PMAA01000207.1 GCA_003152355.1 Acidobacteriota bacterium | reverse complement strand
CAAGCCCTGAGCCGTTTTCAGCGCGAAGCCAAGGCGGCCTCCGCGCTGAATCATCCGAACATCTGCACGATTTATGAGATTGATGAGCATAACGGGCAGGCGTTCATCGCCATGGAGTTTTTGGATGGCGTGACGCTGAAACAACGCATCGCCGGAAAGCCCGTGGAGACGGATGATCTGCTCGGTTTGGCTATAGAGATTGCGGACGCTTTGGATGCTGCCCATGCCGCAGGCATCGTCCATCGAGACATCAAGCCTGCCAATATTTTTGTCACCAAGCGCGGCCACGCGAAGGTTCTTGATTTTGGTTTGGCGAAGCTGACTGCGAAAAGCGAAGCAACGCCTTCGGAAGACACCCGGACCGCTGATGCACTTAGAGGAGTGAGTGCGGAGCAACTGACCAGTCCGGGAACGGCCGTGGGCACTGTGGCCTATATGTCGCCCGAGCAGGTGCGTGGCAAGGATCTGGATGCACGCACCGACCTGTTTTCATTTGGGGTGGTCCTGTATGAGATGGCGACGGGCGCTCTCCCCTTTCGCGGGGACACATCGAGTATGACGACCGATGCGATTCTGCATGGCGTCCCGGTCGCTCCGGTCAGGTTGAATCCGGATATTCCGGCGAAGTTGGAAGATGTCATCAACAGAGCATTGGAGAAAGACCGCGAACTGCGTTACCAGCATGCGAATGAGATGCGTGCCGAGCTGCAACGTCTGAAGCGCGACACGGACACGAGCAAGTCGGGATCCTATGTCCAGCAATCTTCTGAAGATGTGCGTTCGGGCGAAAGCAAAATTCTGACTTCCGCGCCCTCATCGTTGTCCGCCGCCGCGAAAGCCGGCTCGTCGTCTCGCCAGTCTGTGATTCGAGCTGAAAGCGGTGCAGGAGTACAACTACAAAGCGAAGCGGCGCATGCCTCCGGCAGTTCTGTCGTGGTCGCTACGGCGAAGCAGCACAAACTGGGCCTGACGGCAGGACTCGTGATTGCGCTGGTGGTGCTGGCCGCGGCGGGTTACGGCGTGTACTCTATGTTCAGCGGCAAAGCGGCGGTGCCATTCCAGAATTACTCGATCACACAAATCACGGACAACGCCAAATCACAGGCCGCAGCCATTTCGCCGGATGGAAAATATATCCTGAGCGAAGTGATCGATGCCGGAAAGACCAGCCTCTGGCTGCATCACGTTTCGACGAACAGCGACACTCAAGTCGTCGCGCCTTCGGAAGCGTTCTATAGCGATTTCGATTTTACCCCGGATGGAGATTACTTCTGTTTTCGCAAGGCGCGGACATCCGCGCAAGACGATTTTGACCTTTACCGCGCCCCAGTGCTGGGCGGCAATCCGCAGATCATCGGGCGCGATATTGATTCGAACGCCGCGTTTTCACCGGACGGCAAGCATATTGCGTATTACCGCGATAATGACCCGGACGTCGGTAAGTTCCAACTTCTGGTGGCCAATGCGGATGGCACGGAGGAGAAAATGATCGCCGGCGGGCCTCTGGATTCTAGCCGCAATTTCCTGGCATGGTCACGCGATGGGAAGCGAATCGCATTGACTGGGAATTTTAGTGAAGCCCCCGGCCCGATCCAGTTGATCGATGTCGCGTCCGGCAAGACAGAGGATCTCGCGGGCCTCCAGGGCTTTGTATTTCATAAATCAGCCTGGATGCCGGATGGCCGCGGTCTTGTGGTTCAGTATCAGGATCCCAGCGCCGGTCTGAACCACAATCAAATCGGATTTGTTTCCTATCCGGGCGGCGAGTTCCATGCGATCACGAAGGATACGAACAACTACAATACGCTGACACTCTCGGCAGATGCGAAAACTTTGGCAACGGTTCAGTCAAAACGGTTGTACACCTTGTATGCGATTCCAGCTGCAGGAGTGGGAGCGAACCCAGCCAGTCCCGCCGTGCCGCAACAACAAAAAGGGTTCTTAAATTTCACCTGGGCTGGCAATGATGGATTCTATCTTGCGGAAGACAATCACCTCGTGCACGTTTCTTCCGACGGAAGTAATAAGACGACACTTGGGAGCATTGCTTCCATCTCATCTCTCTCCGCGTGCCCGGACGGGCGGACCTTGCTCTTAGCTTTGATCGCCCAGGGAGGCGGCAGCGGCACCAACATCTGGCGAGTAAATGCAGATGGCACGAACCTGAAGCAGCTTTCAAATGAACAACGCGATAGCGGCCCTCAATGTTCTCCTGATTCGAAGTGGGCTTATTACGTTGACATAAACGGCAGCCGGATCGCACGCGTGCCCGTAGATGGAGGGACGCCTGAGACTGTCCCCGGGACACGGATTCCCCACGCCATTATGGCGAGTACCTATCTTGATTTTTCGCCGAACGGCAAGTCGGTGACGTTCCTGGTTACGACCATCGGAACAAATGCCGTCAATAAGATTGCAGTAGTTCCGCTTGACGCCGGAGCGGAGCCCCAGGTTCGCTTGGTCGATCCTCATCCCTCGATTTGGGATGGGCCGAGATTTACGTCCGGCGGCAAAGCCTTCGTGTATCCGGTTACCGAGAACGGAGTGGATAACCTTTGGCTTCAGCCGCTGGACGGCTCCGCGGGCCGTCAGATCACGAATTTCAAGAGCGATCACATTACGTCGTTTCAGTGGTCTCCCGATGGCAAGACGATTGGGGTGGTTGACCGGCGCATTGAAGCTGATGTTGTGCTGCTGCGGGAGTCGGGTGCAAAAGCGCAGTGACGCGTGCGGCGATCCGACGCTGGCGTTCGGAGTGAAAATGCGCCGAAGGTAGTTCCTGGGTGTTTAACGGCTGAAGGTAAGTGCAGCGCCGATGAGAAGAAAGTCAAAAACGCCGGCAAGATGCCGGCGCGACGATGGCATCGAGGCTTATGAACTGAATGGGTGTATGATGCGCGGCGGTTTCCAGCTCAAGCTGGGAGTTTATTAGAGGAGAATTCATGAAGAAGAGGGCGATTTTGT
>PMAA01000210.1:12193-33381 GCA_003152355.1 Acidobacteriota bacterium | reverse complement strand
CCGGCAGATGATGGCCGAAGGCATTTTGCTCTCCATGCTGGGCGGCGTGGCAGGATTAGCGCTCGCGTTCGGTCTATCGGTATTGAACTCCCGCTTCGTTCCGCCCATGGGAGTTCCGATGGATGAAAATTTCAGCCTCGATTGGCGCGCAGCGGCTTTGGCGTTCAGCCTGGCGCTTGTTTGCGGCATCGGATTCAGCCTGGCGCCTGCCCTGCAAGCGACGAGAGCCGAGGTGATCCCGGCACTAAAAGAGGGTTCGACGCTGCGTTTGCCGGGTTACCGCCGCTTTGGCCTGCGCAACTTGCTGATGGTGGCCCAAGTTGCCGGGTCGCTCATGCTGCTGCTGATCACTGGATTTTTGGTCATTGGAATTAGCAAGTCCAGCAGTGTCCAGACCAAATTCGATCCAAACACCATGTATCTTTTGTCCATCGATCCGGTGCGCGATGGCTATGCGCCCGAGAAGGCGCAAGCTTTCTTCGATAAACTGCCCGAGCGCCTCAAGACCGCCGGGCCTGACCGCAGCATCGCCCTTGCCGCGCATGCCCCTTTTACAATTAAAGACGATGATGATGCCGTTCAACTGACTGTGGAAGAGTCGGCCGAGTCCTCACGGGTGCAAAAATCCGTGATCGAGGAAAGCGTCGGCGCGGGCTATTTCGCCACGCTGAGCGAACCGATGTTGGCTGGGCGGGAATTCGACGAGCGCGATCAACAGAGCCAAGCGGGGAGCCAGCGAGACTCGTCGACGACTTCTCCTTCGCTCGTAGCGATGCCCGTGGTGATGAATGAGGCTGCTGAACTGAGACTTTTCGGTAATGAGAATGCCGTCGGGAAGCGCCTTAGAGACGGCAAGCAGTCTTTTGAAGTGGTGGGCGTCGTCCGGGACTTGAAGAATGGGATGGGCATCACCCAATCCGTACTGTACTTGCCGCTGACATCACGCGACTTTGCGCGGCCGTCAGCCGAAGGCATTATCATTCTAGTGCGCTCGGATGCGGGAACGGATGCGCTTAGCGCCACTCGGAGCGCGATCGCCTCCATCGATCCCAATCTGACCATCTTCAATGTCCAAACGTTGAGCGATTACCTCGATCGCAGCCGGTCCTCGATGCGCTTCGCTGCCCAGACATACGGCGGAATTGGCGTGTTTGGTTTAATATTGGCCGCCATCGGACTCGCCGGAGTCACTGCCTACGCGGTCGCGCAGAGGCGCAAGGAAATCGCCATCCGGACTGCACTAGGCGCAAGCAAGGCGCAGGTGTTGCGGCTGGTACTGCGCGAAGGCGCGACGCTGGTCACCGTAGGATCTGTTCTGGGATTTTTGGGCGCGATTGGAATCGCAAAAGTGCTTTCGGCTCTGACGAATCTGTTCGTGGAAGCGCTCAGCGTCGGCACAAATGATGCGCGCTTGCTGATCGGCGCGCCAGTTCTGCTGGCGACTGTTGCGATGTTAGCCTGCTACATTCCCGCGCGCCGATCGACTCAAATCGATCCGCTAAGGGCCCTCCGCGAGGAGTAACGGGGCCGCCTCGGCTGTCGAATTCGAGCATCCTCCCGTATCGCGAGTTCGCGTTACCCGTATAGTCCTCGTGAAGCCGCCGCTTCGTTGCCTTCGTCAGACAAATAGAACTGGTTCGACGGTTTGTGCATCAAAAGAGGAATGCGAAGACAGAACCCAAACGCGGACCATTTACGGGTTCTAATAGTAGGCGTCGCTCTGTTGCTGTGCGCGGCAAGCGCGCAGGCTGCAGCCACGCCCATCCCGCACGGCACTCTCGAATTCATCGCCGAAAATCAATGGATCGCGCCGGGACATACGCTGAATCTCGGATTGCATTTCCAACTCGAGAAGGGCTGGCACGTTTACTGGGTTAATCCCGGCGATTCCGGCGAGCCGCCTCGCCTGACTTGGCACCTGCCGCCAGGCATTACGGTTGGGCCGATGGAGTGGCCCACGCCGCGGCGTCTCGGCACCGCCACCATCGCGGATTTTGGCTACGAGGACGCAGTCACGCTCATCGTCCCCATCCATGCGGCCGCGACCTTGCCGGCGAAACAGCCGGTGCAGCTCACCGCCGACGTAAAAGTGCTCGTATGCCGCGAGATGTGCATTCCGGGCAAGGCACAAATCTCGCTCACTCTCCCCATCAAGCACCAAGCAGCGCCTTCCGATACGAGAACAAGTAATCTTTTCGCCGCCGCTAGAGAATCATTGCCTCAGCCCGCGCCAGGGAACTGGAAATTCAGCTTGACCGACACGAAAGATTCTTTCGTCCTCTCCGCGAATATCGGTCGCCAAATCACCCAGGCGGTTTTTTTCCCGGTCGCCGAATCGCAAATCGATAATGCAGCACAGCAGAAGCTCGCGCCCAAGCCCGCTGGCTTCCAGTTGACGCTTCGCAAATCCGATCAACTTCTCAATCCAATCGAGCGCCTGAAGGGCGTGCTCGTTCTCTCGGCAGATCAGTCCTACGCAATTGACGTGCCGGTCAGCAAGCCTCGCGCGGCGCAGATCAGCGAAGATGTTGAAATCCAACTGGCACAATTCGCGTCCAATCGTTATCGAACTTTGAAGGAGGAATCGCAAAAATGAAGCGCACGAATTTTTATCTGATACTTGCTGCCCTGGTTCTATGCGCAGGGCCCGCGATGTTCGCAGCTGCGAAAGTCGGTGAGTCAGCCCCGGACTTCACAGCCACTGCCAGCAACGGCAAAACATTTCGCCTCGCCGACTACCGCGGAAAATATGTAGTCCTCGAGTGGCACAACAACGGCTGCCCCTACGTCGGCAAGCACTACAGAAGCGGCAACATGCAGCGTCTACAGAAAGAATGGACGGCCAAGGGCGTCGTCTGGTTCACGATTCTTTCTTCCGCGCCGGGCCAACAGGGATACGTGACCGCCGGGGAAGAGAACAGCTACCTCGCCAAGATGCAGGCCGCGCCCACCGCCGCGCTTCTCGACCCAACCGGTGAAATCGGCCACCTATACGATGCAAAAACATCTCCGCAAATGGTGGTCATCAATCCCCTGGGCGTTGTGATCTACGATGGCGCTATCGACGACAAACCTACAACCGATCTAAGCGACGTCCCCGGCGCAACGAACTACGTAAGTCTCGCGCTCGAACAGTCCATGGCCGGAAAACAAGTGCAAACATCCGCCACGCGCCCCTACGGCTGCTCAGTGAAATACGGGGATTCGTCGCACTAACCGCGGCGTGGCGCGGCGCGGTCTCTCGTTTCCGCGCGTGATAGCCACTCGATCATCACGAACTGCAGATCCCTCACTTCGTTCGGGATGACACCTTTCTTTTATCTGGCGATCGTGGCGCGGGCATCCTGCCCGCGAAGTTAATTCGCCATTCGCGAACGCCGGCCGCTTTTCGCGACTGAATTTTGTGTGAACTTAGGCGGTGCGTTGGTCGCGAGTGCGAATTCCCGGCCTTCGAGAACGCTCCCGCTACTTTTTTTCGTCAGTTTTGTGCAGCAGGTCTTCGACGAGCGGGCGGACCAGATTCTTCGAAAGCAGTTCCTGCAATTGCGGTCCCAATTTTTCGAGAACTCTTGCAACAACTTCATCGACGCTCGGCGCAGCTTGCGCGGGCGCGGACGCCACAGCAGTTTCAGCAGGCGCCGCACTGGAGGCCGTCGGCTCGGGGGCGGCCTCGACAGGCAGCTTCTGGGAATCAGGCTGGGCAAAAACGGTGGAAATTTCTGGCGCAGGAGCGCGTTCGGTGATCGGCTCCGCAGGCGGCGGCGCAACCTCGACTTCGGCTGCAGAAGCAGCGGGGGCCGGTTCAGGCTCGGTTGCAATAGCGGCGGGCGCGGCGACGGACTGAACATCAGGTGCGACATTTGACGCAACAACCGCAGCTTCGACTGTAGCCATGCGTCCAATTTCTCGCGCCGCGATTCCAGCAGACTCGAGAATTGCCACCGGAGACCCCAATGGTTCTGATTCTTCGGTCTCTTCCACGCGAGCAACGGACTCGAACTCAGCCGCCGCTGTAGCGCCAGATTCGGCGCCAGCAAATTCGTTAGCAGCGGGCTCGCTCGCGGCAACTTGTGTTACCGGCGCCTCAGCGGCGCGCGCCTCAACAGTTGAAGTTTCAACAGTGGGTGGCTCGGCGGCAGCAACCTCGGCAACCTGTGACGGCGGGGTTTCTAGCGCGACACTCTCAGGCGGAAAGTGAATGGCTTCGATCGTTGCATGAAACGCGGATTCCTCTGCAGGCGGGGCAAACGCGAAAGATTCCGGTTCCGGCGATTCGACGGCCGGTCTTGCCGCCAGCGCAACTTCGTGCGCGAAAAATTCTGCCGCAGCACTAAAAGCAGGCGGCTCGGCTTCGGGCGCGGCGGCCTGAACTTCCTGCGACGCATTTTCTTCTGCAGGTGGAGGCGCTGTTTCTACGGGCGTCTCGGCACGCTGACTAACATTCCATTCATTGGGTTTCGCAAGCGCCGGATTCACGAGCGCCGGAGTCATCAAATCCGTAAATACCTTGTCTGATTGAAACGAATCTTCAAGCGGCTTGAGCCACGACGGCGGCGCGGGGGGTTCCTCGACTTCGGCCTGAACGGGAGGCGGGTCGTCGAACGCTCCCGTGAAAGCACGCATAAAAGATTCAGAAGACGCCGGCTCGGGATTGGGCTCTTCCGTCAAAATCGGACTGTCCGGCACGATGTCCGCAGCCAGCGGCTCCATTTCAGAATTGATTTCTGGCACGCTCTGCGCGGCGGGCTCGTCCATTAGCGCTGCCGAGAAACTGGGTACCTCGGCGGAATTTACTTGATCGCGCCGCCGCCAATCAACGCTTGTTTCCGAGGCGCTTGCGTCATCCTCGGCGGACGCGAAGGATGGCAAGGCAAATTCTTCAGCCGACGTGACCGCGACCTGCGCAGTTTTTGCCGCTCCGGCGGCGCCCTCATCATCGTCGAGCGATCTTCGCCCGGTGCCGAACGCGTAGGCCTCTTCTTCCGGCGCCGGTTCGGGGAATTGCGGAATCACGGGTGGTGGGGGCGGCTTCGGGATTTGAATAGCAGGCGCTTCCGCTTTGGGCTCAGGCTTTGGCGCCTTCGCCATCACCGACGTCACCATGGCGATTAGCGGATCCGGCGGAACGAATGGCTTCTTGAGAATGCCGTCGGCGCCCACGCGCCGAGCTTCGGCCTCATCGAGCGGATCAAATGCGCCGACCAAAAGAATCACCGGGATTTTCGAAAAGCGGGCGTCCTTCTTGATAAATTCGCAAACTTCATAACCGTTCCGCACGGGCATAAACACGTCGGCGAGAACGACGTCAGGATTTAAGTCGGGCATTTTCCGAACGGCAGCTTCGCCGTTCCCGACTGCTATGACTTCGATTCCATGGTCCTGAAACGCCAAAGCAACCATCTTCTGGATGTTGCTGTTGTCGTCAGCGACAAGAATTCGAGGCACCGAAGCTCCGCTCTTTGATGTGCCGAATCGCGACACACCACGCCATGCCATTATGCAGCCTCATTCGTAACATTCCACAGGAAGGGAGTCAACGAACATGGACGGAGAGCGTGCCGCACCAATCAGTAGTACGCGCGGCAGCGCATATCAGAAATAAGTGTAGGCAATGCGCGAAATGCTTCTAAGAAATAACTGCTACCAGGGAATGACCTTTTTCAAGCCCTTTTTCTTTTTCTTACTGCTGGATTCGGTGGTGGGATCTGCCTTTGCGGCGCTTCCAGCGGTTGATTCCGCGCTCGTTCCCGTGCTTGTGCTCTCGCTAGTTGTTCCCGGCGAGCTCGCGGCCGGTGCCGGCCGTATTCCTAGCGTCGCAGGAGCAGCGGCGGGGGGTGTCGCTTCCGGATTTGCATTTCCGGGAGCGGCATCGCCTTTGGGCGCATCAGCCGGTGGCGCAGCGGATTCGGAATTCATGGGCGCAGGGAGCGCCGAACCTTCAGGCGCAGGTGCGACAGTGTCCGCCGGAGGTGTATCCGTAGTTGTTCCGGTGCTGATTGGAACTGAAGTATCGGACCCGGCCGGCACGGTCTCGACAGCAACGGAGTTTCCAGATCCGACTCCGCCACCACCCGAAGCAATGGCTCCCGGCGCTGCCGATCCCGGCTTCAAAATATCCACTGCTGACGTCGCCTCGACAGGCGGCTGCAGATTCGGCTGCCCGCTGTGTGCGGCCATCGATACGTCAGGGCTCGAGCGAATCACGCTCATCGTACGCTGAACCAAGGTCGGACGCTGCGCGGCATACTTGCGTTCTTCGACGGCCCGAGCCAGCGCAGCCGGATCGGGCTGCGGCACAGGCACTCCCGCCGAAGTCAGTTTGCCTTTCGCGTCGCCCACGAGTTTCGAATTTGGATACTGCTGGACGATGCGAGCGTAGAGCTTGTCCGCCACTTCGCGGCGCTCGGCCTTGTCGTAAATGTTCCCGGCCATCCAGAGCGCGTCGTCGCTCTTGGTGTAGAGCGGATAGCGGTCAATTATTTCATTCAGGCGCGCCAACGCGGCGCGATACGACCGCGGCCCTTTGACGTAGTAAAATTGCGCCACGCGGAAATCGCCTTCCGCGAGAATTTCCTGTACGTCCCGCAAGTGCTGTTCAGCCTTCGGAACCAGCGGGCTGTTCGGATATTTCAGCAGGAACGACTGGAACTCGTCCTCGGCAAATTGCGCTTGCGAGTCATCGCGGTCCGCTTTTTCCATCATGCGGAAGTGCGCCATGCCAACTTGCATTTGGGCGTACGCGGCCTCATCGAGGAAAGGAAAGAAAGTTTCGAAATCCTTGTAGGTTTCGATCGCTTGCGTCAGGTTCGCGGTGCCGCCTTCTTTGTAAAAGGAATCGCCGATTGCGAGCTTCGCTTTGGCGAGAAATTCGCTGTCAGGATAAGTGTTTATCAGCGTCTGAAGGTCGAGACGCGCTTCGGTGTACTTCCCGTGCTTGAAATCCGCCATCGCACGGTCGTAAAGAATTTTGTCCGGCTCCGCGGAACCCGCGGCCTGAGCGCCGGGAGCGGCCTTCTTTTTCTTTTTCGTGTCTTTTGTATTGTCAGCGGAGAAAGCAACGCCGGCGAAAAGAGCGAAAGCCAGCGTGGCGGCGAGCGAAATTCGAGATTTCTTGGCTATTTTTTCCATCACACCTTCTGTGTCAAGGCATCGTGTGCCAAATCGCGCATTTGCCGGAACGCCGCAGCCGGGTCAGGACTCCTAAAAATGGTGGTCCCTGCGACCAAAGTATCCGCTCCCGCCCGCACGAGCTCGGCGACGTTTTCGAGTCCTACGCCCCCATCCACTTCAATACGAAAAGCGTAATTGTAGCGCGAGCGCAGTTCGCTTAGCTCGCGAATTTTTGCGAACGCGCCGGGAATGAAAGATTGTCCGCCGAATCCCGGATTCACGGACATCACCAATACTGTATCCACCTTGTCGAGCACTTCGCCGAGCGCCGCCACCGGTGTGCCAGGATTAATCACAACGCCTGCTTCCACCTTCATTTCGCGAATCTGGGCCAGGACGCGATCGAGATGCACCGTGGCCTCTTGATGGACCAGGATGCGGTCCGCGCCAGCCTTGGCGAATGCCTCGATGTACTCCTCCGGCCGTTCGATCATGAGATGCGCATCTACAGCCATAGAGGTTGCCTTGCGGAGTGAGGCCAGAACAGGCACTCCCATCGAAATGTTGGGCACGAAGTGGCCGTCCATCACGTCGAAATGGAGCACCGGCGCCCCGGCCTGCTCGACCTTCCGAACTTCGGAAGCGATATTGGCGAGATCCGCCGCAAGGAGAGAGGGCGCGATTTCTATGGGATGCAGTCTCTTCATGTCCCCCTGTAAATTTTAGCACAGCGATGCTGAAGCGGGCGATTTTTGGATTTTTCTGCGCTGGGGGATTTGTGCCACTGCGCGGAAAATCGCCGGCAAGATGCCGCCGCTACGATTGCATTTTTCGTCGTTTTCGGAATCAGTACTTGGTCAGAATGGCGGGCCTTTGTCGAAGAAAGGAATTAAAGCGAGATCGCTTTTTAAGGGGGATTGTCAAGCCAGTCGTCAGAGGCTAGCAACTTTCATTTCCACACCACCGGGAGGGGGCGAGGACTCTTCAGAAGCGCACAGAAGGAAATGCCGTGGGCGGCGCTTTCATCGACCACGTCGAGAGCCACGGTCCGAACCTGATCTCCGTATTTCTTTACTAGGTCTTCGAGGCGGCGGGGTTCGCGGGCGGTTGCAACGAGTCGATCGCCTGACGCGAGGAAGGCTCCAGCGATGTTCCAGCCTAAGCCATTTGCGCTGCCCGTTACCAACCATACTTTTGACATGAAAATTCTCCTTTTGCTTTTTGTACCTCTGGGGGCCTAGTCGCCGATAATCGCCTTCGGCTCCAGAAACGACTCCAGGCCGAGCAGGCCGAATTCCCGGCCGAAGCCGGACTGCTTGTATCCCCCAAATGGCGCCAGCGCGTCGTTCTGGAGAGTGTTCACCATCACTCTGCCTGCCTCCAGGCGTGCGGCAACTGCATTGGCGCGTGGCACATTCGACGAAAACACATAGGCGTGCAAACCGTAGTCCGAAGCGTTGGCCAGTCTGACAGCCTGCTCCTCATCGCGGTATGTGAGGATTGAAAGCACAGGACCGAAGATTTCTTCCTTTGCGATAGTCATTTCGTTGCGGACGTTCGCAAACACCGTCGGCTTCACGAAATAGCCGCGATCCAGCCCTTCTGGACGTCCCTCGCCTCCGGTGACAAGCGTTGCACCTTCCTTAAGGCCGATGGAGATATAACGTTGTACGCGGGCCAGATGCCTGCTGTTGGCCATAGGGCCGATGATGGTCTCCTTATCGTGCGGGTCACCGACCTTCATCTTGCCAACAGCTTTTTCAACCAGCTCAATCACCTCCGGCAGGCGCTTCTCGGGAACAAAAAGGCGAGTACCGGCAATGCAGGCTTGCCCGTTGTTCATAAACGCAGCATTGAGCGCCATCGGAACTGCCTCGGCAAAATTGGCATCGTCGAGAATGATCGTCGGGGACTTGCCGCTCAGCGACAGACTGACCCGTTTCATTGTCTCCGTGGCCGTGTGAAGGATGACCTTGCCGATGGCCGTAGAGCCGGTAAACGAAATCCTCGCAACATCGGGATTAGCAGCCAACTCGCCGCCGACAACGTCGCCGCGGCCATTGACCACATTCAGAACGCCGGGCGGCAGACCAGCATCGTGGAGGGCTTCTGTCACCACTTGGGCTTGAAGAGCGCCTAGCTCGCTCGGCTTGATGACCACTGTGCAGCCGGCCGCAATTGCCATCGACAGTTTGCTGCAAATCGTGCCAGCAACACTATTCCAAGGAATGATCAATGCAGACACTCCCACCGGCTCCATCACGACCGAAGAGCGCCCCATACGGCGCACAAAATCGTAGGATTCGAGCGTCTGCGCTGCATCCAGAAAAGCCTGTGAAGAATATTGGGCGATCCAAGTTGCGCGCGAAAGCGGGCCCCCGTATTCCTCGACGGTGATGTCTCGCAGCTTATCGGTCCGGGCCAAAACAGCTTCGTTTAAGCGTTTCAGCATCGCGATACGTTCTTCTTTGGTGGACTTCGCGAATGAAGGAAGAGCCGCTTTCGCCGCCGCAATCGCACGCCGGGTATCCTCGGCGTCGGCAAGGATCAGCGTCGCGATAACGGCCTCCGTGGTCGGGTTAATCAGCTCTGCAACTTCAGTGCCGTGAGGCTTCACAAAGCCGCCGTCGATATATAGCTGTTCGATTCTGCGCATTGTTTTCCTCGCCCTGTTTACTTGAAGCACTGGTCTGTTCTCGCATCCTCAGGCAGTCCGAATGGTGCCGCCGTCAATTACATTAAAGGGTTCCGCGAATGCGGTCCGTTATTCGGAGACTTGAAGATCAATCTCAGCGCCTGATTCCACGCGCGAGCCCGGCGCAGGTGTTTGCCCTGCGATCAAGCCGCCTTCGAGATTGCTGTACGGAGCGACGTTCAGCTTCTCAAGTTTCAGCCCGGAAGTCGTGATCCGCGCTTCGGCGTCGCTCAGCGGAAGCCCTTGCAGATCCGGCATCACGTATGCCGCTGGCCGCTCGCCGAGCGAAACCAGCAAATCCACGCGCGAACTCTGCACGTCTTTTGCGCCGGCAGGTGGTTCCTGCATGATCGCTGTATCCGGCGGGACATCGGGGAAATAGCCGTTGGACACTTCGCCCAACTGCAATCCGCTGCGCAGCAGTTCGATGCGGCCCGCCCGGATGCTCTTCATCACCAGATTCGGAATCGTCGCTTCCTGCGGCCCGAGGCTCAATGCCACGTGGGCCCACTGCCCAACTTTCACGCGCATTCCCGCCGGCGGGCTCTGCCGCACCACGGCATCCACCGGTTGCGCGCTGTAAATCCGGTCTTCGACCTTGACGCCAAGCCCTCGCGCTTGCAGCGCAGCCTGCGCGTCGTTGAGTTTTTTCCCGGACACATCGGGCATGATGACTTCACGGCCTTGCACAGCGAATCGCATGGCCGTAATCGCGCTAAGAAATGCCGCGGACGCGAGTACAAAAATCATTAACGCCAGACGTCCGAACCACTGAATACGCTGCGGAATACTCATCAGGAATCTTATTGTGTGCGAGTCCAAGCCGAGGGGCAAGCGATAGCAATTCCAGGGTCAAACACATTCGCGCTCTTTTCGATTCTTGCGCCGGGGCGGTTATCAACGGCTAATCGCGCTCAGATCAGATCAGCCAGCCGCGCCAGCAACAGCCGCAAGCCTTATCGTGAGCTCGAACCTCGGCGCACTCTTTCAGCTCGGCTTAATGTTCTGATTCACGCGAAACAGGTTCGCCGGATCGTACTTCTTCTTGATCTTGGCCAGCCGCGCGTAGTTCTTACCGTACGTCGCCCGGATGCGGTCGTCGCCTTCCTCCATCATGAAATTCACGTACGCCCCGCCCGCCGAATATGGGTGGAGCGCGTTCCAATAATCGCGCGCCCAGGAGGAAATCTTCTCCTTGCTCACCGGGTCCGGGTCTACGCCCACTACCACCTGCGCCCATTTAGCGTCGCGGTAGGCCCACGGCGTGGCCGAGTTCTTGACGCGGCTTGTTGCTCCGTCGATGGGATAGAGATGCATCGTCGAATGCATGGTCGGCAATTTGGCTGCGTGCTTGACGTGCAGCGCGATGGCTTCATCGGTGAGCGTGCGCACGAAATCGGCCTTCCAATACCATTGCATGCCCGGCGGATAGAGAGCATCGAACAAACTCTGCAGCACAGGATGCGGAATCGGGCCGACCAAGTCGAGCGCGGGAGCCTTGAAGCTCCGGATCGGCTTGAACACCTGCTCCGCCTTCTTGATTGGTCCGGTGTAGCACCACACGATGCCGCACATCTTCTTGTGGTACAGATGCTCGGGAAAGGGCGGCCACGGCGGCACGGTGTGGAACGCAAAGAACCCGTAAACGTCATCGGGCGCCTTTGCCATGAAGCTGCGGTACCAGCGCATCATCTCCGCTGCATCTTCCATCGGCCACAGCATCGGCCCGCCGTAATCAGTGTGCACCGGCTGGCCCTTAAACAGAAACGACGTCGCGACGCCGAAGTTGCCGCCCCCGCCGCGCACCGCCCAGAAACAGGTCAGCATTTTCTTTGGCGCTGGCGGTGACGAATCTCCCGTCGGCCAGCACCATTTCGACGGCCAGCAGATTGTCGATGGTCAGACCGTAGCGACGCGTCAAGTAACCGATTCCGCCGCCCAGCGTGAGCCCAGCCACGCCGGTCGTCGAAATGATGCCCGAAGGAACGGCGAGGCCGAACGCGTGCGTGGCATGATCCACGTCGCGCCAAAGTGCACCGCCCCCGAGCCAGCACGGTCCTCTTCTTCGGGTCCACACGAACATAATTCATCGGCGAAAGATCGATCACCAGTCCGTCATCGCACACTCCCAAGCCCGCCCGCGTTGTGCCCGCCACCGCGGATGGCGACCAGCAGCTTCTGCTCGCGGCCGAATTTCACAGCCGTCATGACATCGGCCACGTCGGCGCAACGCGCAATCAGCCGCGGATCGCCGGTCGATCATCCGGTTGTATACCTTACGAGCCGCTTCGTAGCTGGTATCGCTTGGCTCGATCAGCTCTCCGTGCAAGCTGGCCCTGAAAGCTGCAATCGTCGTCCCGTCCGGCATCGTTACCTCGATTCCCGAAGATTTGACGGTTTTTCTTACGATGGATGAGTGCATAGCCGCACTCATATAGCATGTGACCGAGCAAACCTTGCGTCACTACACATCTGAGTAAGATAAATCACGGGTGTGGTCGTCGTCTAGACTGACTTCTATCCCATTCATAGTTTGACGCCCCTCTGCGACGTGCCTATACTGCAGCCCGCCATGAATTCGGGTCCGAGGAGGACTGTTATGTTGAAACTCTCGCTGGTCGCTTTCCTGATTGCCGCGTCGGCCACTGCCGTCTTTGCGCAAGAAAATGGGAAGGCTCATCAACCCACGCTCACTCCGCAAACGAGCGGCACTACGCAACTGCTGATTGCCGTAAGTCCCGTGGACTCCCGCGTGGTGTGGGCAGCCGGTGCTGGCGGCACGTATGTGGTGACGACTGACGGGGGAGAAACCTGGACGGCGGCCGTCGTGCCCGGAGCCGAATCCCTGCAATTCCGTGATGTGTACGGCGTGAGCGACAAGATCGCGTATTTACTGTCCATCGGATCGAACACCACAGACTTTCGCATTTACAAGACTGTGGATGGTGGCGCGACCTGGACGATTCAGTTCACGAACTCGTTCGCAAATGCTTTCTACGATTGTTTCGCGTTCTGGACTCCGATTCGCGGCATCGCGCACAGCGATTCAGTGAACGGAGTATTTCCAGAAATTCGCACAACCGATGGACTGACCTGGCACTCCATCGCCGCGAATATGCCGCCTGCGCTGCCGGGCGAAGCTTCGTTTGCGGCGAGTGGAACTTGCACAGCAACCGAGGGAGAACAGAATGCGTGGATCGCCACGGGCGGATCAACAATAGCGAGGATCTTAGCCACACGAGATGGCGGCAACACCTGGAACGCATACGACACACCGCTGGTCAGCTCGCCTAGCGCGGGCGGAATCTCGGTGGCCTTCCGGGACGGCCGTCATGGAATCCTCGGCGGCGGCGACTTATCCTCAAACACTTCCGCTGACGCGGCAACGTCGGATGATGGCGGACAAACGTGGACTCTTACAAACACGCCTCCCACACCTGGAGCAATATTCTGCCTCGCCTACATTCGCGGCAATCGCCATCACGACGATGGAGAATTCGACCACGAGCACGACCGCACCGTTGTGATTACCGCTGAGACGCAGCCGAATTTCACTTCCGGATCTGCGGCCTGGACTCCCGATGAAGGCCGCACTTGGTTTGAACTACCGACAGTGAGCGGCTACTGGGCGGTCGCGTTTGCGAATCCGAAAGCTGGGTGGTTCGTTGGCAATAACGGCCAGATTCTGAAGATTAGCTTCTAAGAATCTGGCGACCGGCATCGACAAAAAATCACGGCGCTTGCTGAGGAGACCGTACTTTTTCGCTTGGGGCTCTTGCCGAGTCAGGCGAATTAGCCAGGGCCACGTTGCATTTCCATAGCGCGAAGGATGTTCGCGAGGCCGTCCTCGGAGAAGGCGGCCTGAAGGGCATCCCATGCGTCTACGGCGGCCGGTTCAGCGCGGGCAAACATCGCGGCCTCCCAGTCGTGAACTGCAGTTTGCCAGTGCTCGTTTCCCGCCAGCGCGAGAGCGAGTTCGGCACCGTCCTGCATGGCGAGATTACAGCCATCGCCGCCGAAGGGAGACATCAGATGGGCCGCGTCGCCCAGCAGAGTGATGCCAGGTCGATTGTCCCAGCGATGCCCAGCCGGCAGAACGTGGATCGCTCGAGGCGTTATCCTGCCGTCACTCTTGTAGATGAGTTCAAGTAGGATTTCCGACCAGCCGCTGAAGTGAGCCGCCAGGCTGGCTTTCATCGCCTCAGGGGACGACATATCGAGACCACCCGTTTCGATCCAATCTTGGGGCGCTCGCAGGGCAGCGTAAATTCCAAGTCTCGCGTTAGCACCGCGATGGCCGATCAGCGCTTTCGAGTCTCCAAGTGCGAACATCGAGCCGCGCCCGATCACGCGTGCCAGTTCGGGGTAACGGGTGTCAGCGTCATCAATACCCATCTCGACAAAGGCTACTCCGCTGTAAATGGGTCGTGCTTGCGAGACGAGCGGCCGCACACGCGACCACGCGCCATCTGCTCCGATCACGAAATCGAAGCTGTCGCTCGTGCCGTTCGGGAATACAAGTTGGTAACGCCCATCGTCCTGACGCTCGATGGCACCGAGCTCGTGGTCCCAATGTATGACGCCGGCCGGAAGGGAATCGAGCAGCATCTGCCGAAGCTGCCCGCGGTCGACCTCCGGGCGATTCTTTCCCGTAATGTCATCGTCAATGAATCGCAGTTTTCCATACTTGTCGTAGACGCGACTCTCCTGATCTTCATACCGGGCGATATGCTTGAACTCGGTGGTCAATTCAGCGCACTCGATTGCGTACTGGCCGGATGTACCATGCATATCGAGCGACCCTCCCTGAGGGCGGAACGAGGAAAATTTCTCGCGTTCGAAGACCGAGGCACGGATTCCACGCAGGTGGAGGACACGAGCGAGTGTGAGACCGCCGGGGCCGGCTCCAACCACGGCGATGCGGGGTTTGTGCATGGGTCGCTCTTAGGAGGGAGCTTACCCGAGCCGCTTTGCGTCGGATTTCAAATTGAAATTCCGGATTAGGCGGTGCAAATACTTGGGGTGAATACCGAGGAGGCGGGCGGCCTCGATCGGACTGCCGTCGGCTTCGTCCAGCGCCGCGAGAACGAGCTCTTTTTTCGTCCGGTTCACAGTTTCGTGATAACGCGCCGCGGCCAGTCCTGATGATTGCTCCTCCAGCAGGGCGTTGGGCAGGTCTTCGGGAAGAATTTCGTCAGTGAGCCCCATTACGATCGCGTGCTCGATGGCGTTCTCCAGTTCGCGAACATTGCCCGGCCAACTGTATTGCATTAAGAGAGCCCTCGCTTCTCCAGCGATGCCTTTGAAGCCGCGCTTGCACTTCGCCGAATATTTATTGGCGAAATGCAGGGCAAGGATTGGAATGTCTTCGCGATGCTCGCTCAGCGGGGGCAAAGCTACGGAAACCACGTTCAGGCGAAAATACAAGTCCTGCCGGAATTCACCCGCCTTGATCGTCTCTTCCAAATTTTTGTTGGTCGCGGCCAATACACGCGCGTTGAATGGGAGCAAGCGGGTTCCCCCGAGACGTTCGAATTCCCGTTGCTGCAAGACGCGCAAGAGTTTGGCTTGCAGCAGCGGAGCCATCTCCCCGATTTCGTCGAGGAACAGCGTCCCATCCTCGGCGACTTCGAACTTGCCCTTCTTGGTCGCGGTCGCGCCCGTGAAAGCGCCCTTTTCGTGGCCGAAGAGTTCGCTCTCGAGCAACGCTTCCGGTATCGCAGCGCAGTTGATGGCGACGAACGGCTTGCCAGGCCGCAAACCGTTAGCGTGAATCGCGCGGGCCACGAGTTCCTTGCCTGTTCCGCTCGCGCCGCGAATGAGCACCGTCGAGTCGGTCGCCGCTACGCGCGCGATGAACTCATTGACTCGCAGTATCGGTCGGCTATTTCCGATCAGAGTACTCTCGGACTTAATACCTGCCTGCAGACGCTGGTTCTCGGCTCGCAGAGAATCCAACTTCGATAGATTCTCCAAAGTGACGGCGGCAATGCGGGAAACCGAGCTAAGGAAATAGGCATGGTCCTCGCTGAAGGCCGGCGAAGCGACGGGTGAGCTGAGGTAGATCACCCCAACGATTCTCTCAATCCCGATGAGCGGCACGCACAACACGTGCTCGGCGGACGCCGTGTCAGCCGAGGCCGCGGTGAAGATGGCGGAGCGTTCCCACGTTGCCTGACGCACCAACTCCTCCCGGATAACCATTTCTGGCTGTGACAGGGAGTTTCTATTCCATGTACAGGGCGCGCTGGGATCGTCGTTCGCGCTCGACTGAAGCACGATGGCGCCTTGCGCGGCCGGCACCACTTCGGAAATCAGCGTCAGCAACTCGCGCTGCATCGCTCGCGTATCGCGCGTGGAATTGATCACGTTCGCAATTTTTAAAAATGCGCACAGATCGCGCGCCACCCGGCCGATCCCTGTGGAATCCGCCGGCAGGCCAGCGTCATCGAGCGACATCGTTTTCAACACGGTATCCGACGAATCGCTACCGGGGCCGGATGAAAGCGCTCGCGGGTCATCGGCGCCGATGAGAAACACAAATTCCGCAGCACCGATACAAATTCGGTCGCCATGCTGAATGGTTTTGCGGCTCACCGCGGTTCCGTTGACGAGAGTTCCGTTGTGACTATCGAGATCGGCGATTTCAAACACGGCGCTAGATGCCTCGCTGACCGAGCAATGTCTTCGCGAAACCTTAGCGTCTCTCACCTCAATTTGATTGGAGGAATCCCGTCCCAGAAACAGCGGGCCATCCTTGACCTCCCAGACCATACCTCTGGGCAGGCCGGAAATCGCAACTAGCCTCGGATGAATAAGTCCTCCCTCGGGCACAGTGTAGCTGAATTTGTGGAAGCATCGCCGCCGAATCCGCTCCGAATGCGCCTCCGCATCCACGTTCGCGTGCCGCGGTAGCCGAAAAGCTACTCGCGGTAGCTGTTCCACTACCCAGCGATAACCCGTTGATCTTGCCTCGAATTTCTGTATGTGCCTATGCCGCTGCAAAATCAGCAGATTAGCCGGGCAGGAGCCCAACTTCGCATTTGGCCAGGAGCATGCATTATCTCAATGCGTCCGAGCAAACTTACAGCGAAGGCGCTGAAAAGTTTGAGAGACAAATTCAGTTTGGGTTCCACTGAAAGGAGCCCCAAGGAGGATGTTATGAATCGCAACCTTATCGGGATCATTTCGCTTGTGGCTCTGACCGTGCTCCTCAACGCCACCGTTGCCAACGCCCAGGCCCGCCTGAGCGCCAAAGTGCCTTTCGCTTTCACGGTAGGAACAGCGCAACTGCCGGCCGGCTGCTACCAGATCATCTCGATGCAAACCGATAGTTCGATCATGCTGCGCAACTGCAAGACCGGCGCGGCCGTGGTCTCGCAGGTCCGCCCGGAATATCCTCGCGACACTAAGTCGCAGATGGTGTTCCACCGCCTTGGCAACCAGTACTTTTTGTCCGAGATCTGGGGAGCCGCTGGAAACGCCGAAGTCACACTGCCAGCCTCGAAGCAAGAACAGGAGCTTCAGACTGCCGCTCGCCAATCGCAATCCGGCAAAGAGGTCGCGATTGTTCTCAACTAATGAATGGTTCGGACTCAAACGAAGAGAGCCGGAACTCGGGTTCCGGCTCTTTTCGTTTTTGCGCGTCCGAACGATCAATCAATTGCGATGCATCGGTGCAATCGCATGTTTATGCGCGTTTCTCGATGGCTACGGCAAAAAATCCGTCGGTATGCTGTTCGGGCGGGAATGTTCGGAACGCGCCGCTGGCATCGAAAAGGGAAGCTGCGCTGGCGCCTGGCGCGAGATGCGGCGCGATGGCGGCTTCCATCTCCGCGCGGGGCACTCGCTGAAAATCTTTCCACTTCGACAGCACCTCTCCAATCACACCTTCGTTCTCTTCGAATTCGAGCGAGCAGGTGGAGTAAACGAGCCGCCCGCCGTCCTCTAGTTGTGCGAGCGCTGATACGAGCATCGCAACTTGGCGATTGTGAAATTCCGCGAGATCACCCGGCTTCAATCGCCAGCGGATTTCGGGGTTCCGCGCGAGCGTGCCGGTTCCAGAACAAGGCGCGTCCACCAGAATGCGCCTAAACTTTTGCCGGAAGGGAAGAGGTCGCGTCGCGTCAACTCTGGCGAGGCGCACGCCGGTCAATTGCACGCGCTCGAATTGCTTTCGCATTTCGCGAAGACGGTGCGCATGAACGTCTGTGGCAACCACGAGAGCGCAAGGCCCCACCGCTCGTGCCAGCGTCATGGTTTTTCCGCCCGGGGCGGCGCAGAGGTCGAGCACCGAGTCGCCTGACTCAACATTCAGCAATCGCGGAATGATTTGCGAAGCTTCGTCCTGCACCGAGATGTGGCCTTTGCGAAATACAGCTGAGTTCGAAATGTTTCCGCCGGCGGCGTGGAACGCCTCGCGAAGCCAGCGTCCCGGCGCGATCCGAATGCCTTCGCGTTCAAGCGTCTTAATGTCCGCCTCGCGGTCTTCTGGAAAAGCAAACGCACCCGCCGTTTCAGGCGCGCGGTTATTTGCTTCGAGCAGAACGATCGCCCGCCACTCGCCGAATTCCTTCAGCCATCGTTCGATGAGCCACGCGGGATGTGAATAGAGAATTTCGAGATGCTCCGCTTGCGGCAGATCGCCCGGGATTAGCGATGCCACTGGAGTCCGCGAATTCTCAGCCGCTCGCCTTAGAACGGCATTGACGAACGTGGTAGCGGATCGTTTTCGCGCTTTCTTGACGAGTTCGACTGATTCGTTCACGGCGGCGCGAGCGGGAATGCGATCGAGGAAGCGAAGCTGGTAAACGCCCAATCGAAGCGCGATGGCGACCTCGAGGTCGAGCGCGCTGCCGCGTTTTCGCGTATACGTACCAATCAGAAAATCGAGAAGGCGCTGCTGGCGCAAAACGCCCATAGTCAGTTCGGTTGCAAGCCCCGCATCCTCAGATCTAATCTTCGCGGTTAGTTCGGCGTGAAGCAGGTCGCTCGCGAACGCGCCTTGGGATTCCACGCGCGAGAGAATGTCGAAGGCGATTTGGCGGGCTTTGCTGACGGGCATGATGTGGTTTTCGTTTCGCTCGCGATGCCGCGTGCGATTTCCGCGGCGGATTGTTTAGCCGCCAAATATCTCGCCGGGCTTGAGATGCGCGCCGTTAACAAAATCGCGCGCCGCAATTCGTTTCCGGCCCTCGAGCTTCACGGCCTCGAGGCGCAGCGAAGTTCCATCGGCGCACGCGACGAACGCCTCGCTCGCTGAAAGTGAGATTGTCCCGGGAGTCTGCGGGGTTTTCTCGCGTTCAATTTCAATCGGCCGGCCCCAGAGCTGGCAAAGTTGACCGCGAAATTTCGCGTATGCGCCGGGCCACGGCTCCAGCCCGCGAATTCGGTTGTAAATCGCCTGCGCGCTCAAATTCCAATCAACGCTGCCGTCTTCTTTTTTCAGCGGCCGCGCGTGCGTCGCGAGCGACGGGTCCTGCGGCTGCGGCTGAACCTCACCGCGGTCGAGTTTCCGCAAAGTGCTCACGATTAATTCAGCGCCCGCTTCAGCCAGACGCTTCGAAAGCTCGGGAGCAGTTTCGTCTGGGCCGATTTCAATCTCCGTTTTTTCAAGCATTGGGCCTGTATCGAGTCCTGCGTCGATCCTCATGGTCGTGACGCCTGTGCGCGTTTCGCCGTTGACGATGGCCCACTGAATCGGCGCGGCGCCGCGATAGCGGGGAAGCAGCGAAGCATGGACGTTGATCCATCCGAGGCGCGGGATATCAAGCAGTACGCCAGGAATAATCTGGCCATAAGCAATGATGACAATAGCATTGGGCGCCACATTCGTAATGAAATCGCGCGCAGATACGGATCTGATCTTTTCTGGCTGAAAGACATGAAGGCCCGCGTCGATCGCCAACTCTTTCGCCGGCGGCGCCGCCATTTCCCGCCCGCGTCCGCGCGGACGATCCGGCTGCGTGATTACTGCCTCGACGGAAATGTCCGGCGCGGCGACCAGCGCGCGCAAAGCTGGCAGCGCAAATTCCGGGGTGCCGCAAAAAATTATGCGGAGCGCCACGGCGGAATTACCAATCCCCGGCTTTTTTCAATTTTCGGATTTTGCGCTTGATGAGATCGCGCTTGAGCATGCTGACGTGCTGGATGAAGAGAGTCCCGCCGAGGTGATCGATTTCGTGGCAAAACGCACGCGCCAAAAGCCCCTCGCTGCGCATCTCGAAATCTTTGCCTGCCGCGTCTTGGGCTTTGATCGTGACGTACAAGGGCCGCACTACGTAGGCGCGGAATCCCGGCATGGAGAGGCATCCTTCTTCCTCGCGCTGTTCGCCGTCGACGTGAACGATGATCGGATTCGCGCAGACAATCTTCGCTTCGGGATTCTTTCCATTCGAGACGTCAATCACAGAAAGCCGCAGGCTGACGCCGATTTGCGGCGCAGCCAGCCCGACGCCATTCGCCGCGTACATGGATTCGAACATGTCCGCGACGAGCTTTTGCAGCCCCTCGTCGAATTTTTCCACGTGCTTGGCGGGAGTTTCGAGCACCGGGTCGCCATACTTCACAATCGGATGAATCATCTTTTGAGTTTCCGTCGAGCGAGAATTGTTTCCTGTTTTTAGAACTCGTCCAATTGCTTTTGAAACCCGTCGTAATTCCGGCGCGTCTCTCCGAGCGAATCGCCGCCAAACTTTTCGAGAAATGCCGCCGCCAGCACGGTTGCCACCATCGCTTCGCCCGCCACGCCTCCGGCAGGGACAACGCAAATGTCCGAGCGCTCGTACGCCGCCTTTAAGGGCTCTTTGCTGACGAGATCGGCGCTCATCAGCGGGCGGCGCAACGTCGAAATCGGCTTCAAATATCCGCGCACCACCACGTCTTCGCCGTTCGTGATCCCGCCTTCGAGCCCGCCGGCGCGATTGGCGCTGCGCTGAAATCGCTTGCGCGCGCCGTCGTAGGCAATTTCATCCTGCACTTCGGAGCCGAGGCTACCGGCCGCCGCCACGCCCGCGCCGATCTCGACGGCTTTGACGGCTTGGATGGCCATCACCGCTTGCGCCAAGCGCCCGTCGAGCTTCTCGTCCCATTGCGCGTGCGAGCCGAGCCCCGGGGGAACTCCGTGCGCGACAACCTCAAACACGCCGCCGACGGAATCACCGGCACGAAGCGCGTGATCCACTTCGGCCTTCATCTTAGATTCTGTGGCTTCGTCAACACAGCGCAGCGGCGATTCGAGATTTGCGCAAACCGCCTGGATTTCCTCCCAGGAAGCAGCGCGTTCCATGCGAATGCGGCCGACCCCCACCGTGTGGCTCAAAATTTCAATTCCAAATTCGCGCAAGAGCAGTTTTGCAAATGCGCCCGCCGCCACTCGCGCAGC
>PMAA01000210.1:0-12180 GCA_003152355.1 Acidobacteriota bacterium | reverse complement strand
CCCTCCGAGTCTTCGACGGGAAGCGCCTTCTCCCAATTGGGCCAGTCGCGATTCTCTATGCGCACGGCGATCGGCGCGCCAATCGTCTTGCCGTGCCGCACTCCCGCAAGAATATCCGCGCGATCTTTTTCGATGCGCTGCCTGCCGCCGCGCCCGAAGCCGAGTTGCCGCCTGTGCAGTTCGCGGTCAATAAATACGAGATCCACGGGCACGCCCGCAGGCAGTCCCGAAATCCAGGCAATCAGCGCCTGGCCGTGCGATTCTCCCGCGGTAAAGAATCGGACCATTGTCTGTGAGCGCCCGCGCACAGGCGCGAACGTTGCATTCTACCGGACGCATACCTCGCGGTAAAGCCGCGCCGCGCGTGGGTAGTGTCCTGATTTGCCCCAGGGCTGCCGAGATCCTTTGCGTTACCCCTGACATGGCAGCGCGCGACTCTGATAGGCTGAGGACGCTTCACGAATTGGGAGCAGACTTCCCATTTACGGAGAGAAAATGGAAATCACATCGATCGGCTCGACTCTACCTGGGATCACGCATCACCGGGCACAGGTGAACGGAACCAAGCTGCACTATATAGCGGCGGGAAAAAGTGGATCTCCNNGGTGGACGTTCCGGAAGCTCATTCCGCTGCTCGCGTCGAGCCACCGCGTCTTCGCCGTCGATCTGCGTGGCTTTGGCGATTCCGACAACGAGCCGGGAATGTATGACAGCAAAACCTCAGCCGAAGACCTGCACCTCCTCATCGAACAGCTTGAGGTTGGCCCAGTCCACATCACAGGGCAGGACATCAGCGGGGCAACCGTATTCCGACTCGCCACGACACACCCGGAGGACGTACGCAGTTTCACCGCGATCGAGATGGGCTTGGCTGGGTTCGGCCTCGAAATCCTGGCCGACATTACCCACGGCGGCGCCTGGCATATCGGCGTTCTCGCGGCCCCCGGCATCCCGGAAATGCTGCTCGCCGGCCGCGAGCGCGAGTTCTTGGGACAATTCGCATTCCCAGCTTTGAGCGCGACCCCAGGAGCGATTACCGAGACCGACGTCGACGAGTTCGTCCGGACCTACGCGCGCCCCAACGGCTGGCGCGGAGCGATCGGCCTCTATCAATCGATGCTACAGGAAGGTGCAGAAATCAAGGCTCTCGCCAACTCGCACGCTCTGACCGTGCCAGTACTTGCAGTCGGCGCAGGCGGAGGACCTTTCACGCTCGGCACGATGTCGCAAGCTGCGGCGACCGAAGTTCGCTCGGTGTCGATCGACGGGGTAGGCCACTACGCCGCGATGGAGGCTCCCGACGAGTTGGCGAAAGCTATTCTCGACTTCGGCGGAGCGGTCGACGCGGCCTAACTGCGCTGAAGCCCCAAGCATTGCTCGTGACAGGCGGCCTCACAACTTCCGATTTCGAAAGATTGTCTTTGCGATTTAGGCATTTGATGTCCTTGCTTTTTACCCCGCGCTTCGCAAGCGCGCGAGACAGCTTGACGCCCCGCGTCGCGGACGCTACGCTCTNNTCCCTCAAACGCCAAGTCCTGGCCTTCCAGGACTACACGCTCCTTGTCGTCCGCGCGATTGCCAACATTTTCACACCTCCGTGGTATTGGACCGACACGATGAGCCAGATGGACGCCATCGGCGTCGGCTCTTTGCCGATCGTGGTCACCGCAGGCTTCTTCATCGGCGTCGTGCTCTTGTTGCAGACGGCTGCTCAGTTTCAACGCTTTGGAGAGACCGCGCTGACCGGCGACATCGTATCGCTCGCGCTAGTTCGCGAGCTCGGGCCGACGATCACCGCGCTTCTCGTCGCCGGCCGGAACGCGTCGGGAATTGCATCGGAGTTGGGTTCGATGGTGGTCACGGAGCAAGTGGACGCGATGCGCGCGCTCGGCACCGATCCTTCGCGCAAGCTCGTCACCCCGCGCGTGGTTGCCACCATTCTCATGTTGCCGCTGCTCACTGCGATCGCGGATCTGGTCGGCCTGATCGGAGGCTTCCTCGTCTCGGCGTTGCAACTTCGCTTAGCGCCTGCCGAGTTCTGGCATCGCGCCATAAACGTCCTCTCCTTCGGCGATTTGATGCAGGGCGGCGCGAAACCGCTGATTTTCGGGCTGATTATTTCGACGGTCGGCTGCTACTTCGGCTTGGCGGTTCGCGGCGGCACTCAGGGCGTCGGCCGCGCAACCACCACCGCCGTAGTGGTCTCGTCGGTTGCGATCATCGTCGCCGATTCATTTCTCTCCAAGCTGTTCCTCTACATGTTCTGAGTTCGATGGCCGCGCCCCATTTTCAGCCGACTCGATTCCATCCGAACCGTTTTGCGCCATTCCGACTTATAATTCAGCGCATGCTTGGACCCCTTTCGCGGGCGATGCTGAGCCGGCCCCCGTTTTATTCTGCGATGTGTCCGGGGCAGGCATGAGCGATGCGCCTGGCGCGAAGCCGCTCGTCGTGTTCCGCGACGTTCACCTCGGCTTCGACGACGGTGAAGTTCTGCGCGGAATCTCCTTCGAGATCGCCGAGGGAGAAACGAAAGTTCTGCTCGGCGAAAGCGGCTCCGGCAAGACACTCATTCTCAAACTCGCTGCCGGGCTCGTCCGCGCCGATTCCGGCGAAATCGTGGTGATGGGCCAGAACATTGAAGCGATGAGTGAAGCGCAGCTACTCGAATTCAGGCGGCAGATCGGTTTTGTCTTTCAGGAGGGCGCGCTTTTCGATTCGCTTAGCGTCGCGGACAATGTTGCATTCCGGCTTCACGAAGAGAACGTGGACGAAAGTGAAATCGAGGAGCGCGTGCGCGAAGCCCTTCGTTTCGTCGAGATGGAGCAGGCCATCGACAAATTTCCAGATGAGCTTTCCGGCGGGATGCGCCGCCGCGTATCCATTGCGCGCGCGCTCGTAAATAAGCCTTCCATCGTCTTCTATGATTCGCCGACCGCCGGTCTCGATCCCGTGACTTCGCAGACGATCATCACGCTGATCATGCGCCTGCGCGACACGCTGGGCGTGACGTCAACCGTTGCCACGCATCGGCTACAGGACGCATTCGGCCTGGCGAATTATCGTTTCGACGCGGACTCTGACAAGGTCGTCGCGCTCTCGAAAAATGGCAGCCGCAGCCCGGCGCATCCGACCAATGTGATCGTCTTGCGCGAAGGCCAAATTTATTTCCAGGATGCGGCGGACACATTACTGAAATCCAAGGATGCATATCTAAAGCAATTTCTCGCGTCAGCGGAATGAATTGGCAGGAAGCTTCGTAGCTCAGGAGGGATACGATGGCGCAACGGAAGCAACTAACTTGGACTGAGTTGCGTGTGGGCGTGTTCGTGCTGGTCGGCTTGTTCGTCATGGCTGCGGCAATTTTCTACGTCACCGGCGGAGGCACGTTCGGGCCTAAGTACCGGCTGACCGCCTATCTGCCGGAAGTGGAGGGCTTGAAAGTTGGCGCGCCCGTCGCGCTAAGCGGCTTCGAGATCGGCACCGTCGAGGCCATACGCCTCAATCCCAAGCCTGTGGACCCTCGCCATAACATTGAGGTCGTCATGCGCATTGACAAGCGCTATCAGTACAGCATTCGCTCCGATTCCATCGCCAGCCTCGTCACGCAGGGACTTCTCGGAGATCGCTACGTCAACGTCACGCGCGGAATCACAGGGCAGCCATTGCCCTCCGGCGCGGTGGTGCAAACCTCGGAAGAGAAAGCCATGCAGCAGATTGTCGAGCGCGGCGTCGAACTCGAGGAAAACCTCGGCACGCTCACCGATCAAGTGAATTCGATCGTCGTCAATCTGAAGCAAGGGCACGGCACGCTCGGCAAGCTGCTCAACGACCCCGAGCTTTACAATCATGTAAATGCGACGGTGGCTAGAGCGGACGCGATGATCGCAAACGTGCAAGCGGGGCAGGGGACGATCGGAAAGCTCGTCGCCTCGGATGAGTTGTACACCAAGGTGGACACGACGATCGGACATGCGCAGGATATTCTGGGCGCCATCCAAGAGCAAAAGGGCACAATTGGAAAACTTGTGTACGATCCAGAGGTCTATCAGAGCGCCAAGGATTTTATTGCGAATGGAAACTCGGTGATTGCCAACGTACAGGCGGGGAAGGGAACTCTCGGGAAACTGGCTACCGACGATACGCTTTTCGCGAATCTGCGCGACGCCTCGGCGAATGTTCGCGACGCCACGGCCAAACTGAATTCCACGCAGGGCACGGCCGGCAAATTATTCACCGATCCTAAGCTCTACGACAATCTGACCGGGGTGACCGGAGACATGCGCGACCTGATTTCGGATTTCCGGCAGAACCCGAAGAAGTTCTTGCACGTTAAGATTTCCATCTTTTAACTCAAACTTCGGAAGCAGCGATTCGGCTGGCTAGCCGCTCGGGCAAAGAATTTCCGGCGGCCAGCAAACATCTTTCGAAATTCGCGCATCTGTGCACAATACTTGAGGCGGCATACTGCCTCCGGACCAGCTTGGGGAGAAACGGTAAATGACGATGGGGAACACGTGCGCGAACGGCGGCGTCGCAAGATTTGTGGTAGTCGGGGCGCTTTTCGCGGCGTCGGTGGCCGGAATTCTCGCGCGGCCGATGAAGGGCACGCCGTCGCAGCCTTCAGGGAGACCGATCGCGCCTCGGGCGGGAGTTGCGGCTGGGGGAGCCCGGACTCCGGTGGCTGTTTTTGCAAAAATGTATGGCGAGCTGCCGCTTCGCTTCGAAGCCAACCTTGGCCAGACCGACAGCCAGGTCAAATTTATTTCTCGCGGGGCTGATTCCGCTCTTTTTTTGACGGCGACGGATGCCGTGCTCACGCTCGATCAATCTTCCGAAAACGATGACCGCTCGCAAAATCCAACTTCTTCTACAAAATTACTTCGCGAGATGCCAGCGCAGTTGGCGAAACGGAGCCGCGTCGCTTTGCGCATGTCACTTGAAGACGCGAATCGTAGCGCCGAAGTGCGCGGCCTTGAGCCGCTTCCTGGGAAAAGCAACTATTTCATCGGCAACGATCCGCGGCACTGGCGCACGAATGTGCCCGCCTATTCCAAGGTGAAATATCACGGAATCTATCCGGGCGTGGATCTCGTTTATTACGGCAGCCATCGCGCGCTCGAATACGATTTCGTTGTCGCTCCCGGCGCGGATTCCGGACGCATTCGCTTGAAGGTCGCGGGCGCGGAACGCCTTTCGATTTCGCCCGATGGCGATCTCGTCATGAAGGCCGCCGGCGGAGAAGTACAGTTGGAACGCCCGCGAATCTACCAGCGCAATGGGAATATCGAGAAACCGGTGAAAGGCGGCTATTTTCTCGCGAGCGTTGATGAAGTTGGCCTGCGCGTCAGTCCATACGACCGCAAGCTCGAACTCGTCATTGATCCCGTGCTGCAGTACTCGACATTTCTCGGCGGCACGACCTCCGATGCCGCCAATGCAATCGCCGTGGATACGAACGGCGACGCCTACATCACCGGAAGAACGAGTTCGGCGGATTTTCCGACAAGTTCAGGATCTGTTCAGACGTCGCTTCGCGGCGCGACAAATGCGTTTGTTACAGAATTAAATCCCACGGGTAGCGCGGTCGTCTACTCCACGTATCTCGGCGGGACGAATGCGAGTAGCACGAACGGGGACCAGGGAATGGCCATCGCGCTTGACGCGCAAGGCGACGCTTATGTCACGGGCGTTACTGATTCTTCAAACTTTCCGATAGCGAACGCGTTCCAATCCACTCTAAAGAGCGCGGCCGGAGATGCATTCGTCTCCGAGTTGAGCCCGACAGGGTCCGCGCTGCTTTATTCTACTTACCTCGGCGGCAGCGGTAGCGCGGGCGATGTCGGCACAGGAATCGCGGTAGATTCGAACTCTTCGGCGTACGTCACCGGCACGACGACTTCGACCGATTTCCCGGTGCAAAATCCGCTGCAAGGCACCCTCAAGAACGCGGTGAGCGCCGGATTCGTCGCGGAATTTAGCGCGGGTGGCACGACGTTGGTCTATTCCACTTACCTCGGAGGCTCAGGCGCGGCAGGCGACAGTGGCGCTGCGATCGCGGTGGATTCTTCGGGCGACGCCTACGTGACCGGAGCCACATCTTCGACGGACTTTCCGACGACCAGCGGCGCGTATCAAACGGCCCTCAAGGGAACGGGTTTTAACGCGTTCTTCACAGAAATCAATGCGGGCGGCGCATCGTTCGTATACTCGACTTTTCTTGGCGGCTCGACGGCCAATGGCGGGCTCGGGTTCGGCATCGCGCTCGATCCCAGCAACAATGTCTACCTGACGGGTCTCACTTCCGCGTCCGATTTTCCGATTACTGCCGGAGCGGCGCAGAGCACTCTGGCCGGGACGGGCGGACACGCGTTCATCTCCCAAATCACGCCTTCCGCTAGCGGCGCCGCGAGCCTCGGCTATTCCACATTTCTCGGCGGGAGCAACAATGCGGCGACCGCCGACGTCGGGCGCGGGATTGCCGTGGACGTTTCGGGGGACGCAAACGTCACCGGCACGGCGATGTCTGCCGATTTCCCCGTAACTCCGGGCGCGCTTCAGCCCACGCTAAAAAGCGCGGGAGGAAACGCCTTCGTCACGCGGCTGAACGCCACCGGCACGGCGTTTCTTTATTCCACCTATCTCGGAGGCAGCAATGCCCTCGGCGACGCGGGGCAAGGCATCGCTCTCGATCCGAGCGGCGCTGCATATGTCGCCGGGCGAACTTCGTCAGCCGATTTTCCGACCACGAAGGGCGTACTGCGTCCGAATTTTACGGCCGCGAGCGGACAGACGAACGGATTTGTGTCGAAGCTCGCCGCGAATGCCGTCATCGGCATCGTGCCGGGTTCAATTGATTTCGGCGACATTTTGCTGAACAAGTCCGGCCCCGCGCAGATCGTAACCTTCACGAATAATTCATCCGCGCCGCTAACGCTCTCGCCGGCTCCGGCTCTTTCCGGCGCAAACGCATCTGAATTTCAAATCGCGTCAAGCTGCGGGACGCCGGCGTCAACAATCACGTTGCAGCCCAACGCGAATTGCACCGTCACTGTGAATTTCACTCCGGTTACGCTCGGAGCCGCCAGCGCTACCCTCGCATTCTCCGACGGCGATCCAAGCAGTCCGCAAGTCGTGCCACTCACCGGGAACGGATATCTTGATTTCACGATCAGCGCGTCGACTCCCACGGCGCTCAGCGACGGCAATTCCACTACGTTTACCGTCACGGTCACGCCTATTGACGAATCAACGCAGACGGTCGGCATATCGTGCTTGGGAGCGCCCGTTGGCACCACCTGCGTTCTCGCGCCGAACTCACTCACTCTTGACGGCTCGGACGCGGCTTCTTCCATCGGAACCATCACGGTTGCGTCGTCCATACCGGCCAGCGCCACACACGGATCTCCATCGGGGAAATTCGGCGGGAAGGGAACGCTAATCGTTCTGGCTTTCGTGACAATCGCAGGCTTGGCGACGACGCGCCGTTGCTCGTTGCGCCTCGGTTTCGGCGCCGCCGCGCTCGCGTGCCTGCTTTTTGCCGGTTGCAGCGGCCCTCCGGGAACTCCGGCCGGCGCATACAACTTGCAAATCACAGGCACGGCCACGCCCGGCGGCCAGACACACTTCGTCGTCATCGTTCTGACAGTCGACTAGCCTCATTTGCAGTCGATCACGATACGTGTTGAGCGCGATGTCAAATGCGCGCGCGAAATGTAACGTAGGGCTGGTCGGCAGACCGGCCGATTTCCTTGACCGCAGCTACTCCATTCCTGAGAATTCAATCGCAATTTCTCGCAACCGCCGCAGATCGAGCTTGCCCGTGCCTAGATGCGGCAATTCTTCCACGTGAAAAAATTGATTTGCCCGCGGCATCCAAAGATTCGGCAAGTCCGCTTGCGGTAGTTTTTCAATCACCGTTCTCAATTCTTCCTCAGCGAGCGTGTGCAGCACCACGAGCCGCTCGCCCTTCTTTCCGTCCGGCACGCCCGTCACGACAAACGACATCTCGGTCAGCCCGGCGATCTCGTGCAGTTTTTCCTCGACTTTAATGTGCGGCACCATTTCGCCGCCAATTTTGCTGAAGCGGCTCAACCGGTCCGTAATCGTCAGAAACCCATCTTCATCAAGCGTCGCGATGTCGCCGGTTGAGTACCATCCGTTTTGCAGCACTTCAGCCGTCTTTTCCGGCTTGCCGAGATATCCCTTCATGACGTTCGGCCCACGAACGAGCAACAAGCCGGCAGCATCAAGCGGCACCCCCCCGCGCGTTTCGGGGTCAACTATCCGCACCGTAATCCCCGGCAGCGGATGCCCGATGCGCCCGCGCTTTGCGCCCACCTGCCGAAATCCCGGCGCGCGATAATCTTTCGTATTTACCGCAACCACTGGCGAGCATTCCGTGCAGCCGTACCCTTCAAGCGGCCGGACGCCGAATCGATCTTCGAAAGCCAGTGACACTCGCTCGGGCAGTTTCTCTGCGCCGACCAGTACGAATTGCAAGCTCCCAAAATCTTCCGGCGAAATTTTGCGGATGTAATGCTGGAGAAACGTTGGCGTTGACACGAGAAATGTCACGCGGTACTCCCGCACCAGCGTGCCGACGGGGCCTACATCAATCGGACTCGGGTGGTACGCCACGCCCACGCCCAGCACTGCTGGAAGCCAAATCGTCACCGTGAACCCGAACGAATGAAAGAACGGTAAAACGCCAAGCAGCGTGTCATGCCGGTTCAGCATGAACGTCTGATCCATCTGCGCGATGTTCGACGCGATGTTGAAATGCGTGAGCATCGCGCCCTTCGGATCGCCCGTACTTCCGCTCGAAAAAATAATCGTCGCGAGATCATCGAGCCTGGCCGGCCGTTTTCCGCTCAGCAGGCGCTCGAGCAGCGACGGCGGAAGCGCCCAAAATAGAAGCGCGACGAGCCGCTCGCCAAAACCAGGCTTCGCCGCAACGTCCTCGATGAGAATGGTGCGTCCTGGCGGCTTAACCGGCAGTCGATCGAGAAGCAACTGCGTCGTAATCACCGTTTCGAGCTTGCATTGCGCGCCGCACGAAGCCAGCGTCTCGTTCGACGCCGTGTAATTCAAATTTACGGGAATCTTGCCGCAAAGAACTGCTGCGAAGTTCACATACGCACCCGGCACCGACGGCGGCAGCAAGATCCCCACCATTTCCTGCCCCGCCCACAATTTCTTCAATCGCCGCGCCAAAAATATCGAACTCAGCAGCACCGCGCCCCATTTAACGCGCGCCCTGCGCATGTCCGCCATGGCAAATCGCAGCGGATGCCGGTGCGCCGTCCGAACGAGCGATTTCCCAAGAGGCCGCAGCCACCGCCGCCGAAATTGAAACGCGTCACTCTGCAAATCCTGCACAGCCTGGCGCACTTCGAATGCCGTTGTCGTGGACGCGAGCGGCTTGCCAAAGCTCACCGACACCGGATACGGAAATCGCCGTGGCAGCTTCCAAAGAAATCGCCCCATCTCGAAACTGAAAATGCTGCCCCAAACTCCATCTAGGCAAACCGGCACAATCGGCGCGTCGACGCCTTTCATCACGCGCTCGAATCCGCGCCGAAACGGCAGCAAATTTCCGATGCGCGTGATTTGCCCCTCGGCAAAAATGCAAACGATCTCGCCATTGCGAATCGCCTCGCTCGCCTGATGCAGCGCGGCCACCAGCTCGCGCGGCCGCTGCTGCGACGAAACCGGAATCGCATGCATCAATTTCGCGAACGGCTTAATCACCGGATGATTGTAAATATCCTCGAAGATCAGAAATCGAATCGCGCGATCGGTGGAAGCAATCAGCAGCAGCGCATCGACAAGCGAAATGTGATTCGCCACGAAAAGCGCCCCGCCGCGCCCCGGCACATTCTCGCGGCCCGTGACGCGAATCCGGTAAATCGTGTGCGTCGCCATCCACATCACCAGCCGTAGCAGCGAATCCGGCAGCATCCAGATCGCGAACACCGTGGCCAGCGCGGTGAGCACCGCACCATCAAGAAAAACGCCGGCCGGGGTCTGGTGAAATCCGGCAGTAAACAGGGAATACGCAAGCGCCGCCAACAGAATTCCAACGAACGAATACAAATTTGCCGCGGCGATTACGCCCCCTCTTTGTTTCGGCGGCGGCCGATGTTGGATGAGAGCGCCCATCGGGACGATGAAAAATCCGCCAAAAAAGCCCAGCAGCGAGAGATGCACGGCGGAACTCGCCATCGTCTGGCCGGGACGATAGAGGATCGCCGCGAAAACCGTCATACCGACGGCGCCGAGAGGAATCAATCCGTATTCGATCTTTCCGCCAGAAAGATATCCGGCCACAAAGCTGCCAAGCCCGATTCCGATCGCCACCGCGGCTTGCAATCTGCTGACGTGCGCGTCGTCCACGCGCAAAATATCATGGCCGTAAATCACGATCGTAAACTGCAAAAGCGTAGCTAGAAAAAACAGGTAAGCGTTGCCAAGAACGGCCCACGACAGAACGCGGTCCGAAGCAATCACGCGCGTCTGAGCGACAAGATCGCCAAGCGGGTTCCAGCGGAACTTCTTTTCCGGATCGGCGGCAGGCACGCGCGAAATACCAAAACTCGTCGCGAATCCCGCTAGCGTAGCGCACAGCAAAATGAGACCCGCGATTTGCTCCCGCCCGAAGTACCAGCCGACAAGATATCCCGCGGCCACCGTGCCAGCGATCGACGCGAGAAAAGTGCCGAGTTCGATGGTCCCGTTGCCCCAAGAAAGCCGCTTATCAGGGAGCAGTTCCGGCAGCAATCCGTACTTCGACGGCCCAAAAAGAGCCGCTTCCGAGCTGATGAGAAATACGCTGGCGCATTCGAGTGGCAGATTGCGAAGATAAAGCGCGAGCACGGCGAAGAGCATGACGCCGATCTCGAGAGTTTTCGTTCCGATCGTTACGCTCCGCTTGCTGTATCGGTCCGCAAGATTTCCTCCCGCCATCGAAAACAGAATGAAGGGAATCGCAAAAAGTCCGCCAACAACGGGAATCAGGATGTCGCGGCGCGACTGCGGCAAGTTCATCGCGAGGACGATGTAAATAACGAGAAATTTCAGCGCATTATCATTAAACGCAGTCTGAAACTGCGTGACGATGAGGCTCCAAAATCCGAGATTCCCTGCGCGCGCCGGCGCGGCGTCCGAAGCTCGATTGGGGGCGGAACTCATCGACCACCAAGAGAGAGGGGATTGCTGCGTCGGGAGGGCTGGCTGGCGCGCGTTGCGTGCCTTTCGAAGCGCGCCCCTGCGGGCCTCTGGGCGGAAGCCCTCTGCTTCAGCGGGAGGAGCAGGCTGGCGAGCGTTACTTGCCTCTGGGTGGGAGCCCCCTGCTTCAGCNNTCAGTCCAGCGAAAGAAAGCTTCGACCTCAATGGGCTTTAGCCCCGGACGATACTCTCGACTACGCGATGACGCGAAGGGGCGAGGCGGCTGCATGAGGGACGCTCGATTCGGCAATCACTGCCTCAGGATCGCGCTTCGAATATTTCGTCG
Source organism: Acidobacteriota bacterium (assembly GCA_003152355.1). Taxonomy (GTDB): domain Bacteria; phylum Acidobacteriota; class Terriglobia; order Acidiferrales; family UBA7541; genus Palsa-147. The sequence goes on along the minus strand of PMAA01000210.1, from coordinate 665 downwards.
CCACGTAATCGTCCACCAGCTTTTGAAACGCCGCCGAAAGCTGATCGTANNGATGCAGCCCATCACCGCCAGCTTCAGCTCCTCGACGCCCGAATAATCCTTTTTCCACTCCGGCATTTTGTCGCGAATGTAATTTTGGATGCTCTCGGCCAATTCCTGGAATGTCGAGCTCGTCGTGCGCCCGCATCCGGGGCACGCCGTCACGCTCGGCGCAAACGATCGCAGCCCCAGCGCTTGCAGCAATTCGCACGCCGCATAAACTTCATCGCGGCGATCTCCGCCCGGCCGCGGCGTCAGCGAAATTCGAATCGTGTCGCCGATTCCTTCGCTGAGCAGCACGCCCATCGATGCCGACGACCACACCAAGCCCTTCGCGCCCATCCCCGCTTCCGTCAATCCCAAATGCAGCGGCTGATCGGTGCGCGCCGCGAGATCGCGATAAATCGCGATCAAATCATTCGGCCGCGAAACTTTGCACGAAATGATAATCTGATCTTTCCGCAATCCATTCTCAATCGCCAGCTCGGTGGATTGCAGCGCGGAAAGCACCATGCACTCGTTGATAATTTCTTCCGACGTTCGCCCCAAATCCTTGTCGGTATTCTCCTGCATCTTTTCCATCACCAACTCTTGATTGAGCGACCCGCCATTCACGCCGATGCGCA
>PMAA01000014.1 GCA_003152355.1 Acidobacteriota bacterium | reverse complement strand
TGAGGTTTTGGCGAACCACAAGCTCAATGCCTGAGAAACGAGCAAGCCGGAAGCAATTCGAACATGCCTGGTATGTCGGGAAACCGGAGATTTGAAGTAGCACTTCACTTGATTGCATAACAACGTCGGCTCCTTAGACCCGAGTAGACTGTGGTTTGTCGATGACCAAAGGCTCGGGAGAAAGGAGCCGAACATGATCATTATAGGCGCGGATTATCACCCGAGCGACCAATACATCGCGTTGGTGGACACAGAAACGGGAGAGTATGAGGAACGGCAATTGAACCACAGTGAGGGAGAAGCCGAGAAGTTTTACCGGGAACTGGCGTCACGGGGAGTCAGCGTGCGAGTAGGGATCGAGGCCACGGGCTATACGCGCTGGTTCGAGCGGTTACTGGCAGAACTGGGCATTGAGTTGTGGATCGGCGATGCGGCAAAGATCAAAACCAAGCGGGTCCGCAAGCAGAAGACCGACCGTGAGGACGCCCGACTGCTGCTGCGACTGCTGCGGGAAAATAATTTTCCGCGGATCTGGGTACCCAGTCCGGAGAATCGGGACCTGCGACAACTGCTGTGGCACCGGCATCGGCTGGTGCAGATGCGGACGCGGATCATGAATCAACTGCAGGCTCTGGCGATGAACGAAGGCCAGCGACGGAAGAAAAAGCTGTGGAGCGAAGCAGGGCGCTCACAGCTGGACAAGCTTCCGCTCGCACCGTGGGCATCGCGGCGCCGGAGAGATCTGCTCGAGCTGCTGGACCGGATGAACCCCAGCATCGAAGAGCTAACCGCAGCGATCGAGCGGGAAGCCAGGAAGTGGCCCGAGGCGCTGCGGCTCATGACGCATCCTGGTGTGGGCCCGCTGACGGCGCTGGCCTTCGTGCTGATCATCGGGACTGTGGAACGATTTCAGTGCGGCAAGCAGATCGGTAGCTATGTCGGACTGATTCCATGCGAGGACTCCAGTGCGGGCCATCAACGACTAGGCCACATCACCAAGCAAGGCAGTTCTCTGCTGCGTTTCTTGCTGGGGGAAGCAGCGCAAGCCGCAGCACGATGTGATGCGGACTGGAGACGACGGTACATGCATTTGGCGCTGCGCCGGCAACGGAACATTGCCAAGGTGGCCATGGCCCGAAGACTCGGAGTTCGACGATGGCCGCAATAGCGAACCTGAGGCCGAAGCCAAGGCCGATGAGAAGAAATCCAGTCTCTCTTTTGGTCACAGACGTCTCCCAAAAGTGACGCAGAAACGCATTCTGATGTTTGGTACGACACCATCAAACTGACAAATGTTTCCCTAACGGGTTAATCCGGCGTCGCAACATTGCCTATCGATAAAGATGGACTGGGTTTCGTAAACCATTATAACTAGTATGTTTTCTGGCGGAACTGGAGAGGATTCCGGGACCATGAGAAATCTGGTCAGAAGAGTATTGGTTGCGATGCTAGTCCTCAGCGCGTCGGCAACGGCAGGCGAAAAGCCTGAGCTCAAACTGTTGTATGAGCAACACCGCTGGTTCGATCTTCGTGACGCAATCAACCGCAACGAACAAAGTGTCCCCGAATTGTATCTGGGTGCGGTGGCTTCGGCGTTCAATAATCGCGAAGCTGCGGAAAAATATCTTCGCCGGGCCATTCATCGCGCGCCCGACTCCCAAGACGCAATCGAAGCGCACGAAATGCTTGGGTATCTGTACGGCCGCTCCGGCAGGTACCGAGACGTGGTCGAGCAGTTTGACTCGATGCTAAGGATCAAGCCGGATCGACCAGACGTCAAGAATGTGCAGTCCATGTACGCGTCATTTAGCCCCTATCCAAATCAATCCGTCGACAAGTTTCTGGTGACCACGATCAGCGCAGAAGTCGGCGAAGACGGTATTGTTCTTCCCGTCTCCATCCACGGCAAGACGGTGCACTGGGCGCTCGATACCGACCTCAACGTCTCGTTGATGAGCGAGTCAGAGGCACACTTTCTGGGTGTGACGGTAGAGGAACCTGTCGTCCAGGCTGCAGATACTGACGCGAACATCACGTCTGTGCGCACCGCGGTTGTCGATGAACTTACCCTTGGCAATGTGAAACTCCATAGTGTTGCGTTCGTTGTCTTGCCGGATACGCAGTTGCCCAGTGACGAACTATCGCCAGGCAATCGAGGTCTGGTGGGGCTCCCGGTTGTACTCGCGTTCCAGGCCATCGGGTGGAAATCTGACGGGACGTTCGAGATCGGGCATTCAACTCGTCCTCCGGCGAATACTGCTGGAAACCTGTTCTTTGACGGCTTCAGCCCGGTTGTGCGAGCGGATTTTGAAGGCCACAATCTCGATTTCATCTTAGATACGGGAAACCAAGCGGGCACCGAACTTTGGACTCGATTCGCGGAAGACTTTGTTGCTCTCATCAAAGAGCATGCGAGGAAGGGCAAGCGGACATTGACAGGGATCGCGGGTTCAAATGAAAGGGAAACGGCAGAATTGCCAGAGATACGCTTACGAGTCGGAGGGTTAGAAACATCTTTGCGGCCGGCCCGGGTTTTTTCGAAACCTGTGGGTGATGATTTCCATCACGGACTTCTCGGCTTGGACGTGCTGAGTCAGGCGCGAGAGGTGCACATCGATTTTCGATCCATGACGCTGAAACTTTTGCCGTAAAGTCACTAACTCGAAAGAATCGTAAACAATATGGCCAAGTCCTGGTAAGTTCTATAAAGGTAGAAGNNCCTATCGTGAAGGCCCTGAAATTCAAGCATATAATTGCAAGCGGAGTTCCCACTGTGAAGAAATTCAAATCCGTTTTCATTGCGGCAGTGCTAATCGCGGTAGCCTTGCACGCGACCGTGGCGGAGGCGCAAAAAGCGCGCTGGCCAGAGCAGAGAGCTAACGCCTGGTACGCACAACAGCCTTGGCTCGTAGGGAGCAATTACGTTCCCAAGTCGGCGATCAACCAGTTGGAGATGTNNTTGACCATCGCATCGCGGCATCACATCCGTCCGATATTCGTACTCTTCGATTCATGCTGGGACCCGTTACCTCATCTAGGCCTGCAGCATCCCCCGATTCCGGGGATTCATAACTCCGGTTGGGTGCAAAGTCCCGGGGCGGCGGCCCTAGCGGACGCAAACCAATATCCACGGCTGAAGGCGTATGTGCACGGCGTGGTGGGAGCTTTCGCGAAGGATGACCGCATTCTTGCGTGGGACGTGTGGAACGAGC
>PMAA01000171.1 GCA_003152355.1 Acidobacteriota bacterium | reverse complement strand
ACCAATAATCGAACGTGCCTTCGGACACGCCTACCAGCGCGATCGCCCGCTTGTATTCGACGCCTCGCAGGAAATAAATTGCGAATAGCTTCCGCCGGCCTTTCCACTCCGGCCGGCGCAATGCTCTTTCCGCGCCCTTCTCGAAATCGGCGATATATTCCGCCGCGCGTGCGCGTTCAGGCCGCCAGACGTAGCCGCCCGACGGACGCTTGAGATTCACCGCGGAGGTTCTGCGACCGAGCCATTTTCGCAGGCCGCAATACCTGCCATAGCACACCTCGAAAACTTCCTGCGGCTTAAACATCTTCGCGCCTCCTTCCGATAGACATCGTCGAGTTCAGTTCTCGCGCTTCATTTTCGAATGCAGATTCCCTGATTGAGGATTGCACTCGAGCGCTTCCAGGCATGCGTCGAGGCACTCGTGCCAGCCAACGAGGTAGCCCGCGGCATATTCCTCGGCAAGCCGCTGGCGCTCGCGAAACGTGCGCTGCATTTCCTGGCTTTCGTGCCGCTCGCGCCGCGATACGTTCCACGCGATGCCGATTCGCCACACGATTTCCCGCGCGGCTCCAGCCAGCCAATGCAGAGGCGTCGGAAAATAAACGGCCACCCGCTTCTGCGGCTCGTACCACGCCATCCGCCAGCCGCGCGGGATCGGCGCGCCAAACGTAACCTCGCGTCCGACGATGTCTCGCCGCTTCATTTGCTGAATTTTCCCCATGCGCTGTTCATACAGCTTCGCTTTCTTCATCGCCGCGTCGGCGTACCTGCGGTCCTTCACCGGCTCTCAATTCACGGCGCACAAATTCTTGCTTGAGGTTTCGCCACACGAGCGACGCTTCTCGTCCCTGCGGAAATTGCGTATTCGTCGCAGAAGCTGCACCCCCGTGCCGAGATACCTCCGTAGTTGCTTTTCCTAAACAGAAGCTTTTGCCTTTGCCTCTCTCTTTTCCCACTACGTATCCACTACCTATCCGCGATGGAAGTTCTGACATTTCAGCCTTTTGAGTGCTACTGTCTCCGCAATTCTGCGTACCCACATCCGCATTTCTGCGGACCCCCTCCGCAAAATTGCGTACTGCAGGCTCACGCGAGAACTTTTTCGCCTTCGTGATTTGCACAATCACGCCGCCCGGCGCCGTCCGCGTTTCGATGTAGCCTTCCTTGCGCAGGATGCGCATCCAGCGTTCGAGCGTCCTCGGCTCGAAGCCCGTCTCCTCTTCGATTTCGCGGTAGCTGATCGGCTTGCCCCCGAGCACCCAGCCCGTCGTTCCGTCCTGCCTCGTTTGCCGCAGGATCAGCCAACCGTAAAGCCACACCGCCGAGCTCATGCGCGCGTAGTGCTTCGCTTCAAAGAGCGTGCCTCGCAGGCCAACGTTGAAATCGTTCCCTCGCATTCGCCTTTCAACTCCTCAAATGCCGAATCTACAATCTCAGTTTCCCTGTTTCGCTGTCGCCCCGCGCCGACGACTGCGGCCTCAACAATGTCCGCAATACGGTAACTCGACTTTCTTGAAACCGTTTTCCGTGGGCCGCAGTCGGTCGATCCGCATCACGGATTCCTGACGGCAGTACGCGCACGTACGAATTTCGCCTTCGCGCGGCTGCTGTGTCGCGCGCTCCAACTTTCGCTGCCATTGCATACCGGCGAAGCGGCGCTTTTCTTTCGCACGATTTTCCGGGCTTGTGCGCCAGCGCCGCATGTATTCGCGGTTTTTTCGTCTGCGTTGATGCGCGAGATCTTTCTGCTCGTCGCGGGCAATTTGCGGTTCGTGCGGAAGTCGCTGACTGCAAACGCGTGTTGCGCGCGTATGAGTCGCCCGCTCTGATACGATTGCTGGCTGAATCATCCTCATGGCAGTCATCGTGCTCACTATTGCGGCGTCTGGGCACACCCGTTCGCCTTGACGCCGCCCGTTAGTTTACAGGCAGTCCCATCGCGGTTTATATCGATACAGGTACTATTAACTAGCTAATACACCGTCATGCTCTTGACGCGGACGGCGCACCATCGGGGGCCCCTAAAATGAGCGATGCGAAGCCGCCGTTTCATTTCATCGCAACGTGCTCGCAAATCTCTCTTCAGTCCTACGAACTCGCGCGCCTGGATGCCGCCGCCAGGCTCCGCCGCCAACTACAAGAAGTAACCGACCAATGGATCGAAGCCGAAGTTGAAGCGCGTTTGGCTCGATGGGCTCTCGATCACCGGCGCCGCGATCCACGAACTCGCTTCGACGAATTTGTGGCGATCGAAAGTCCCGGCGCTCAATTGAAGTCTCTTCCGCCCCTTCAGCGGCGCATCCGCAGAAAGCGCGCCCTTGCCGCGCGGTGTCAAAATATTGAATATTCCGTTGAATATTGCCCGCCAGCTCTTCCAGTTCCGTTGCCGTTGCCATCGCCCTGCGCAATGGGCGATTCCCTGCGCCCGGCACCTCCGCAAAGGGCCGACGACCAGGCCGTCGCACGACGATCGAGTCTATTCCGCACGCGCCGCGTCCTTCGCAGGCGCGCTCGCGGCTTCTAACATCAACTCTCCCACCCATTTTTCGCGGATTGCCGTCATGCACGCTTACGCTCCCCGGCGCTGTTCGTTTGACCCATCAAAGTGCTGCAAACAAATCCTCCGCGCTGAATACAAGAGCGCCCTTCTTCATTGGCACTCCGCGCGATAGGGCGTCTCTTCAACTGCTGCGGTCACCTTCGGACCCTCTGCAGATTTCTTTCGTTCAAGGAGTGATTCGTTATTCGTTCCGTGTCCACGCCTCCGTTCACAGCCACCGTCTTCTTCGTTTGGGTCCGTCCTTCCGATTTTTTTCCATCGGGAGCTATCCAATCCTTAGCTTATTTTCGTCGTCAGCTCTGGCGACGCGTTGCGCACTATGTTCTCGGTTATCTCTCTTGGTAACGCGCCTCCTCCTCCCCGAACGTCACCAATTCTCTTCTCCACCAACTATGCCTTCTCAATTCTGTTTATGTCTGGAAGGCAAATTTGACCGAAGATGTGCCAGCTTCTCCATCCACTATTTTTGTCATAAGCAAACGTCTGACAAATTTCAGTTTCCCCCTCAGCGTCAGAACGTCCCTCTCCTACCGACAACCTGCTTCATCCCCCATTCCTCGATCGCACTGTTATTTCTCGCTCCGCCACACCAACCATAATCTATAAATTACCGAGGCGGAGAAGTCGGATACTCGAGGCGCGAAAGAGGCGATGGAGCAAACGATGAGTTCAAAGAAGGAGGAGGTTCGGGATGCATGAAAATCGCCGCCGGCGCAGAGCAAATCATTTTCATCGCAAGCGTTGTTGGATTCTGTCGAATGCGCGTCATGAATATAAGGAGATGATCGCGCGCGGCGTCCCTACGCTACCGCAGGCTGGCTGGCCTGTTGCTCTCCGAGGACGGAATCCTCGATGCGATTCCGTCAGACGCGAGGATATCGCTCATCAAATCTGAATTGTGTCAACGCAAAGTAGAAATGTCCGGTTTTTCGCCAGATAGAAATATCCACTTCCATGATTTTCTCCAAGGGTCACTGGGAGGAGGGCTGTATTTGGTTTTGATTCTGGTTTCGAGTCTTGATCTTGGACCGGCAAGGCCTGGAGGCCATAGGCCGGAAGGACTTGCCGGTCGCGGGATTTTTGGACAAAGGTGCAGCGGCAGGTAACGGTCGCGGAAGCGCAGCCAGTGCAAGTCATCGAGCCGCCGTTCGATGTCGGCGCGGGCGCGCCCCGTAGTCCGGCGCAGGCTTCTTCGCGTCGCACACCCTAGCGCTCGCCCTTCCATCTCACCGTGTGGTCGGAAGCGACGGTGCGCGCCTCGCGCACGCGTAGAATCTGCTCGAGGGGATAAGTCCGTTCCAGACGCCGATGGGCGTTGCTGGCCCGAGTGGGTGGCGCAGTGAAACGCTGGTCCCAGAACGGCCAGAAGGTGATTTCCAGAAAGCGATTGGCCTGCTCGATCGTAGTGATTCCCGCCAGACGTATTTCTTCACCAGCCGGTCTTGCAGTGTGCCGAACAGCCGCTCGTTGCGCCCTTTGGCTTGTGGACTGTGCGCCGCGATCCACTCGATGCCGAGTTCGGCCCGGGCCCGGCCGAATTGGGTCCGCGAGGACTAGTCGCGCAGTTGCTCATGCCACTGCACCGGCCGGGAAGTCGCAAACAGGCCGTTTTTATCGGTATACAGGGCCAACGGCCGCCCGTATCGCTCCAGCCAGCCCTCCAAGGTGAGGAGATTTTCTTCACTGGAATCGTGTTCCACGAAACCGCCCCAAACGCGGCTGGTGGCGTCGTCGATCATCGCGATCAGATGGCAGGCGGGGCCGCGATCCTCCAGCAAGCGGAAGGGCGAACTGTCCATCATCACCAGTTCGCCGAACGCGGAACGGCGCGGGCGCCACACGTGCACCTGCTTGATTTGCCAGCGGAGTCTTTACGCGGACGCGTGCGATTACAAAAAGATACGAGAATGAAAAAAAAGTCTAGTAACGAGAAGCCGCGGGCGCGGGAGAATTCTGGGCCTGAAGGTTTTTAAGCGAACCCTTTTCAACAAGCTGCTCTTTGCGATAGATCAACTCGTTGATGTTATATGGCGCGAGCTGAAAGTCGTGGCCGTGCGTAATTGCATCCGTAGGACAAGACTCCACGCAATAGCCGCAAAAGATGCAGCGCGAGTAGTCGATATTGTAGACGCGTGCGTAACGCTCGCCGGCCGATATGCGATTTGCGGCAGTGTTTTCGGCGGCCTCGATGTAAATGCAATTCGCGGGACACGCAGCGGCACAGAGAAAACAGCCGACACATTTTTCGAGGCCGTTCTCGTCGCGATGCAAAACGTGAATCCCGCGATAACGCGACTGAAACTGAACCGGTCCGTCGGGATAAATCTCCGTCGTGGGTTTCCGAAACATCGTCTTCAGCGTCACGCTGAAGCCCTTCACGAGGGTCGAAAAAGTTGCGCCGACTTCTCCGATGATCGATGCCATAGATTGAATTTAGCAGAGACGGGAAGGCGCAGCAACCTTGAGCAGTCGAGGCCAACGCTGTACCTGCTACGTGATTCGCGGCGACCGCGTTGCGGCTGCGCAGCCCATGAGATCATTCTCCCGGCGGAGATACGGGCGCCGGGCCTAACGGCACGTGCTTGCCGGTGATGGCCGCAATAATTTGCTTCCCGTGGAATCGGCCGTTCTCAATGAAAATCTCGCCGGTGAATCTACCGCCAACAATCACGCCCGCAACATACATTCCCGCGATATTACTTTCGAGCGTTTTGGGATTGCATGCAGGCTTGCGCGTCTCCGGATCGAGGCGAATGCCTAGCGTCTCGAGGAACTCAAAATCGGGATGGTATCCCGTCATCGCAAAAACGTGCGCCGCCGGAATTGCGCGCTCGTCCGAACCGTTTC
>PMAA01000018.1 GCA_003152355.1 Acidobacteriota bacterium | reverse complement strand
CTCAAGGACATCATGGCGCAAACCCGTCACCGCTCGCACGACATCGCTCTTCGCTATATCCGCCGCGCTGAGGTCTGGAAAGATAATGTTACGGGACTACTTTTTGGCGCTCCGGCCGTCGACGAACGGCACGGGTAGATGTCCATCACAACTGCACAACTGAATGACTGAACTCTTGCACGAGTGAGGTTGTGCACATTTTTTCTGCACATTTGAAGTTGTGCACACGCCAACTCAGAAACGATCGCGCAATTCTTCCTCGATCGCATGGCTCAAACCATCAACACATTCTTGAGAGCACGTTGACGAATCCGCGAATCCATCACAACCTCAAAGNNGGCGGCGTCGGCAAAACCACCGTGGCCGTTAATCTCGCGGCATCCATGCAGGCCAGCGGATTTAGGACCGCTCTTTTCGACCTAGACCCTCAGGAGAGCGCCGTCATATGGGCAGATCGTCGCCAAGATGAGTTTCCCCATGTCGAGTTTTTGACGGAGCGCAGGCTCCCAGACGGGCTTACCGCCGCAGCCGCACACGGTTTCTCCGTCGCCATTATCGACACGCCTCCAGCCGCAGGCCCGCAGGCCTTGACGGCTGCACAATCCGCCGATCTGGTCCTGATACCTTGTCGGCCCAGCCTCGTTGATCTGGATGCGATCCGCCGGACGGCCCAGCTCATCAAATCGGCAGGAGTGCCAGCGTTTGTAATATTCAACGCGGTCCCACCTAGCGCAACCACCCTCATTGATGACGCCAAAGCCATCGTTGACGCGGCTGGGCTCGCCGCAGTTCCCACAGTTCTTCGTGAACGAAGCGCCTATCGCGCTGCGTGGCCTCTCGGCAGGGCGGTCGTTGAAAACGAACCGTACGGGAAGGCCGCTCAAGAAATATCAGAACTGCAGGATTGGGTTTGTGCACAATTGCAGGTGTGCACAGCTGACGCTTTGAAGGCGCAGAGGGAGGTTGCTCATGGGTAGACGTTCGATTCTCTCGCCGGTTCGCGATGAGCAGCACGCTCCGCCGGAACCGGTGGTGCAAAGGGAGATTCCGGCGCCAGCCGAGGTCGTACGCGTCTCCAGGGCCGCGAGCACGTCGAGCCGTTATGCAAAGCTGCACGTGGGGGGATATTTCGACCCCGGCGATCCCATCCTCATGTCGTTTCAAAAGCTGAAGGTCGATCTCCGCCGATCTCAACAGGACATGCTGCTGGAAGCGCTCCGGGATTTCGTTGCCAAGCAAGAAGCGGCGCGCGCGTTCCGCTGACGTATTCATTGAGTCTGTGAGGCGTTGCCGCTCCACGGATCAAGGATTTTGTGGCGCGTGGCCCACCGCCTTGTCGCTGTAGGCGAGCGCCGTCGGTGCCGGAGGATCGCCCGGCGTCGCCTCCGTGCTATCGAATTGATAGTAATTGATTGAGAGCGTGGCATTTTCCAACGTCACGATCGCATAAGCATGATTGAAGACAGTGCCGTTGTTGCTGAGGGCCGTACCCGGGACGATTTGTGGTGGAGCGGATTCGGACGGCGGAATCACGAGGTTGGAGGGTGAAGTTGCTTCTGGCGTGAACATTGGAACCGCGCTGGCGCCTACGCACCGGCAGGTCGGAAGCGGCTGCCCTGGACCCATCGAATACGGCTCGAAGATGCACAAATCGTGCTCGTGACCCCATAGCCAGAAATCAATCAGGTTGAAGACGGGCGAAAAAGCCTTGGCGAGATTCGGATTGACCGCCAAGGGCTGACCGGCCGTGTTGTTCCCCACGCCGGTGAAGGATATGAGCTGGTGATGCGAAAGCAAGATCGTCCCACGAACGCCGCTTGGATTGATGGAACTGTCGACGCCCGCACCGTTGTTTCGGATCTTGTCGAGGTGCCAGTCGATTTCGCTTTGTTCGAGGTATGTCAGGTTGGAGGCTACCGTCCACGGATCGGTGTCATGATAGCCGGTGTCCATCGCGACGAATTGCCAGAAATTGTTGCGCAGAGCGAAATAGCTGTTGGGCTGCGGAAGCCCCACGCCCTTGTTGAGACTCGCGATTAGCGGATAGTAACCACCCCCTGTGCCGGCATAGCGGTCGTGATTACCGTCGAGGGTGAAGACAAGCGGAGGGTTTTTGGGCCACACTTCGTCGATCAACGCTGTGAAATTACCGGAATCTTCTGATGGCAAGCCGGCGTAGTAGATGTCACCGACATGTATCAAAACACTAGGAGCGAAGTTAGCGGCGATTTGTTGGAGCAAGACGAGGCCATCATTCATCCCCGTGCCCCAATCACCAATGATCGCAATTTTCGCGGTGTCCGGGAAGCAGCTTGTCAGCACATACTGATTGATGTCGGTGTAGACGGTGTAAGGCTGCTTTTGGCCCGAGGCCAGGAATGCTTCATACGCGGTGAGGCATTCTATCCAGAAAGGATCACAAGTGGATTTGGCGAGTTCGTTCTTAAGAGCGGGGACCTTGTTGGGATTGAACATTTCATCCCATGCGATCTCGGCTGCGAGTTTGGCGCATTCAAGGATCGTTCCGACGGGACCGGCACCGCGCGCAGTTGCCGGAGCGGATGGCGGGGCGTTCTGCAATTGTTGTATCGCTTGGGCCGAAGCGACCATGAAAGGATGGTCCGCCGTGACGCCCAGTCCGCGGCGCCCTTGAGTAAGGGTGATTCTGCCCTGAACAGATTGTTTGAGAAGCGTGGAGTGGATTGCAGATTGCCAAAGGGAGAAGGCCGGGTCGCGAAAACATCGGAAATTCGGCGAAGTTGGCACGGCGGATTATACAGCGGTGACGCTCTCATTTTCTAAGATAATTCCATAACCGAGTAATTGACGTCCGAGGCATATACCATGGCCGCCAGCGACGCGCTCGGCGCGGTTACGCGAACTCGGAGAGCCCGGAAGAACAATTAACGAACGCACCGTCGCCACCCTGAAAGTCAAGGTAGACTGCATCGAGACGCGCCTCAATTTCACCGACCAGTAGGACGATCCTGCCGCTCGCGAGCAGGACCCTCGCGGCTCCCGCAGGAACGACCTCACTGCTCTCAGGTCGGCCCAGGCCCATTCTTCGCGCGCTCCATGCTGAGCTTCAATGCATCTGGAGAATTTCGGTTCAGCCCATCCGCCTTCACGGCACGCATCTCCCGCCGTTCCCGCTGCTGCGACAAAAACATGCCCTGCCCATGCCCCGCCCGATTGTGCCCGTCCTCCGTCGCCGATGTCCGGAAATAATCGAGAATGAAAACCCGCAGCGACGAGGTCAACGAACCGTGAGGCGGCTTGAGGTCGGCCACATAGCTGCACACATCGTGCGGCGTACAGAATTCGCGGCGGCAAATTTCCGCCAACGTATCCCATATTTGCGGTTCCAACCGGATGCTTGTTCGGCGTCCCCGGACGCTAATATTGCGCATCACGAGCGCGCTGTGTCTGTCGGGATTTGAATCTTCATTCGAAGCCGTAAGACCGTTCCGAAACGCAGAATCCATGGAACCCACCCGTGCATGCGATGCCACGCCAAATACACAACCGTGGAGAGCGCACTATAAACCAAGAGTTGTTAACATCCGGTTTGCACGGAGGGTGCTTGTAGTTCTTGGAGAAAAGTCGCGCCACTTTTTTTCGGACCATACCCCGATACTCATCGACGATTTTCCAATCATCCACGACAGTGTCTCGTCGTTGGCACATCTTGCGTCGCGTCTATTCATCTTCCCAAGCTGATAGCGTTTCTACTGAGATATTCGGCACAGCCCAAAGCTGTCCGGCGTAGCAGTCACAAATCCAAAGAAAATCGTTCACGGCCCGCAAAATCCTCTCGAGATCATCGGGGCCCGGCGGCAACTCGCCGACGTGCACGACCTTATTTCGCAATTCAACCGCTTTCTCCAAACAACTAATTAACTGCCTCGGTGGCCGGATCGTCTTGCCAACGAGCCCCCCTTTGATGGGCAATGTCGGTAGATATTTTCGCAACATCTTACCGAGTGAAGGTGCTTGAATCTCATCAACGAGCCACTGAGCGTCTGGCACCAGGGCACCGATAAGCTTTTTCAATCCAACCTCTGCCGCCGCAACGCCGATGACAAGTGCGCTTCTGGGATTAGAGAATCGCAGATTCCAAGCCTCGCGGAACAGTTGGCGCCCCAGGGGTTCTTCACCGATTTGGCTTACCAAATCTACGATCTCCTGTTGAAGTGCGGCAGACGCTTCAGTTTTTTTGAACGGAATCCCGTAACGAAGCGTAGCGCTTCTCGCGGTAAAAATCTGACTCCAGGTCTCCCCGTCCTCAGAGAGATATTCCCTCAGCTCGCGACCTGGGTCGGTGGCCCCCATCGCTGCCCCGATCCGCCATCTGACCATCGCGATAGTCGATTGCATTAATCTCCACAACGGACCATAAAAAAAGTCGATTGCNNGCATTCTCTCCTGATGGATACCTTTGAAATTTGCCCATCCCCCGCCCAGCGACTTTGACAACGCCTTGGAAATTTCGGAGGCGATTTCTTTGTCTTCGATCGCTCCCAAAGTTGTGGCGACACACACGGCACTGCCGGTTATCTTCGGCGGCTGTCCATCCGGGTAGCGATCCGAAAGTTCAACTTTGGCAGCGATTGGGTAGGCTAATTCAAATTTGAAATGGCTGCTGTCTACCAGGTATTGAGCCAAGTCGGCGATCTCAGTGGTGATTTTGAATCGCATTTAGCGGAAGGCAGAATATTACCATCTTGATTGTTCCGCAGCTAAGCGCAGGCACGGGCGCGCGCGCCCACGTGTGCTGCGCGCGCGGAAGGTAGTGCTGTTGCGCCGCGGCGAACATAATGCGAAACTCAATTCATGCATGCTGCCGTGACTAACTTGGCTATCGACCTAACGGAAAGAGAGAGGGACCTAGTTTCCCGGATTGATTTCAATCCGTCCGCCAGATCGCATGACGCGGATTCCTGGAGGCCCGTCGCCGACGCTATGTACGAGCTGACCCACTCGCTGCTGCAAAGGAGCGCGATCCCCGAAGCCCGGATTAAATTCTTCACGGACCCGAAGTACTTCGTCGGTGGACATGGGCTCTCGCGCCGTCAGGTTTTCGAGAGGAACGGGACGCACGGCGATGCCATTTTTCGCCATGGGAATTTCGTAAAATATTTGCGCTATTTCCTCTACGGCCCCGATCTGCCGCAACCCGTCATTGAAAACTTCCGTCAGAAGATTGCCGATTGCGGTAGTCCGTTCACGTCGAGAGACGCCCTCACCCTAGGCGACGCAACTCGGCGGATCGCGCGTTCGCACCACTTGAATCCAGGCGATGCTGCGGAAGAGTTTTACAAGCTCGCCCTTGATTGCGGTTTGGACGCAGACGACGCGCACTCGATCCGGGACAGCGTCAAGAAATTGCGGCCTTCACGATGAGACGCTTCCGCGCTGGGTTCAAGCCTAGTTCCGTACTCGATCCTGATGCTGCTTCCACCATGACGATCATTAGTTCCAACACCCGCGACAGAGCGTGCCCATGTATCTGCAAGTCGGAACTCCTCCGTGCACGGCCCGAGCTACAATGCCTTCAACAGGTTTGATTTTCGCGGCTTAAAGTGAAAGGGATCGTGATGTTTGAGTTCGATGTCGCGCTATCGTTCGCAGGCGAGCAACGGTCCCATGTCCTTGCCGTTGCGGAGTGCCTCAAGAGCGCGGGTGTTAGCGTTTTTTATGACGATGATGAAAAGTCGAAACTCTGGGGCAAGAACCTTTACGATCATCTTTCTGACGTTTATCAAAATAAAGCCAGATATTGCGTAATCTTTGCTTCGAAGGAGTACGCCGAAAAAACTTGGACAAACCTTGAACGACAAAGCGCCCAGGCGAGAGCGCTCAAAGACAAAGGCGTAGAGTACATTTTGCCGGTGCGGTTCGATTCAACAGAAATTCCTGGTCTCTTGCCCACCGTCGGCTATTTAGATTTCAAACGGGAAGGAGCGTCAGGGATCTGTTCCGCATTACTTGCCAAACTTGGACGGAATGTTGGCGGTTCGCCAGTTGCCAGCCACATTGCAGCGTGCGCTCTCTCGCCTCGAGTCTTGATCAACGCGCTGGATGGAAGAGCCGTGATTCCCGAAGCGAAATCCTGTGTCTGGGGAGCCGAAGTCGAAGTGTTGGTGCGCGGGTCTGATAATGACCCATTTTTCTCGCAACTGCGAGAAGAACGACCTAAAGTCCTCGTTGCTTACGGCTTCGATGTAGCGATGGCGAAACCCACCGCAGCCACGCGTCGTATGGTCAATGGACAGGTGACGTGGCATCTAACTCTCACTCCTACTCAAACCAATTTCAGTAGTTCTATGGAAGTGGGCTCCGGGAACACGAGCGCCGACCAATTCGCTGAGATGAGGGTCCGGCGACTTCTACTCAACGAGAATCCATATCAGGCGGACGAACGCGCGCCGACAATTCAGCAGTTGAATGATTCGATGCAGGAGGCCCTCATCCAAGGTCTAAATCAGCCTTTCAAAGTCGAGCGCTCTCGATTCCCGGAACTTTTCCGCGTCTTGAATCCAGAGCGACAGGTTTTCGTTGAGACGGCGTGGATCGTTGCTGTGGCTGATTTGAAACTGAGTGGTTCGGTAGAAGTGATCGAGAGGCTCAACCTTTCGCTCGCTGACACCACACTCACAGTTGAGTTCGAAGGCCGACGACAACGGAGGTACGTGAATGTGGAACCGTATAAAATGTCAGTTCGCGGGCAACTCCGGCTAGGAGGATAGGTGCAGGATTGAAGTCGAATCCGGATCTAGCTTTGCCGGAGAGTTTAAAAGACCGCAACGATCTGCGCCATCCCCGACGAGTCCGCGCAGCGTCGTCGGCTGCCGTTTACGCCTTCGCGAGGACTTCTAAAGCGTCTGCAGAACGAACCGGCTCGCGGCAAGTACCGAAACACCCGCGCGGCACGGCTCCACCGGCCGCAGCACCTCACCTCTAACAACCTCATCCCCGCACAAAACGGTCCGCCCGCCAACATGCGCATCTTCGCCGACCACGACAAGGTCGCAAACTTCCGCGTCCCCATCGACCCGCCCGAGAATCCACGCCTCCCCTTTAATTCGCGCATTTCCTCCGACGCTGCCGTGTGGCCCGTACACTTGCGCCACATCCTGAACCCAAGCGTGACCCTCATGCGCCAACGCCGATTCGCTTTCAATGTACCCACCGAGATCCCCGCGCTTCACGTCCCCGAAATCCCTGAGCGCCCGAATTCGATACAACGTGCGATCGCCCGCTCTCAAGCAATCGCCGACCAGCAATTCATATTTCTTCGTCATGCCCGCCTCCTTATAAACTGAGGACCCGCGCCGGAACCCGGCGACGGACAACGGCGGACACCATGACGGCGACATCAACCTCCGCTTCTTTATCAAGCCCGGCGCCGACGCCGACGATCCTCCCGCTCAGATTTACAGACGTGACACCTTCGATCCCGCCGACAAAGCACACCACCATATTCCCCAGCAACTGATTCAATTCATCCTCCTCAACAGTTTCAGAACCACAACGACTATTCAACCTATGGCCGATACCTTAAAAAATCGTTAAGAACTCAAATAAATGTTGAAACATACCGGGGTATTCGCGGTCCGTCCGCATCTCCCGTTTGACCAACTCTACGACCCGC
The DNA here is from genome assembly GCA_003152355.1 of Acidobacteriota bacterium. Lineage (GTDB taxonomy): Bacteria > Acidobacteriota > Terriglobia > Acidiferrales > UBA7541 > Palsa-147. Next base: position 2,903 of record PMAA01000018.1, on the reverse strand, counting down.
TGGCGCGGGCGTTTTGTCGCAGGTGTTTCTTAACTTTTCTCCGTTAGACTCAATTGAGCAACTTGGTAGGGCGGAGAGATGACCGATATCGTTTTGGAACATCTGAAGCGCATTCAGGTGCGGCTCGACAAGATAGAAAGCGAGCTGACCGGGCTGAAAGCGGCGGTGATTTCCTCGCACGAGGTCATGGCATCTTTCCTCAAGAATGACGTACGCCGCGAAGCCGACATTTTCGGGCTCGAACAGCGAATAGCCCGGATCGAGCGCCGCCTTGAATTGAACGACGCAAGCTGACCCGTTCGCCCTCATATCGTTCAAGGTGGCACCGCCCGTGCGATCTCTTACGACCGCCTCTCCCCGCTAAAAAACTATCACTGCGAGCATTAAATCGTCCGCCCGCGCCGATCGCATACCGGGGTAACCGTCCTTCAAACCATTCCTGAAATCCTTCCGCTCATAATGAACGTATCCGGAGAAGTGACGGATCGCCGCTTCGCTCCGGCCGGAGAATCACACGGGACGCACCATGGCGGCAGGCTTCCAGTGGAACGGACGATTCCGCAAACCCGCGCGGAAATATTCGCAGCTTGGCCTCTCCACGGATCTTCCGCCCGCCCGGCTGCGCAAGTGCCGTGCGGCTAGAAAATCCCCCAGAGATGCTGATCGCATATCCCCGCACGCCTTCCGGCGGGGCGGAGGCGAGGTGTATCGATCCTACGGCGCTGGCGGAGCGAATTCCGAGACGTTGAAAGTCGCGGTCCCATCGCGGCGCGCAACTGAGAGCTGGAAATCTTCCGACCCGAATCGCACGCATAGCTGATTATAGAGCGTCGGAACCAAAGTGAATCCCCTTCTCCGGAGCTCATCGAGAACGTAGGCGAGTATTAGGTCCTTAGAAATTTTGCGGCCGCTCAGGCTAAACAAGAGGAGATAATCAAGGAGTTCATCGCCCACTAGATCGTAGAAATCCTCCTCCGTCTCTACGGTCAAGCATTTCTTATCCCTGCTATGCCTGAACCGCTTCCCATACTTATCGTAGTGAGATATAACGGCACGGGCAATCGGTTCAGGGTCCAGCGGTGCATTGTTATAGAGACATTCCGTAAACACCGAGACATCCTCACACTCACTCAAAGCCACCTCAAGATATCCCGTTGCGTCGGTGAGCATACACGCCGCATACGCCGCGCGCGCATTCCATTCGCGTACCTGGAGTGGATGAAATCTTCCTGTCTCAACCCAAAAGCGCGCCGCTAAGTAATCACCCATGCAGCGATGAGTAAATTCCCAAGTCGACTCATCTGTTGGAACCAGAATTCCGTAGAACTGAGCGATCTCTGTCATAAGGTCTCGAATGTTAACTCGCGCAAGCTGAGACAACTTCAGTTGCTTTTCGACCGCCTTGATTACTTCCGCATCTGAACAAATCAGAGGGCCGACTTCGTAAGCGATTCTCATCAGGCAACGGACCCTCTCCTCACCATCTAAAGGCAGTGACGTTTCGCGGCTTATGCCCTTGGCTTCGTCCCATCTGAAAGTCAACGTATCAATAGCTCTCCTTATCAACCCGATCGTGTTCCGTGGAAGGGCTGGCAACGGTCCGCTCTTGAGAATACAAACAAGCGCCAGCAGCAATGGATGCGCAACGAAGCTGTAAAGATTATGCTCGCTCAGTTCAGTAAGTAAGCTCCCCGAGTCGATCTTGGTTCCATAGGCACTGGAGAAGCCTTCGATGAACTTAATCGCGTCGTCTTTGTTGAATGCTTCTATTTCGCATAACACAGCATTCACATCATAGACAGAATAGAAGTACCGGCAGGTGAGGAAGAAATTTCCCCGCTTGAGGGATTGAAACTCAACCAACGCCTCGGAAACAGCCTTGCGGGATTTCTTATCAAGTTCATCATAACCATCCACCAGCAGAATGACGCGGTCTCGTCTCGTCTTTCTGGGGGTTTTGCCTGACCCTAAGTACTTGATGAATTCTCGCAGATTCTCGATGGCGTCCGAGCGCCGGAGCGTATAGAGAATTGCAACGTATCTGTGGTCATTCATCAGAGTCCTGTACAGCCAGCGAAGGAGGGTAGTCTTTCCTTGTCCCGGACCCGCCCGAATTATGAAATCTTTCTTCATTTCAACCAAGCTTCCAACGGTGTCTTCTGCCTGGCCAGCGAATTTCAACCGGAGAGGCTGGAAGATCTCCTCTATAGGCAGCGGCTGGTGCATTCCTATAATCTGAATAGAAGAAGACTCGATCTGGGAGGCCCGAAACTGTTTTCCCAGCTTTTCCTCGAAGTCCCGCGTAACAGAGTCTTTTCCAACCAACTCCAGGACTTTGTCGACACCAAGCTGGATTGCAGATCCCAGGTCGATCTTGACGTCACCATTCACGGCACAATTCTAACTGTCCAATAGATAGTCCACCAGACCAACTCAAATTTGCGGAGTTGCTGCTTCTAAGGTCGAGTGTCCAGACCGGAATTTCAGTTTTGCCGGGCCGAAAGATTCCGCTGATATACATCCCCTTTTCAGGGAAACCCGGAGCCCGCCCGTCGCCGAAACTTCAGCCCGGCACGGCGCCAACTGCTGCAGCACGTCGCCCCTGACAATCTCATCCCCGCACACAACCGCGCGCCCCCCCCACATGCGCATACTCGGCGATCACGACCAGGTCGCAAATCTCCGCATCCCCGTCGACCCGCCCCAGCACCCATGCTTCTCCCTCGACTCGCGCATTTCCCCCGACGCTGCCGTTCGGCCCGTACACTTGCGCCACATCGTGCACCGAGCAATCGCCGTCATGGCGTAGATGCGCCGCGTGAAGCTCGATGACTGCCCACCGCCCGACATCGCCTCCCGTTGATTGATTCCTACTTGCTGATTGCCGTTCTCCCCGCTGCGCG
>PMAA01000147.1 GCA_003152355.1 Acidobacteriota bacterium | reverse complement strand
AAGCCCGGCGCTACAAGTGCTCTTGGAAACAATTGCCCCCAGAAACTATGACGCCCGAGTTCGTGTTTGGACTCGGGCGAGACAGCCACCTTCGCTACCGTTGCAATTGCAACGAAGGGCGCTGCCGTTCTCCTTTCCAAACAAGGGAGGCCAGGGCGTTTCCACCCGGACCGTCATCCCGCTAATACGCGGCGGGATTCGCCATCCGCTCCGTAAGTTGTCTCTCCCTTAGGAGCGGTGGTCGGAGAAGGTCATTGTAACTCACTTGCACGCGCGGTGTGTCAACGCAGGGGCGCGATAGGCGATGTTACGGGTGCGCGTAATATCCCTGGCGTGTGCGCGCCGTCAGTTCAGGCTTATCAATCTTAATTTCCAAATGATGATATTCATCCGGCTGCGCAGATGCAGGCGCAACAAACGAAATCTCATAATAAGGCGCACTATCGGCCAGGCATTCTGTCAGGGCGCCAGCAATATCGTTGCTCAAGTTGAGAGAAAGGCCGCCGCTCTGAACCGCGAGCACCTGCAGCCCGAGATCGCCAATCAAAACCTGGCTAGGCTTGCTGACGCCTTTCAAGAAATCCTTGTAATACGATTCCTGAATGAGAGATTCGTTGGTGCCCAAAGGATTGACGCTATAGAGCGTCACACGAGCCTGCTCGAGCTGATTGGAGAAACTCACAATATCCGCGAAGATCTGTTGCTGCTCCTTCGAGTCGAGCATGGTGTTCGGACCAGAGAGCAGCGGCCAGCCCGGAGAAATCCAGAGCATGATCTTGCGCTTGGGCCGCGCAGCCTCGCTGGCAACAAGCTGATGCAGGGCGTGGAGCGAAATCTGCAGGCGCTCCGTCGCGCCGTAGTATCCGGTCGAGCGGGTAATCGTGCGCAGGCCGATTTCGTCTTTATCGAGAGCGGTAGCGAGCGCATTGCCATCGGTGGAAAAGCTGCCCCCGAGAATCTGGACGTCTTTATCACTGACGACCGCTATTGCGATGGGGTATGCGAGGCGGCCCGCCTCAGCGCGCAGGAATTTGTCGATCTGTATGCGTTCGTACGAGATGCGATCGTAATCCGTGTTGACCGTATCGATCACCAGGACGACTTCAATCGGCGCGTCGCGGCCAGTGACGGCATGGAATGATGCGATCGTTTGCGGCGATTTGTTATCCAGGATGGTGAAATCTTGCTGCTGAAGATCGCTCACAGGCGGCCCCGACTTCGGCGTGACCACGACATCAAGCGTGACATTACGGTTGCCAGACGCCGCCGGCGGAGTGCTTGGCGGAGGGCTCTGTTGCGCAAAACTTGCAGCGGCGCAAAACAAAATCAAAACAAGAAGAAGAGAACTACGGCGTACTGTGTTGAACATGAATTGAATCCCTTCAGGGCGAAGACCGATCCGGCCTTCGCGGGAGCACTTGGACCGCTCGAGGTGCTAACCAATCAGACGCCATTTGGGGGAGAAGAGTTTCGAACTAAGTCATATTAAAGGCGCTAGCCGGAAATTGTGCACGGATTTCGGCCTCGAACCGGGCGGCACGGCTGCGTTAGCGGTTATGGTACAGTTTCGAGCCGATGCGAATATTCGTCGTGGGAGTTGGCGGAACCGGCTCGCTGCTGGCGCAACTGCTGGTACGGCAGGGCCATACGGTGTGGTGCGGCGATCGCGACGTTGAACGCGCGCGGCGCTTTCTCGGCAAGAAGAGTGAGCTCGAAATCGCCGAAGTGAATGCGCGAAATATCTGGTCGGTAATACGCGCCGGCCGGAGTTGCCATCTCCTAATTAACGCTTCGCCCGCAATTTTCAACGAAATCCTGCTTCGCGCGGCGCTTCACCTTCGCGCGCATTACCTCGATCTGAATTCGCGCCTGACGCGCAATCCCTTCAAAGCCGAGCAGCTTCGCTATCACAAGCGCTTCATTTCAAAGAATCGGATCGCGGTGATCAATGCCGGCGCAGCACCGGGCCTTACCAATCTCCTCATAAAGCGCGGCACCGAAATTTTAGATACGACCGAAGGGGCCGCGGTGCGGCTTTTCGAGAGCACCAATAGCCAGGGCGCCGTCTCAACGTGGTCGCCGGAAGTCGCATTCGACGAAGCGGTATCCAAGCCGATCTATTATCGCGGCAAGAAATTTCATAAAGGCAAGCGATTCGGCGATGCTGAACGATTCCGCTTTCCGCCGCCGATCGGAGAGACGACCGTATACCTCGCGGCACAGGACGAAGTGGCAACGCTGCCCTATTACGTCTCGTTGAACGAATTGGACGCGAAAATTGGCGGCAACGATATCGAGCGTCTGCGCCGCTGGTACCGCCAGGGCAAGCTCAGCAAATCCCGCGGCATCGTGGCCAAGCGCTTTCCGCAAACGTCGACGCCGCGCGCGCTGGCACGACTCTTTCGCAGCAAGCTTCTCGAAAACGCGCGATTCGCTGCGGCCGTGCTGATTCGCGGATCGAAGGCTGGCCAGCCGTTGCTCGTTCGCTGGGACGCTGGTTTCCCCAGCCTTTTTCAAATTGCCCGCCGCGGAATCCATTCGACACCAATTTCGTACGCTACGGCGCACATCGCCGCGCTCTTCGTGCGCCATATGCCGCGCGACATGGCCGGCGTCTATCCTCCCGAGGCGCTCCCCGGCGAAGTTCGCCGCGCGATCCTTGCGGATACGCGCTCGCGCGACATTCGGATTTCCCTCAAAATGATTCCGTTGAAAAAGGTCGAAGAGGAAGAATTGTGAACGAGAATTAACCAAGCCGTTGCACGATTTCGCATGTCCCGTTTTGCGATGCCGATAATGTCATGTTAAAGACGCATTCGAAGCAAATCTGAGGGAGGCGCTTAGTTCCGATTAGGGTCACGCAATGAATCAGATCACCCACCTGACGCCGCATGACCTGATGACCATGTTCCTGTCGCTTGCCGTTCTGCTGGCTGCGGCAAAGTTCGCTGGGGAACTCATGCAGAAGCTGGACCAGCCCGCTGTCCTCGGCGAAATCATGGCGGGCATCCTCCTCGGGCCGACGGTCCTCGGCCATTTCAGGCCAAACGTCTACGCCACGCTTTTCCCCAGCACGGGCGCAATGCCCATCGTCCTCGATACCGTGGCCACTCTAGGAGTCGTCTTCTTTCTGCTCACCGCGGGCATGGAAATTGATCTGCGAAGTATTTTTCGCCAGGGGAAAAGCGCGCTTCTGGTGAGTTTCTTCGGAGTGATTGTTCCGTTCGCTTTTGGATTCAGCACGGCGTGGCTTTTCCCGCGATATTTGGGAGCGCAATCCGGCGCGGACACTCTNNGAAATGGGCACCGTGGTGATGTCGTCGGCCATGTTTGACGACCTCGTCGGCTGGATTCTTTTCTCGCTCATTCTCGGGATGATGAAGGCTGATGCGCATTCGCTTGGCGCCGTGAAGCGAACGATTCTTCTCGTGGCCGGATTCACGTTCCTCGCGCTGACCGTGGTGCGATGGCTGATTGACAAGCTCGTGCCGTGGATTCAAGCGCATACAAGCTGGCCCGGCGGCATTTTGGGATTTATCTTCACGCTGACGCTTGGCTCGGCCGCTTTCGCCGAATACGCCGGAATACACGCGGTCTTCGGCGCGTTCATCATGGGCATCGCGGTGGGCGAATCAACCCACTTACGGAAGCGCACCACCGAAATTATTCACCAGGTTGCCGCCAACGTTTTCGCGCCGTTTTTCTTCGCCAGCATCGGCCTGCGCACGAACTTCGTCACCAATTTCAATCTTGGCATCACCGCTACGGTGATTGCCGTCGCGTGCCTCGGGAAATTGATCGGAGCGGGTTACGGCGCGCGTCTGGGTGGAATGGATCGCAGCACGGCGTGGGGTGTCGGATTAGCCATGAATGCTCGCGGCGCGATGGAAATGATTCTTGGCTTGCTGGCGCTTCAGGCGGGCTTGATTCGCGAGAGCATGTTCGTCGCGCTGGTCACCATGGCGCTCTTCACTTCTCTTGCTTCCGCGCCCGCGATTCGCTTCCTGGTCCGGCGGCGGCGTTCACTGACGCTCAAAGATACCGTGATGAGCAAGCTTTTCTTTCCTAATTTCGAAGCGACATCGCGTGGAGATGCGCTCTTAAAAATGTGCACGGCTGCGGCGGACGTAGTGAGCGGTGCGCCCGCGAGATTTCTGCGGCTGGTGATGGAGCGCGAAAGTGTCGCAAAAAGCGGCTGGGATAACGGTCTAGCGGTTCCTAACGCACGTGTTCTAGGCTTGCCGCAACCCCTCGTCGTCGTGGCAAAGCCGAAAAATGGCCTCGATTTCGGCGCGAACGATGGCAAGCCAACCAAGCTCATTCTGCTGGTCCTCACGGGCGACAACCAGGCTCAGAACGATCTTCTCCTCGCCGCCGCCGACCTATTCAGCCGCAGGGAAGCCATCGAACAAGCTCTGAACGCGGAGACCTTCGTCGAACTGGTAGCGGCCTTAAACGCCCCGGTCCAATAGCTAGCTAATTCGCTCACTGGCCTCAACTTATCTCTCCTCGCGCATTGCCTGGCAAGCTACAGAATTACATGGAGTTACACGCAAAATCCGATTTACGAAACCGGTTGGACTACGACACATCTAATTACATGACAGAAAGAAAATAGAGCCACCGGGTGGTGGCAAAGGAGAGAAGGCCATGACGAATAGGATCAGCTCTCTAGCACGGCTCCTGATCATCGGCTTGCTGGCCGCCGCCCTTGGAGGCATAACGCCGATGGCGAGCGCCGCAACTTCGCCTTCCGGGCTTTCCGGCACGAATACGGCGCATCAGGCCCCGGCGACGAATTCCGCCAATTACGAACAGTGGCTCAACAATCAGGTGCGCCACGAACTGGCGATGCTGCCGTGGTATTCGGTGTTCGACACCCTCGGCTATCGGATCGACGGCACAACCGTGATTCTGGAGGGTCAAGTCGCGCGGGCTTCACTCAAGCCGGATGCGGAAGGCGTAGTGAAGCACATCGAGGGCGTTGAGAAAGTCGTGAACAACATCGAAGTGCTGCCGCTATCGCCGATGGACAATCAAATCCGAATGGCGACGTTCCGCGCCATCTATGGCAATTCGCCGCTCGGAATCTACGGCAGGCAGCCGGTGCCGTCCATTCACATCATCGTGAAGAACGGTAACGTCACGCTGACTGGTGTAGTCAACAACGAGATGGACAAGAATTTGGCGTCCATCCGGGCCAACGGGGTGTCGGGAGTTTTCTCGGTAACCAACAACCTCGTAATTGAACGAAGTTAAACGCGGGACCCCCACGGAACCGCCGCGCAGTTCTACTGCGCGGCGGTTTCTCCCGCTTTAAAGCTAGTCCACGGCCCCGCATTCATATCCCGCAGAACAGGCGTCTGCCACGAATATTCCGGGTGAGCCTTTAGAAATTCCTTCGCGTTAAAATTGCTTCCGCACGGGTGCCCAGCGCGTGCCATGAAACTCATCTGCTCCGCCATGTGGCTGTCCACGGCTTTGCCTTCCACGGCACCGTGATCGTCGTATGGCCCGTCGCCCCAAGCTTTCACTCCGGCGGGATCAAGGTCCAAGTGCCCGCAAAGAGTCCGGCCGTCCGGAATTTCTTTTAGCAAGTACGTGTCGTAGTGGTCCGAGAGGACTTTCTCCGCGAGTTCGACGTCAATCTTCCGCTTCGATTCCTTCATCATCTCGTCCAGGCGAATATGCCGTGCGTTGGGCGAGGCGGTGAGATCGTCGTTGTTCCACGTCGTGTCCAGCTTCTGTACTTCCGGATCGCTCACGAAATTCGAGCCGACGAACACTCCGTCCTTCGACTTCCACACGCGATTCGCTTTCAGGCCGTTCTCGAACTGTGCGATTTCGCCGGTCTTGTTGTCGCCGAGCAGCCAGTCGTTGGCGTATCCGCCGTTGTTGCCGTCGAGCATGATCTTCACGTACTCGTCAATTGAAGTTCCGTATTGCAGCGCTTTCCGTGCGCGGACAAACTCAGGCTTGCCGTTGGGGTCCCAGCCTTTGAAGCCTGAGATGGTGGTCTCGGTGACCATCAAGCCGTCGGAATTCACGCCGAAATCGTCATCGCTGATGATGACGCCAGGGAAACCGTCCATGATCATCCGGAATCCATTTTCCGGCGCGATATCGAAGATCATTCGCCAGCGCGCGCCCTGAATGTAGCTTGTCCAGTTGTTGTGCGCCATCACGATGCGGTGATCTTTCGTCCAGCTTCCGGTGGCGACGAATGCGCTGCAATGGCCCTGGGGCTTGATGTTCGGGGCGTTCGCCACTTTTTCTTTTTCGTTGAACCAGGGAACGTAATAATCCGGCAGCTCCATGAAGGCGTTCAGCGCGACAACGTCGTCAATATCCACGGCCACACCGCGCGCCTGCGCGCCCTCGGCGATGCCGTTTAGTTCCGCTTGGTATTCGGGGTCAATGTGAGGCCACAGCATGTCGTGCGCGGCTTTGCGGAAGAAATTCCAATCGCGCTGGGAATCGTGCGTGTCTTCGAGCTTCACGGCCGCGAGCGCATCCTCGATTTCGGGCGCGAGCAGATAGCCGTGCTGGTAGCCAATGTGATCCGGCGCGCCGGAGAGATGCACGTACGTCCAGCCGCCGCGTTCGAACCGGTACGAGCCCACAAGGCGCGGATCGGAGCCGGAAGGCCTGCCTGATGCCGCAACCGTCGTAGATATCATTTGGTTGCCGCGAAGCAGCATGTACGCCGCGATCAGGCAGACGCTCAGAGTGATGGCCAGCGCGAGCGGTAAATGGTTCCGATTCGAGAGCATCCGCAGCCTCCGAAAACTTTACCAGGAAATTTGCTGAGTCATCTTAGCTCAATTACAGATCCGAACTCCACAAATGCTCCAGCCACAATTCAGAGCCTCGAAGCTCCTGCCTCGCGGATCTGCAGTCAATCGCACTCGGGCCCGGAGACAGGGGCCTCCGGCTCTGATTAAAATATTGCGCGAGCCGTCCCTCCATTACCCTATCGCGATGGCGATGGCGTTCACATGTGAATCGGCACTATCACAATTCAGAGCCCCGAGGCTCCGCGAAGTTGCAGCCCATTCTAGAGATGCCGTATAAATTGGTGTCCGCAAGGGAGGAAACGAATGATTCGCAAGCCAACTCCCGCCGCACCGAATCATTACGGCGCTCTAATCCAAACCTACGCAATCAACGACGCGATAAATCAGCTTATCCTCTCGCGCCTCGATCCGCGCGCCTGGAGGGCGGAGCCTCCCGGAAAAAAAGGAAACGGCCGCACCATCGCCGCGATTTTCGCGCACTTGCACAACTGTCGCCTCACCTGGCTTAAGAACTCGGCGCCCCACTTGAAGTGTCCCGCGCCGCTCGACCCCGATCGCTGCACGATCAAGCAGGCCACCGCAGCGCACAAGAAAAGTGCGGGACAGTGTCTGCGAATGCTGGAAGATGCTCTGTCTGGCGATCCGCAACGGCGCGTCACAAAATTCTCGCGCGGCAGTTGGGCGCCTGAGTGGCCCGCGAGCGCTGCTATGTTCGCGTACATTTTCTCGCATGAAGCGCATCATCGCGGCCAAATCCTGATGCTGGCGCACCAGCTAGGCTATCGCCTGCCCCAGGAAGGCATCTGGCAATGGGATAAATTGTGGAAGCAAGCCGGCTTCGCGTCGCGCCCAAGATAGGAGCTACCGCGATAGCGGACGGCTCGCGAAAATATGGCGAAGAAACTGCGAAACGAGGAATGACGAAACGTTGAAAAATTCCTACCGAAGGTAAGCCTGCACTACGTTGTTACAACCTCAAAAAAGCACAGGTTTATAAGTTTTGATTGAGTATTGCGAATCCCGGATCTACTTCTCTTCTTCCGGAACTCCGAGCACCTGAATCTGCACGGCGCGCTCGCGAGGCCCATCGAGCTCCGCCAAAATCACGGATTGCCAATAGCCAAGCGCCAATTCGCCGTTGCGGACCGGCAGTGACAGCGTATGCCCCAGTACCATGGCCCTCAAATGCGAGTCGGCATTCTTGCGGTTGCACTCGGAAATCTTGGGATCGTTGTGCCGCCAGTAATCAAGCCGTCCTACCAGCCGCTCGAGAAATGACTTGATATCGTCGAGAAGCGCCTGCTGAAACTCATTAATAAAAATCGCGGTAGTTGTATGCAGCGACTGCACCATCACGAACCCAGCCTTCATCCCATGCTTCTTGATCACTTCGTTGACATCACGCGTGATGTTAATAAGCTCGAGCCGCTCCCTAGTTTTGTAATAAACGGTTTCGAGGTACATTTGCAACGTGGCGTGAGGTTGCGTCTCGAGCTTGGGTCGCGCCGCTTTAATTGAAGTCGTTTTCATTTCGATTTGTCCTTGAAAAACGCCTCGAACCGTCCTGCTATTTTAGATGCAGCTGCCTTCCCAAGCGAAACAAAAATTACAGGGTTAGGCGGCAAAAGTACCGCTCGAACTGGCTGCAAAACCGCAGAATGCGATGCGGCAAGAAATTGCCGATGGCACAATTCCACGGCGCAATCTTGGCGGCGGCCCAATCCTTGTAAAGTTGCTGGGCGAATTGTACGCTTAATGGCGCCTTCATTCGTCAATGAAAATTTCCGCTTACATCCCCTGCTACAACGTCGAGCGTTACATCGAGCCCACAATTCAAGCGCTGCTCGATCAAACACTTCCGCCCGAGGAAATACTCATCATCGATGACGGCTCGCGGGACCGCACAATTGAAATTGCCTCAAAGTGTCCAGTCCGAATTATTCGCCATAAAACTAACAAGGGACTGGCCGCTGGGAGGAACACGGCATTTGCGAATGCGCGTTGCGATTTTGTTGCCGCGATGGACGCGGATGCGGTGGTCAAGCGCGATTGGCTCGAGCGGCTTTCTGAGGCTTTTGTGGGTCCGAGCGTGGCTGGTTCCGGAGGAAGGCTCCTAGAAAATTATAGGGACACGCCTGCCGATGAATGGCGCGCTACGCATCTTGGACAGGACCTCGGCGAGCAGCGGATTGAAATTATTTGGCCGACGCCGAAGCGGCTCGGGGGATTCGGCTCACTCTATCGCAAGGAGGCGGTTGCAAAAGTTGGCGGGTACAATGAACGCTATCGCACGAATTATGAGGACGTGGATTTGTGCGAGCGGCTGTTGCGGGCCGGTTACAAACTCGTTTTTGATCCTCGCGCGCGAGCGCATCACATGCGCCAAGACACGGTTTCTTCCGTGATCCGCACGGCCTGGCGCTGGGATTTTTATTCGCACTACTTCAACGGCGGATACAACAATATTCCGCTCAAAGTGCTGATGAATTTTCGAGCGTCGCGCGTGAAAATGATGCAGCACGTAAAGGATCACAAGCGATCGCTGTTGTGGATTGATTCGCTTCTGCCGTGGGCGCACAGCTATTGGGATTTGCGATACGGATTTTCGAGCGAGCGGCTGCCGGCGGTTGACGCGGATGAAAATGCGCTGGCCATGTATTTGCCGCGGCCGTTTCGCGCGAGGCGGCGGTCTTCGTCTGCCCAATCATCAGACCCTTCGAATTAACTCCCGCGACGGGTACGCCAAGCCGACCGCGCGCCTCGTGTGAAGCGGAAACCCAAAGGCCGGGCGGGTCTGAGGCCCGCCCCTACGAGAGGCAGCCGCGATTTCAGCGAATGTAGGTCGACGTTGCTTCTCTTAGCAGCAGCGGTTTATCGTCGAATACTTGCGGTGGAGCGAATCGGCGTAGAACTTCTCGCGGGTCATCGCAGCCGTGCCGCTCTCTTGCGGCGAGACGCGGCGGTGCGCGAGATAATTTTCGTATGCGGCGTCGCCTGAGATTTGGCGCAGCCACCACCAAAGTTTCGTGAACGGATTCATCCTCGGCTTCGATTGCGTATTCGGTTTTGCGTTCGTTATCGCATTCATCGCATTCATGAGGATTCTCTCAATCTCCTCCGGCCCATTGCGTCGCGACGTATGGCGTTTCGTGCAGCACGGGCTTTTTGCCGCCGAATAAAATTCCCGTCCACACCGTGATGGCTTCCACGATCAATATCAAGATCATTGTGGCGAGCACGCCGGTGACAATCGCATCGAGACGATTATTCAAAATCAGCCGCTGCGTCTGCGCGATTCGATCGGGCGGAATCGCGCCTGATGCGATTTGTGCCGCGAGAACTCGCGCCTGCGAAAGAAAGCCGACTCTCGGGCTGGCATCGAAAATCTTCTGATAGCTTGCGGTCATCGTGACTGATACCAGCATGACCATTGGCAGCAGCGTGACCCAGATCCATCTCAAGCGCCCCATCTTCAGCAGAATCGTTGTACCGACGACGAGTGCAACGCACGCGAGAAGCTGATTCGCAATTCCGAAAAGCGGCCAGACAGAATTAATTCCTCCAAGCGGATCCTGCACGCCTTGCCACAGAAAAAATCCCCACGCGCCGCACATCAAGCCGCTTGACAATAAAATTCCCGGCAGCCATCCGCGTCGGCCGAGCGGCTTCCAGATGTGGCCGCCGAGCTCTTGCACCATGAAGCGGCCGACGCGCGTGCCGGCATCGAGCACGGTGAGAATAAACAGCGCCTCGAACATGATGGCGAAGTGATACCAGATGCTCAGTAGGCGGTCGCCGCCGATCGTGCCGCTGAAGATTTGGGCCATGCCGACGGCGAGCGACGGAGCGCCGCCGGTGCGGTCGAGCAACGTGCGCTCCCCGACGCGCTGCGCCAGATTTGCCATCGTCTGCGGATCCACTGCAAAGCCCCACGACCGAATCGTGGCAGACGCGGCCTCGGCAGTTTTTCCCACGATGCCGGCGGGGCTGTTGATCGCGAAATAGACGCCCGGCGAGAGAGCGCAGGCCGCGACCATGGCCATCACGCCGACGAACGATTCCATCAACATCGCACCGTAACCGACCATGCGGGCATCCGATTCGCGCATGATCATTTTCGGCGTTGTGCCCGAAGCGATCAGCGCGTGAAATCCGCTCACAGCGCCGCACGCAATCGTGATGAAGCAGAAAGGAAAGATTTTTCCGGCGAAGACGGGGCCAGTGCCATCAACGAAACGCGTTAGCGGCGGCATTTGCAACGTTGGCCGCACGAAAATAATTCCCAATGCGAGCGCGAGGATTGCGCCGATCTTGATAAACGCGCTCAGATAATCGCGGGGCGCGAGCAGGAGCCACACGGGCAGCGCCGAGGCTGCAAATCCGTAAATGATGATCGCAATCGCGAGCGCGGGACCCGAAAACGTGAACGCCTGCGCCCACGCAGGAGAAGCGTTGACCCACTGGCCGGAGACGACGGCGAACATCACGAGCGTCACTCCAATGATTGAAGCTTCCAGCACGCGGCCCGGACGGAGGTATCGCAGGTATACGCCCATCAGAATGGCAATCGGGACCGTCATGGCGAGCGTGAACGTGCCCCAGGGCGAATCCTTCAAGGCCTTTACGACGATGAGCGCCACGGCCGCGAGCAGAATCACCATGATGGCGAGCACGGCGAGGAGCGCGAGCAGGCCGCTGCGTCTTCCCACTTCCTCGCGCGCCATCTGGCCGAGGGATTTTCCATCGCGGCGCATCGAGAAAAAGAGCGTGGTGAAATCCTGCACGCAGCCGCCGAGCACCGCGCCAAGAATCAGCCACAGCGTTCCGGGCATATATCCGAATTGCGCGGCGAGCGTCGGTCCGACCAGCGGCCCTGGCCCGGCAATGGCCGCGAAGTGGTGGCCGATCAAGACCCATTTGTTCGTGGGAACGAAATCTTTTCCGTCGTCGAGGCGTTCGGCGGGCGTCGCGCGCGTGTCATCAAGCGCGAGCACTTTCGCGGCGATGAACGCGGAGTAGAAGCGGTAGAAAACGGCGTACGTTGCGGCGGCAGCGACGACGAACCATACGGCATTTAACGGCTCGCGCCTCTCAAATGCGATTGCCGCAAGCGCACCGGCGCCTGCTAATGAAACGCACACCCAAACGATGGCCCTGAGAACTTTATTCATCCAAGTTCCGCTGAATCCCATGCGAGACCGGCTTCGCGTGTTCGTTGAGGCGGGTTACGCGCATTTTCACGGCTTCCAAGAAGGCATTCCTGTAAACGCATAGACCGGAAATACGTCGCGGAACACTTTTGCGATTTCATCCACGAAATTCGGCCGCACGGCGGCGGCCTTCGAAAAGCTCCGGCGCACCACCCAAGCTTGCAGCTTTATCCACTCCTCTGTCTCCAGCGGCCATCCCGGATGCTTGATCCAATCTTTCTTCTCACTCGAATACCAGTAGCTATCGAATTTGCGGCCGAGACGCTTCTTCTGTCGCGCGAGCCACGCGCGATTGCCTTGGCCGCGTGGGACGCCATATTGCGCGAGGGCGCTGCCGCGATCTTCAGAATAATTTCGAAAGCCTGCTGTCGCGCCATTTTTTGTAACGCCGAGATAAAACTGCGGGCCGCCGTGTTTGATCGCGTCGTGAGTCCTTAGGAAAAGGTAGTAGTGCGGACGGTAAGGAGTTTTGTCCCGCGCAAATCGAATGTCGCGATTGATGCGCGAAAAATTCTCATTCGTGCGGCCCGTGATCAATATGCCCCGGTCGAGCTTCAGGGCGTGCGGCGCGAAGCTTTCGAGCAGTTGCCGGAATGGCTCGACCACCGCCTCGCGATATCTCTCGCGATTCGCGTCCATCCACGGCTTGTTGTTGTTCCGGTCGAGCTCGCGAAAGAATTTGAACGTTTCTGCCCTCAGGATGCCTGCCTTTGGCGCCACCGTCGGTCTCCGATCGCTGATCTTGCTGGACAGCGGATTCTACCCGAAATGCGGGCCGGCGACGCGGCTTCCGAACGGCAGACGACGAGCCCGGCTTTTGGTCTTTCGCCGCAGTATGATGATTTCGGGCGCTCAAATGGGCTTTCCATCCAGATTGGCTCTTGCGTGGGCGTCGAAGCGCATCTACGCTTTGCGTATGAGCGAATTCACTCCTACTGCGCGCACGCAAGTGCGCCGGCTTGCCGATCGCGGGCACTACGATTCGGATACTGTTTATCGAATTCTCGACGCCGGATTTCTCTGCCACGTCGGATTTGTCGTTGATGGGCAGCCCTTCGTCATTCCAACGGGCTACGCGCGCGTTGATGACGCCGTCTACATTCACGGCTCGGCAGCCAGCCGAATGCTTCGAACGCTCGCCGGCGGCGTTCAAGTGTGCGTGACAGTGACGCTGGTGGACGGATTCGTGCTTGCGCGATCCGCGTTTCATCATTCGATGAATTACAGATCCGTGGTGATTCTCGGACAGGCGCACGAGGTGAAAGACCTGGAGGAAAAGAGCCGCGCGCTAAAGGCGTTCACCGAGCACATCGTGCGCGACCGTTGGGACATGCTTCGTCCCATTCGGGAATCGGAGCTGAAACAAACCACCGTGCTGCGCCTCCCGCTGACTGAAGTCTCGGCGAAGATTCGCACGGGGCCGCCTAAAGACGACGCCGAAGATTACTCGCTTCCGATCTGGGCAGGCGTGCTTCCATTGAAATTAGTGCCGGGCGAGTTCGTGCCTGATCCAAAGCTTCCGCCGGATATTGGAATTCCTGAACACTTAAAGAACTTGAAGAATTATTCGCGGTAGAGAACGCGGGATGCTATTGCGATTAGTGGCAGCCGCAGGTTCGGGGCGTGCAGCCGCAGCTTGATCCTGAGGACACTGAAGAGCCGCCGGACTTGCTGCCGTTTGCAGGCGCGGCGAAGACGGAGAATTGCACGGCTTGCTTCCTGCTGCCGCATTTAGGACAGGCGACCGCGGAGCCGCTCGACATCACGATTCGCTCGTGGCGCGTCTCGCATTCCTCGCAAACATATTCGAATATCGGCATGTCTCTCTTACCTACGAATTGATTGTAGCGGGCTTCGGCGCGAATCACAATTCCGATGGCGAAATCTCGGGAAAGGCCGGGCGGGTCTGAGANNTGAGACCCGCCCCTACGACGGAGCTAGAGTGAATTACGATTCCGATGGAATCTGAGAATCGTCAGGTCAGGTTTTGCACAAAAAGAGTCGGCGTCTGCGAGCGATGAGGAGTTTTCACGGTCCCACGCCCATCGCGCGGGATTTTCATAAATATACTGCTGAATCGCAGACAACTCCTCGCCAGAGCGCACAACCCGTTCGAAGTAGTTTCGCTGCCACACTTTGATCCCAGGAGT
>PMAA01000232.1 GCA_003152355.1 Acidobacteriota bacterium | reverse complement strand
TTGGTGATCGGCTTCGCTTGCTTCGAGAAACAAAAAAACTTTCACAGGGCGACATCGAGAAACGCACCGGTCTGCTGCGTTGTTACATTTCGCGCGTTGAGAACGGTCACACCGTTCCAGCGATCGAGACGCTGGAGAAACNNAGAGTTGCCGAATCTTCCGAAGAGGAAGACGGCTGACGATATCGCGTGGGGCAGCAAGGGTAAGGAAGCGCGTCTTCTGTGGCGTTTTCGGCGGCTTTTGTCGAGGATCGAAGAGCCAGACCGGCGTCTTCTCCTTTACATGGCGCAGAAGATGGCAAGCCGCTAAGGTTTGCCTCAAGCCATTCCACCCGGCATCTGCTCATTCCCACTCGATTGTGCTCGGCGGTTTCGAGCTGATGTCGTAGACTACCCGGTTTACACCGGGAACTTCGTTCACGACACGGACTGAGATTCGCTCGAGCACTTCGCGCGGGAGTCTTGTCCAATCAGCAGTCATCGCGTCCTGCGATTCGACTACGCGCACGACGACGGTGTCTCCGTACGTCCGCCCGTCTCCCATTACGCCAACGCTCTGCACCGGCAGCAGCACTGCAAAAGCCTGCCAAACTTTTTCATACAGGCCTGCCCGCCGGATCTCGTCCACGACGACGGCATCGGCCGCGCGGAGCGTCTCAAGGCGCTTAGGAGTCACCTCCCCGATCAGCCGCACCGCAAGCCCGGGCCCGGGAAACGGTTGCTTCACGAGGATTTCTTCGGGTAAGCCAAGCTCGCGTCCGATGCGCCGCACTTCATCCTTGAAGAGATCGCGCAGCGGCTCGATCAATTCGAAAGGCATGTCCGCAGGAAGTCCGCCCACGTTGTGATGGCTCTTAATCGTAGCGGAGGGCCCTTTCACAGACACCGACTCGATGACGTCGGGATAGAGAGTCCCCTGCACCAAAAACCGAACGCTCTTCTCCCCATTTGTTGACGCCGCAGCGAGCTTCCGCGCCTCTTCCGCGAACACGCCAATGAATTCCGCGCCGATAATCTTGCGCTTTTTCTCTGGGTCGGTGACACCAGAAAGCTTCGAAAGAAACTGCGCCGAGGCATCCACGCCAATCACACTCAGCCCCAGGCGGTCGCGCAATAGTTCGAGCGTCTCCTGGAATTCATCGCGGCGGAGCAGCCCGGTATCTACGAAGACGTTCGTCAGCCGGTCGCCGATAGCCCGGTCCACGAGCGCGGCCGCCACGGCGGAATCCACCCCGCCGCTCAATGCGCAAATGGCGCGAGCGCCGTTCGTTTGCGTACGAATGGCCGCCACACTCTCTTCAATAAAACCCGCTCGGCTCCAATTTTCAGCCGCATTGCACAGCTCAAACACGAAATTCTCGAGAATTTGCGTGCCGAATTCGGTGTGCAGCACTTCGGGGTGGAATTGCACGGCGTAATGTTTCGAAGCTGGATTCTCCATCGCCGCGACGGCGTTCGATGTTCGGCCGATGATCGTAAATCCCTTCGGCAGACCCTCGACGTTATCGCCGTGGCTGTTCCAGACCTTGATCGAGTGCGGCACCCCGGTGAAAAGCAACGAGCCGCCTTCGATTTCGAGCTGCGCGGGGCCGTATTCTCGGCGATCGGTCGGACGCACGTCACCGCCAAGTACGTGCGCCATCCATTGCATGCCGTAGCAAATCCCCAGCACGGGCACACCAAGCCGCAGCACCTCGGGATTGCACACCGGCGCGTCAGCGTCGTACACCGAGCTTGGTCCGCCGGAAAGAATGATTCCAACCGGTTCCCAGCGGCGGATTTCCTCCATTTTGGCGTTGCACGGGAGCACAGCGGAGAAAACTTCCTGCTCGCGGACACGGCGGGCGATCAACTGCGTATACTGCCCGCCGAAATCGAGGACGACGATACCTTTCTTGACGCTCAATTCTTCCCTTTCAATAGCTCTGTAGCGGCGATTCGTGGGTTTCAACGCAAAACGATATTCACAAGCTTCTTCGGCACAACGATCGTTTTCACAATGGTCTTGCCATCGATCATGTGCGCAACGCGCTCGTCGGCAAACGCCCGCACTTTAAGCTCAGCTTCGCTGAGACCGTCATCCACCAGAATCTTCCCGCGCAGCTTGCCGTTGATCTGGATGATAATTTCATGCTGCTCCTCGCGCGCCAGGTCTTCGCGGTATTCCGGCCAGCGGACCAACCTGATCCCGCCCGTGTGGCCGAGCATCTGCCAAAGCTCCTCCGCTACATGCGGTGTGATCGGCGAGAGCATCAGCACAAGAATTTCCATCACGCGCTTAACCACGACGGGATTGGCGGCTTGGTCCAGTGGCTCGTGCGCATGAAGCTCGTTCACCAGCTCCATGATCAGAGCGACAGACGCGTTGAAATGCCACCGCACTTCGAAATCGCTCGTCACGCGCTTTAGAGTTTGGTGCGCCTTCCGCAGCAGCGCTTTTTCTTTTTCCGTCGCCTTGCCAAAATCAAAGTGGGCGTAATCGAGTGCCGGGGCATCGCGCAGCCGCCCCGCGTGCACGTCGATCAGACGATAGAGGCGATTCAGGAAGCGCGAACATCCTTCGATCGCCTGTTCGCTCCACTCGAGATCTTTCTCCGGCGGCGCAGCGAACAATGTGTAGAGGCGTCCCGTGTCGCAGCCATATTGCTCGGCCATCTCGATCGCACCGACGACGTTTCCGCGCGATTTAGACATCGCCACGCCGCCCTTCTGCACCATTCCCTGCGTAAAGAGCCGCGTGAACGGTTCGTTGTGCTCGACCAGGCCGATATCGCGCATCACTTTCGTAAAGAATCGCGAGTAGAGCAGATGCAAAATCGCGTGTGTGATGCCGCCGACGTACTGGTCAACCGGCAGCCAATACCGCACGACTTCCTTATCAAACGGCGCCTTGCCGTTATGCGGATCGGTATACCGGTAGAAATACCACGACGAATCCACGAACGTGTCCATCGTGTCCGTTTCGCGGCGCGCCGGCCCGCCGCACTTCGGGCACGTCGTATTCACGAATTCCGGCGACGTCGCGAGCGGCGACTGGCCCGTTTCGAGCAGCGTCACATTTTCCGGCAGCAACACAGGAAGCTTATCGTCCGGAACCGCGACGACTTCGCATTTTTCACAATACACCACCGGAATCGGCGTGCCCCAGTAGCGTTGCCGCGAAATTCCCCAATCCCTCAGCCGGTAGGTCGTCTGCGCTTTGCCGAATCCGCCGGCCTCGGCATCGGCCGTCATCTTCTGGATCGCCTGCTCGCTCGTCAGGCCAGAGTAGTCGTCCGATTCCACCAGGCGCCCGTGCTCGGTATACGGGCCTTGCAAACGCTCCGTTCGATTCGGATCACCCGTCGCCGGCTGAATCACCACCCGAACCGTCAGCCGGTATTTCTTCGCGAACTCAAAGTCGCGCTCGTCATGCGCCGGCACGCACATCAGCGCGCCCGTTCCATATTCCGCGAGAACAAAATTAGCGACCCAGATCGGAATTTGTTCGCCGGAAAACGGATTCACGGCAAATCGGCCCGTAAAGAATCCTTCTTTTTCCGCGGTCGCAATTTCCTCGGTCTTCAGAACGCGCTGGCGCAGCCTATTCCACTGCGCCTCGACGGCCACTGCGCCCGGCACTCCGGCCAGCAATACGCCGACAAGCGGATGTCCGGGCGACAAAACGATCGCCGTCGCGCCGAAAATCGTGTCGATGCGCGTGGTGAAAACCTCGATGGCTCCGCCTTCCACTTGCGGCACGTCGAACTTGATTCGCGCTCCTTGCGACTTGCCGATCCAATTGCGCTGCATCGTCAACACGCGCTCAGGCCAGCCGCCTTCGATCTCCTTCATGTCGTCGAGAAGCTGATCCGCATACGCCGTAATTTTCCAGAACCACTGCGCGATCTCGCGCGCCTCCACGATCGTGCCCTCATGGCGCCAGCAACAACCGTTGACCACCTGCTCGTTCGCCAGCACAGTCTGGCATTTCGGACACCAATTCACGCGGCTCTTTTTCCGATAGGCGATTCCCTGCTCCAGCATCCGGAGGAAAAACCACTGATTCCAGCGATAGTATTCCGGCTCGCAGGTGGAAATTTCCTTGCTCCAGTCGTAGCTGAAGCCGAATCGCTTCAAAACTTTTTTGAATTCGGCGATGTTCTGGCGCGTCCAGTCGCGCGGATGAATGCCGCGGTCGATCGCCGCGTTCTCCGCGGGCAATCCGAAGGCGTCCCATCCCATCGGATGGAGCACATTAAAGCCGCGCATCCAGCGGTATCGCGCCACGGCATCCCCGATGGTGTAGTTGCGCATGTGACCCATGTGCATCGTGCCCGACGGATACGGCAGCATCTCAAGCATGTAGAATTTTGGGCGCGAAGGATCGGGATTCGCCAGGAACGCGTCCTGCTCGTCCCAGACTTTCTGCCACTTGGCTTCAATCGCGCGTGCGTCGTACTGGCCCAATGTCTCTGTCCTCGACCGAAGAGATTTCAACTGCCAAAATTGCGCGTGCTGCAGATCCGTGCCGGCCTGAAGGCCGCCGTTACAATTGTCGTTACTTAATCTTCCGTCGCCGCGCACTACTCGCCTTCGTGCGAACCGATGGCGTGCGCGTTTTCTTCTTGGCGCTGCTTTGAGGGCGCGGTTTGTGCCAAGACTTGCGCCCGCCGCCGGCAGGAACGGGCTGGCCGAGCAGCTTCCATAGCGCCGCCACATTTCGCCGGTCATCGCCCGGCTTGTCGATCGGCGTCTCGAGTATGAACGCGCGCGCGGTCAAGTGCCGGTGATTCAATATTCGCCCGAACGCTTCGAGGCCAATCTTGCCCTTGCCAATGTGCTCGTGCCGGTCAACGCGCGAGCCAAACACCGCCTTCGAATCATTCACGTGAATCACATGGACGTTGGCCAGCCCAATCGCTGCTTCGATCCGCTCTAGCGTCCGCTCGAACTCGGCTTCGCTGGAAATATCGTGGCCCGCCGCGAAAAGGTGCGCAGTGTCAATACATACGCCCATCGGCAGATCGCGGCAGAGATCGAGAATCGCCTTCAGCTCGCCGAACTGAGACCCTACCGAGTTTCCCTGCCCGGCTGTGTTTTCGAGAAGAATGCGCAGGTCACCCAACTTCAGCCCGCGCACAGCCTGGCGCAATCCATCGGCGATCGCCGCAATTGCGTCGCTCGGATGCGATCCGCAACAAGAACCGGGATGCGCCACCAGATAATCGGCGCCCAAAGCCAGCGCGCGAACGATCTCGCCGTGAAACGCCTGCACGGAACGCGTGCGCAAAACGCGATCGGGGGAAGCCAGATTGATCAGGTAATTGTCGTGAATGACCAGCGGTCCAAGACCAAGTTGCCGGCGCCTCTCGCGGAACCTCGCCGCGTCCGCGGCCGCAAATCGCGAGCTGTCGCGGTCGCCAGGCCACATGCGCGGACTCGATGAAAAAATCTGGAGCGCATTCGCGCCAAGGCCGTGGGCGATTTCAAGCGCGCCGGATATATCTCCAGCTATGGATGTATGGATTCCAACCCTAACGCTGCCGTCTTTCCAGGCAGGAATTTCAGGCGGTGGCGGAGGTTCCGGACGGTATTCGTCGGCGTCGTCGTACTGGAGTTGAGAGGGTGCTGTAGTGTGTTGTTCTTCCGCCATTCCCTCAGGATGTCCCGGAAATTTTGCTGATGGTGGCCAGAGCTGCGAGCGTCTTCGCCGCCGGCCCATGTGGAACTAAACTATCTTAGCGGAATTCTCTGAATGCCGCAAATTGGCGGTCAGGGCGCCTCGCAGCGGATTACTCGCTGTCAGCGGCTGGGCTTCAGCAGTATGCAGCCGCCGATGAGCGACAGAATCCCCGCGGCGACCGCCGCGGCGAAGACCAATACGAATACAGGATTGCGAAAATCGGACGCGGACGCGTGAAGGACATGGTGGTGCAGCAAGTGCGCAAACGCCAGCGTGGTGAATAGAACAGAAACTCCGCAACAGATTCGCAACACTTTCATCGCTATCTCCGCTCATTCAAATATTCGGACACTGCGGATGATCGTGCTGGCGAGCATTGATGTCAAATAGTATCGACGCCAAAATCGGAGATCGAGGAGCATTCGAAGTGGTGTTGCTAACGCGGAATCCGCCCANNGCCACCATCGGATCGACGCGCATGGCGCGCCGCGTCGGTACATAAGACGCCGCCATCGCCACGAGCGCCAGCAAGATTGCCACACCGGCAAAGGTAATCGGATCGGCCGGGCGCACTCCAAAGAGCAAATTTGAAAGTAAGCGCGTCAACACCAATGCCACAGGGATACCCACCGCCAGGCCAAGCAATAGCAATTTTGCGGATTGCGAGAGAATCAGCCACAAGACGCTTTCGCGAGTCGCGCCCAGCGCCATGCGAATTCCGATTTC
>PMAA01000129.1:5098-10391 GCA_003152355.1 Acidobacteriota bacterium | reverse complement strand
AGAGCGACCAATCGTCCTGCAGACCGCTACTGACGCAGCAGTTCTCGACGTCGCCCACTCGATAGAGTTCACTCGGCTTTGCAACCGGCAGCGAGCTCAACAAGACGGCGTGGACCAGAGTGTAGATGGCCGTGGTCGCCCCAANNAATCCGGCGCTTGGTTTGTTCAATGGCTTCTCGCGATGCGTAGCTGCTGTTAGTCTTACCGGGCGATGGGCGAGCAGCCGGTGTGAGACAAACCAGCGATTTACGGCGCTGCTGGCAAATCAGTTGTCGCGCAACGATTCAGTTGCGAACTATTGGCAAGATCCAGTTTGCTGAGTCCATGCAACGAACTACATTTTCGGCGGGGTAGTTGTCTCGGTGTGAAGACCGGCCGCAGGGCCAGTATATGCGGGCTGCTTGGGATCGGAGAAATTTCGGCAATCGGCTGAGCATATTCGTGCGCACCGTCATAATGCCGCCGTTTTCCCGCCGCCGGGATTCATGTTCAAGTCGAGGGCCAGAAAGACCGTGATTCGTCATTGGCCAGCGGACAATATTCTTCTTACCGCCCAGACAAGAATGCCTGTGCATCAATGGGATTTGCAAAAATATACGGATAGCAGGGCTCCGGGCGTTCGTGTCTAGATGGCCCTTCGAGACTCTCAATTAGCCGCCCAAGCGCGGTGCGAGGGTGAAACTCGAGCGCACCGCCCTCCGAGGCGTAGCGCAGTCGGGCGCATGATCTGCACTGCCAGGTTGATACGAAAGCGGCACAGGGCTTCGATGGGTTTAATCTCCACGGATAAAGCGCGCGCCGAGGCCGCTGACAGCGGGGGCAGATGTCGACTCATATCGCTTTCGCGGCCCCAAAAGCCCTTCGGGCATGGCGTTTCGTTGTTAATATTTTTCGAAAGCTGAGATTCATCATCGCAAAATCCATTCGCTCGGCTTTTCGGTGAAATGGAAGTCGCAGCGCTGGGCCGGCGTTCCGGCCGATTCCACGTGACTCACTCGAGCTTTCCCCATTAACGTTTTATCGTTTTGAGTGAAATGCACCGCGACAATCGCACCTTCCTTTAGCGGCACACTGCAAACTGAGAGAAAGTCATTCGCGCCAACATTGTCTGTGGTTACTGGGAGCACGAACGCATTGCCATTCGAGTCCGTGCCCCGAAGTGTCAGTGTAATTCTCAAGCGGACGCGAGGCTCTACCTGTTTACCGCGAACCGGCCCTTCGATGAGCTGTGACAATGTTTTCTTGAGACCGTCAATATCAACTGGCTTCTGGAAAAACGCTTTTGCGCCGAGGCTTTTGCACAAATCCTCATCTTGCTCGCTGGATTTTCCGGACACGATGATGATTGGTATGCCCTGCGTGAAGCTCAGAGACGCGAGCGTCTGGCAAACTTCAAAGCCTGAATATCCGGGCATGGAGAGATCGAGAAGGATCGCATCAGGCCGGTCTTGGAGCGCCAGTGCGAGCGCATCCTCTGGTGAGCCTGTATCAACAATCTCGTAAGCGTCCTTCAGACGGAAGCGGAGCAATTTACGTACGGCTTGGTCATCGTCAATCACGAGAAGTCGCGGCAGTTGACTGGTAGTCGATTCCGATTTTGGATTAGCCGTGCTTTGGTTGGCTTTCAGTATAGACATGCCTCTCCTCTGGTGTGACAGCATATGAACGTTCTTCGAAAATTCCATCGAGGCTTTGGATCAACTGAGCGTGTGTAAATGGCTTTCGAAGAACGGAAATTCCCGCTTCGAGGACGCCGTGCTCCGCGATCACTCCATCGGTATAGCCGGTCATGTACAGGATTTTCATGTCCGGCCGAGTTGAAGCCAGGCGCTGAGCCAGTTCGCGCCCGCTCATGCCGGGCATCACGACGTCTGTCAGAAGCAGGTCGATGTGTGAATTGCATCGACTCGCGATCTCAATTGCCTCGGTCCCGTTCGAGGCTCCCAAGACTGCGTAGCCGAGGTGTTTCAGTGTGTTGCGTGTCAGTTTACGCAATGCCGCTTCGTCTTCGGCAATCAATATCGTGCGGGAGCCGTGGGTTTTTTGGCTCGGCGCGGCCGGCTCGAGCTCGATGGCGGAACCCTCGACGCGCGGCAGGAAAATTTTGAACTGTGCGCCGCGTCCCGGCTCGCTTTCGACAAAAATGTAGCCGCCGCTTTGCTTGATGACGCCGTAGACGGTGGCAAGTCCGAGGCCGGTGCCTTTTCCCATTTCCTTGGTAGTAAAAAACGGCTCGAAAATGTGCGATTGGACTTCAGCATCCATGCCGGTGCCCGCGTCAGCAACCGTCAACATGACGTAGCGACCCGGAACCACGTACCGGCGATTTTTCCGGTCTTCTTCGCGCAACTCGACATTGGCTGTTTCGATTCGCAGCAGACCGCCGCGAGGCATGGCGTCCCGCGCGTTGACGGCGAGATTCATGATGACCTGATCGATTTGGCCGCGGTCGGCCTTCACGGCGCCGAGCCCCGTGCCGGACGTAATTTTCAGCTCGATATCTTCGCCGATGAGGCGACGGAGCATTTTTTCAACGTCCGCGACGACGGCATTGAGATCGAGGATTTTTGGTTCGAGCACCTGTTTGCGGCTGAAGGCCAGGAGCTGTTGAGTGAGAGCGGCGGCGCGGTGGCCCGCCTTTAGAATTTCGTCGACAGCTTCACGATAGGATTCGTTGCCGGCGGGATCCTGCTCAAGGGCCTCGGCATAGCCTATGATGACGCCGAGTAGATTATTGAAATCGTGCGCTACTCCCCCGGAAAGCCTGCCGATCGCTTCGAGCTTGTGCGAAAGGACCAGCTGCTCTTCGAGCTGCCTGCGCTCGGTAATATCCCGATTCACGAGAACGAGCTTCTCTACTTTTCCATCCGGATTGCACACCGCGCTTGCGGTGGACTCCAACACGCGCCACTCACCGCTCTTGTGGCGAATGCGATATTCAACGCGGCTTCCAACGCCGCTAGATCGCGCTTGTTCGGCAGCCTTCGTCACTTTGGGCTGATCATCCGGATGAATCTGCGCGTAGGCGGAGGTTTCGCGAAGTTCCTGTGCAGAATAGCCGAGCACCTTTTCGTAGGATGGACTGTTGTAGAGGCGCTTGCCGTCAGCGGTGACGACGGCGATCATGTNNTGAATCTGAAGCTGCTGGTAGATCACGTAGACGACGAAGAGCAGAACCATCGCGACCAGAGCGCGCGTCGCCAAGTGGATGCTCGACGTGTCCAGGAAGTTAAATTGGAGCGCGTAAACAGACAGAGAAAAAGAAACGATGCCGACCGTGAGGAGCAGCGTAACGACGACTCCAGAGAACGAGAGCCACCATTGCCGCCTTTCCGCGACGTGCAGGTCCGCTCGGACTGATGCTGCGTCGTGTTTTGCAAAGTGTGCGAAGAAAGTCAAGTCTGATCCATTGATCGCCGGAAGACGATTCTCGTCGATCGCCTGCTCTTAGAAACTCACGCGTTTAGTGCGCGAAAGCCAATGAGGGATGGACGCCGAAATCGAGTAAATCCATCGTGTCCAATCGATGTGCGGCTGCTAAATAGCTATAGAAATTGCCTCGACCACAACACTATTCGGCAAGAGCGCGATAAACTGTCCGTTTTAATACATGTTCTCATGAGTTATCTTGTTGGTTCGTAAGGAAATGCAACAAAGATACCTTTCTGTGACATCGGAACAATGTTCTTCAATTCATCCTCTCGGGAAGTCAGCTTATAAATAGTCGAAAACTCGCCATGGATTCGGTTCAAGAAAGCCGTTCCGGTCAAATTTGCCGGAAGCTAAACCTCCTTTTGCTTCAAAAAATAGAGGTCCCGTCACCTTCAATGGAGGACTGCCTCTGATACACCGGCTTGGAGCAGCTTTGCGAATTGGTCGGGAGGCATCGGTCGACCGAAATGATAACCCTGCGCTTCGTCACATTGGTGGGCCTGAAGAAACGCCAGCTCCGCTCGAGTTTCCACGCCCTCGGCGACGACTCTGAGCTGAAGATTTTGACCCATGCTGATCACGGCGGTCACAATTGCCGTGTCATCGGGAGTGGTGGTGATCTGACGGACGAACGATTGGTCGATCTTGAGGGCATCTATCGGAAACCTTTTGAGATAGCTCAAGCTGGAGTAGCCGGTGCCAAAGTCATCAATTGCTACCCGCACTCCTGTCGCTCTCAGTGTCTTGAGGATGGATTCCGTAGATTCGGGACGCTTCATCAGAACGCTTTCGGTCAGCTCCAGCTCAAGAGATTTCGGGTCCAAATGCGTATCATCGAGGATTGTGAGCACACCTTTAAGAAACTGAACGTCCCTGAACTCTATCGCCGAGATGTTCACCGCCATCCTCGCAAGTGGCAGGCCTGCATCCGACCAAGCGCGGGCTTGCCTGCACGCTTCATGAAGAACCCATTTGCCGATCGGCAGAATGAGGCCGCAGTCCTCCGCGACAGGAATAAATTGTGCGGGAGAAACCGGCCCTCGAACGGGATGCGTCCAGCGCAACAATGCTTCCCCGCCGCAAATCTGCCCTGTCTTCAGACTGATAATCGGTTGATAGTGCAGCGCGAGTTCTTGCCGTTCTAGGACGCGCCGCAAGCTTTCCTCGATAGATTGTCGCTCGACGGCCCGGACATTCATGGCTGGCTCAAAGAATTGATAATCCTGACGCCCATTTTCCTTTGCGTGGTACATCGCCGTGTCCGCGTTCTTGATTAGTGTCTCCGCTTCTCGACCGTCGTCAGGATAGATGCTCACGCCGACAGTTGCAGTGACGTGAAGATCGTGTTGGTCAATGGGATGAGCCTCCGCCACCGCCTTTAGCATTCTCCGCGCCGTAATGGCAGCATCTTCCGGAGTTTCCACTTCGGAAAGCAGCACGACGAATTCATCGCCGCCCTGCCGGCTGACCGTGTCGGATGCGCGTACGCAATCTGCCAGGCGCTTGGCAATAGATTGAAGAAGCTTGTCGCCGACCGGATGTCNNATCCATCCAAATCCAGGAACAGAACGGCGACCTTTTTCGAGTGACGCGAAGCTAGTGCAATTGCGCGGTTAATCCTGTCGTTCAAAAGCATTCGATTGGGCAAATCGGTCAAAAAGTCGTGCTCCGCCGAGTGGGTCATTTGCAATGACATGGATCGTGCAACGCTTACATCGTGAAATACGATCACAGCACCTATGCCGCGACCATTTCGATCATGAATCGGGGCGGCAGAATCCTCGATGGCTGATTCGTGCCCATCTCGCCTAATGAGAATACAGTTTGGGGTCAAGCCCACGGTTTTGTCTTGTGCAACAGC
>PMAA01000129.1:0-5034 GCA_003152355.1 Acidobacteriota bacterium | reverse complement strand
GAGCGTGACCTGGGCGCGTTCCTTTTCGATAAATAAGACATCTTCCGCTCGGTTGCGGTCGATCATGCTCCGCAGAGCTCGCGACAACGTATAGCTATCAATGTGATCTTTCGGAAGATAATCTTGGGCTCCGCGCTGTATCGTTAGAGAAGCGATGTCCTGATCACCGACTCCACTGAGAACCAAGATCGGAACGTGGGGCGCCGCCAGCAATAGCGCGTCAAGGGTCTTGATTCCCTGGCTGTCAGGCAGGAACAGATCGGCCAAGACGGCGTCTATGCTTCCTTTGCTAAGTCGGTCAATGCCGTCGGAAAGGTTTTTGACCCGTTCCATTTGGAATGGGCCGAATCGTGTATCAATGAGTGCTTCACGCACCAGCTTCTCATCGGCGGGATTGTCCTCGATGAGAAGTAAATTATCGGATGGAGTGCTCATAGCATTAGGCGCGGCGATACTGAGTGCATCGACCTGAAACTTACGCCACCCCTCTCTGTCTCAATACATTGAGAATGGATTCCGTGGACTCGGCGTGCTCCATAAGAACGCTCTCGGTCAACTCTGGCACTTTGAGAGTTTTCGCAACACGGCCTCGGCCTCGGAATCAATCAAGACATTTTTACGTCTGAGCAAAGTAATCAATTCAGAGAAAACGTCCCGCAGATCGTAACCGGTGCTCTTCGGAGTATCTGATTGCAGCTCGATGTTTGGCGCACTCGGCTGACGCTGTCCCGCCCCGGCAAGCTCGCCAAGCCACATTCCGAGCATTCGGAGTTCCTCAGCCTCAGCAGTCGTGAACAACAGGCCCATGCCCATTCCACTCTGTGAATAAACAACCTTCGCCTGAGTCTTGAATGATTCGTTGCCCCTTGTGATCGTCAGACTTACGGTAGTCGCCGCGATAAACGGACTGATCGTATCCATGTAGCAACCGCTTCCGGAAATATCGGATATCCGGCCCGTTATTCGGGTATTGCCTCGAATATCGGTCGCTTCGACAGCAGATGAGAACGGATAACGGGGACACCTGCGCTTTTCGGGAGCATCATTCGGAGACTGACTATGATTTTCTTTGTTAAGGAGTTCCATCTTTAACCTTTGGACCGTAAGTTGATTCGCACCCATCAAGCGCAAATCGTTTCCGAACCATCACGCCCGCAAACAATTCAACTGATCCGGTCGCAAGAAAAATATCTAGCTGTGAACCAAGACGGCTGCTTTGGAAATTCCGGACTTGAGCAACCCGGCGAACTCCTTGGGAGGCATCGGCCTGCCGAAATAGAACCCTTGTGCCTCGTCACATTGGAGATCCTGAAGAAACGCCAGCTCTTCTTGCGTTTCCACACCCTCGGCAACGACGCGCAGTTTTAGACTCCGGCCCATGCTAATCACGGCGGTCACGATCGCCGTATCGTCGGGAGTAGTGGTGATCTGATGGACGAACGACTGGTCGATCTTCAGGGCATTGATCGGGAACTTCCTCAGATAACTTAAGCTGGAGTAACCCGTGCCGAAGTCATCTACGGCCACCTGCACGCCTTTGGCTCTCAGGGTCTGGAGGACAGATGCAGCGGACTCAGCACGCTTCATAAGAACGCTTTCAGTCAGCTCAAGCTCAAGAAATTGGGGATCCAGTCCAGTCTCGCTGAGGACTGCGAATACTCTCTCAAGAAAGTTGTCGTCCCTGAAGTCCATCGCGGAGACGTTCACTGCCATGGTCACCGGAGGCAGGCCCGCGTCCACCCAGGCCCGAGCTTGCTTGCACGCCTCACGAAGCACCCATTTGCTGATCGGTAGAATCAGACCGCAGTCCTCAGCGACCGGAATAAACTCTGCCGGAGAAATCAGCCCTCGAGTGGGATGCGTCCAGCGCAACAATGCTTCCGCGCCAGTGATTTCTCCTGTCTTCAGATCGATCTTCGGTTGGTAGTGCAACGCGAATTCCTGCCGTTCCAAGGCACGCCGCAAACTCTCTTCAATG
Organism: Acidobacteriota bacterium; assembly: GCA_003152355.1. Taxonomy (GTDB): domain Bacteria; phylum Acidobacteriota; class Terriglobia; order Acidiferrales; family UBA7541; genus Palsa-147. The sequence goes on along the minus strand of PMAA01000129.1, from coordinate 3,056 downwards.
GATTGCCGCTCCACGGCCCGGACGTTCATGGCCGGCTTGAAAAACTGATAGTTCTGACGGCCATTCTCCTTCGCCTGGTACATCGCGGTGTCCGCGTTCTTGACGAGCGTCTCAGCATCCGGGCCGTCATCGGGATAGACGCTCACGCCAATACTTGTGGTGACATGAAGATCGTGCTGGTCAATGGAATGAGCTTCCGCCACAGCCGACAGCATTCTTCTCGCCGTAATGGCAGCATCTTCCGAGTGTTCCATTTCCGAAAGCAACACGACAAACTCATCGCCTCCCTGCCGACTTACAGTGTCCGAAAAACGTACGCAATCCACCAGGCGTTTAGCGATCGATTGAAGGAGCTTGTCTCCGGTCTGGTGTCCCAGGGAATCGTTGATGTGTTTGAAGCCATCCAGATCCAGAAAGAGCACCGCGACTTTTTTCATATGACGCGACGCTAGGACAATCGCCTGCTTAACCCGGTCGTTCACAAGCATTCGATTGGGCAAACCAGTCAGATAATCGTGTTGAGCCGAATGGGCCATTTGCAGCGCCATCGCTCGGGCCGCGCTAACATCGTTGAAAACGTTGACCGCTCCAATAACCTGCCCTTCACGATCGTGGATGGGGGATACGCTTCCTTCGATCGCAATTTCATATCCGCCACGCCGAATGAGGATACAGTTCGACGGCAGGTGCACAGTTCGGTCCTGTGCAGCTGCCATCTCCATCGGATTCGGAGTGGTTTCGAGACTCGTGGCATCCAGGATTCGGAAAACTTCGGCCATCGGCCGGCCTGCCGCTTCGAGCGATGTCCAACCGGTCATTCTTTCTGCGACAAGATTGAGAAAGCTAATATTTCCGGAGATATCCGTGCAAACAACGGCGTCGCCAATCGAGTTGAGCGTGACCTGGGCGCGTTCCGTTTCCAAGAACAACGCCTCTTCCGCAATCTTGCGTTCGACGGCGTAGCGTAGGGATCGAAGCAGGCCGCGGGCATCGATTTCGCCTTTAATCAGATAGTCTTGCGCTCCCTCTTGCAAGGCTTGCGCAGCCACCGATTCGTCGTCCAATCCTGTCAGCACCACCAGAGGGACGCGAGGGGCGGCTGTATGGGTGCGCCGTACCGCTTCCATTCCATCTGCATCTGGCAACCCCAAGTCCAGAACGATAATGTCAACCGCGCTCTTCGCGAGATACTGCTCGGCGTCACCGACGGACCCCACGTGAATCAATTCAGTATTGTGAGCGCCCTGTTCGTTGAACATCTCGCGGAGCAAGCGGGCGTCTCCGGGATTATCTTCGACCAGCAGAAGCACTCTGATTGATTTCTTGCTCATTTGCGCTACCTCTTGTGCGGCAATTTGACCTTTGTCAGCCAGAAATCATTGATGCTCTTCACGATGTTCTCGAATGCATCCAATTGGACGGGCTTGCTGAGGTAACAGTTCGCCTGTAGTTGATAGCTTTTTACAATGTCCACTTCAGACTCGGAAGTCGTCAGGATAACTGTAGGAATCGTCTTCAAGCTGGCGTCCTCCTTAATTTCAGCCAGCACCTGGCGGCCATCCATTTTGGGGAGGTTTAAATCCAGCAAGATAAGATCTGGGCGAGGGGCATTGACGTGATCCCCCTTTTGCCTGAGAAAGGCCATGGCCTCCAAGCCGTCGGAAGCCACGTGCAAATGGATGTCCATATTGGTGTCACGGAAAACTTCCTTCGTGAGCCGGACATCGCCTGGACTGTCTTCGACCAAAAGGACCTGGATCGACATGTCTTCTCCTCTGTTGACTTTCATGATTTGCCCTCACTTCCTGCCAAGGCGAAGCGAAATGTGGAACCGTGCCCGAGCTGTGACTCGACCGAAATGCTGCCACCATGACGCTCGACAATCTTCTTGCAGATGGCCAATCCGATGCCGGTACCGGTGAATTCTTCCCGTTTGTGCAGCCGCTGGAACATGCCAAAAATTTTGTCGAAGTACTGCGGCTCAATTCCCAGTCCGTTGTCTTTCACGGAAAATATCCATTTCTTCCCGCCATTCCTGGCGGCGGAGATGTGGATCAGGGGTATCCCGGGATTCTGGTATTTGATGGCATTGCCGACGAGGTTTTGAAATAACTGAACCAGTTGCATCTCGTCCGCGAGGACGGTGGGCATGACATCGTACGTCACCAGCGCATTGCTATCTTCGATAGCGCCGCTTAGATTTATCAGCGCCCGTTGCAACGCCTCTCCGCTGGAGGTATGGCGAAGATCGTTTCCTTTTGTCGCGACGCGCGAATAGACCAGCAGATCCTGGATCAGCCGTTGCATGCGGTTGGCACCGTCAACCGCAAACGCAATATACTCATCGGCATCGGCGTCCAGCCTTCCCTTGTATCGTCTGGATAGAAGCTGCGTGTAACTGGCTACCATCCGCAGCGGCTCCTGCAGATCATGGGAAGCGACGTAGGCAAATTGCCCCAATTCCTCGTTCGAGCGATTTAATTCCTGAACGTGCGCTTCAGATTTTTTGCGCACACTAATGTCGCGGATCGCGGCCGTGACTAGGATTCCCTCAGTGCTTTCTAAGGGGCTCAGCATGATCTCGATTGGAAAATCGGTTCCATCCTTGCGTCGTCCGGTTAGCTCAAGGCCTGTGCCAATCTGCTGCGCCAGCGCATCCGCCGCGGAGCGAAGATCGTCCGCAATCAGCCGCTCGGCAAATCCTTCCGGAATGATGTTCTTCACCTTTTGACCGACGAGTTCATCACGGCGATACCCGAACTGCTTTTCCGCCTGCAGATTTAGCAGGACAATTTCTCCGCTCTGGTTCACCACCACCATCCCATCAGGCGCTGCTTCCAGTAGTCCGCGGTACCTGCCCTCCATCTGCACCAGATGGCTTTCCGCGTCCTTACGCACGCTGATGTCACGGATCGCGGCCGTTACCAGGATTCCCTCGGCACTTTCGAGAGGACTCAGCATGATTTCGATTGGAAACTCGCTTTTATCCTTGCGCCGCCCGATGAGTTCGAGCCCAGTGCCAATCTGCTGCGCTAGCGCATCCGCCGCGGAGCGAA
>PMAA01000184.1 GCA_003152355.1 Acidobacteriota bacterium | reverse complement strand
TCGCGCTGCTTTTGCCGGATCCGGTTGTGCGCGTTTTCATTTTTCCGTTTGAAACACTTCCGCGCCGGGCCGACGAAGCGATTCCACTCCTGCGCTGGAGATTGAAAAAAAGCGTTCCGTTCGACGTTGACGACACGGTAGTTTCCTCCATGCGACAGACCGGCCGGGATGGCGGACTCGAAGTCATCACTGCCGTGGCGCGTCAGTCAATCATTCGCGAATATGAACAGGCCGTAGAGGCCGCAGGCGGCGAGCCCGGTGTGGTCTTGAGCTCGACCATGGCCTGCTTGCCACTGCTTTCGGATGCGGGCGCGACGTTGCTTCTCCGCGCCGGCGCCAAATGCTTGACGACGGTCATCGTGCGAGGCAGCAATCTTTGCGTTTATCGCTCGACCTCAACTACCAAGGACGCTGCACAGGTTGATGTGCAAGCCGTTCTCGACGAAATTTTCCCGGCGGTTGCATACCACCAGGACACATGGGGCGGGGAACTCGATCGCGTCGTTATTACCGGCTTTGGTGACCGCGAAGAGACAGTCCGTCTGGCAGTCAGCAATGAAATGAAGGTTCAGACGGGCAACTTGACCGACGGTGCATCGGGAATAGGTTTGTCCCCGGACGCGCGAACCATGCTTAGTCAGGGGCAGGAAGCCCTGGTCGGCTGGATGGCGAACGGTGCGTGATATCCTGATGCGAGTACAGCTCGGATGAGAATAAATCTAAATCTTTCGACGACGCCACTCGAGAATCACCGTCGCTTTGTNNGGAGCGCCAACCGGGCCGTGCGGGCCGATATTTCGCGAATTGAGAGACAGATCAGCGCGGACGAATTAAAGCAGCGCCAATTCGGCCAATATTTCGATACGCCTGAAGCCTTGCAGGTCTTGGACCGCTCGAGCTTCCTGAACTCCTTAATCGAAGCGCGTTCGTTTCCGTGGCCAAAACTTTTCGAAGACCTCGGGCAGGCGCTTCCGAGCGGAGTGCGGATCGTGAATATTGCGCCGCGGCTCGAAGGCGGCCGCGCGCAGGTGAAGCTGACAATTGCAGCGATGGATGACGAGAGCAAAGTGAAATTCATTCGGTCGCTCGAGGCGTCGAACGTGTTCAGNNGAAGCTCGCCGTCATCGGAGCGCTCGGCGTTCTGCTGGTGCTGGATGCCGGCTTCAGCATCTTGCTGTGGCAGTTGCGCCAGTCGGATCCGGCCGAACTCCGCAGCAAGCGCGCGACGCTTGAGACCAAGGCGAAACTTCTCAAGGCGGACATCGGCCGCAGCGAACGCATTCGCAAGAACATGCCGGATGTGGGAGTTGAGGCGGACCGGTTCTACGAACAAGAGATGCCGGTCGCGGCGAAAGGCTATTCCGGTATCGTTGACGATCTCGGTGAGATAGCAACCAAGGCCGGACTCAAGACGAGCGCGACCGGATTTAATGAAACGCCCTTGAAGGGGCGCAACGTAACGCAAATTGGAATTACAGAAAGCGTCGAAGGCAGTTATTCGTCCGTGCTCCAATTTATTGTGGGCTTGGAACGATCGAAGAGCTTTTATCTTCTCGACAGCTTAGCGATGGATCGCGCGGAATTGGGGCATTTGCATTTGACGCTGGTTTTGCGAACGTACTTTCGATCTTAGCCATGTCGAAGCGCACACAACAAATCGTCCTCGTCGTTCTTGGTGTGATCCTCATTGCTGTGGTGTACGCGAATTTCTCGGGGCCCCAGACTTCCGCTATTCCAGGATTTGCTCCGGTGGACTCCAAATTTGAGCCGCTGAAGGTCGAGGATCCGAGTTTGCGTCTCGACCTGCTTGAGAAGGTGCGCCGCACCGAATACAAGGGCGATCATCACGATATTTTCAGCTTCGGCCCCCCTGGTCCCACTCCGGCGCAGAAGACGGCGGCAGAGCGCCAGGAGCATCCTCGCCAATTTGTAGGCCCGCAGAAACCGCCTCCCCCGCCGGTGCCCCAGGTGCCAGCGACGTTTTTTGGATACGCGACGAATCCAACCACGCAAAACCGCCTTGGCTTTTTCAGCAAAGAGGACGACGTTTTTATCCTTGGCGAGGGCGGGACGCTTTTCAACCGGTTCCGCTTGGTGAAAATTGGGAACAGCTCGGCGGAATTTGAGGAGATTTCGAGCGGTCTCCATGCCACACTTTCAATGACGCAGCCCGATCAGCAACCGGCTCAACAGCCCGCGCCGCAACAGCCATGAACCGCAATTTAGTCAATACGGCCCCAGAACGCCACTCGTGCGATCCAACTGCGGGCGAGCGGGGATACACGCTCTTATTCGCCGTGTTCCTGGTAGCTCTCGCTCTCATCGCCACCACAATCGCTGTGCCAAGCATTCTTACGCAGGGCAAGCGCGAAAAAGAATTGGAGATGGTATGGCGCGGCAAGCAGTACGAAAAAGCAATCGGTCGTTACACGCGAAAATTCAATCGCAATCCCACCAAAATTGATGACCTTGTAAAACCGACAAACGGCGTTCGCTTCCTGCGCAAGGCCTATACGGATCCCATGAATGATGCCGACGGCTCGTGGCGATTCATCTACGTCACGGGCGGCGGCGCGCTCATTGGAAGCGTACGTTACTCTTCGCTGCAGCAGATGGCGATGATGGATCGGCTCGCGATGGGCCAGACCGGCGTCGCAGCCGGAATGCCGGCGATGCCGGGCATGCCGGGATTAGGTGTGCCGGGCGCGGGGCTCATCGCCGGGCTTGCCGGCGGCAGCGGCGGATCCTCGTTTGGAGGGAGTACATTCGGAGGTCAAGCAGGCGCATCGGGAGCGAACGGACAGACTGCGCAAGGAAACGGGCAGGGCAATTCGACTGACTCTAATGGGAATCCCCAAACTCCGGACCAAACCGGAGGCAACAATCCGACGCAGAATCCGCCGGGGGGACAGTCAGGTTTTGGGGGCTTCGGGCAATCCCCAGGTGGACAGACAGGGGTTGGCGGATTTGGCCAGACACCCGGCGGCTCCGGGGTGGGAACCACTATAGGGCAGCCGATCGGCTCTCCTCTCGAGACCACGACGCTCGGCGGAAGCATCGCCGGTGTCGGCAGCAAAATCGACAAAAAATCGCTAATCGTCTACAAGAATGGAAAGACGTACAAGCAGTGGGAGTTCATTTTCAACCCACTGGAGCAACAGCTCGGCGGCGGCGCGGGACTTCAAACGGGCGGCGTCCCCGGCTCCGTACCCGCAGGACAGGCCAATCCAGCTCCGTTCGGAGGTCAGGGCTCAGGCTCGAGTCCGTTCGGCGGCCAACCCGTGCCGCCTGAGCTTCCGCAGCCTCCGTCTTCGCAGCCATCTCCGCAGCAACCACAGTAATCAATCGAATGTATTCCCAGGCTGCGTAGGCCTGAACTAGCGATCAACTGCGCCTCGTCGCGCCAACTGGACAATCGTAGCGCCGCAATCTTGCCGGCGATTCTGACTTTCGCCGCCACGCGAACAACCGCCGCCCATTCGAGGCTCAGGGTAAACAAGATGCCCTTCGAAAACTCAGGGCAGGCCGGTGCGATGAATAAAAGATAGCCTTCTTCGAGAAGGGAATTAACGCGCAGACGCGGAGTCGATGGCAGAAAGACTTCTGTAGCGATCGGCAACTCGCTGGATGTAGGCGCGCGTTTCGGCGATTGGAGGAACGCCGCCGTATTTTGCCACAACCTCCGGCCCGGCATTATAGGCTGCCAGCGCAAGAACAAGATTTCCGCGGTACCGCTCGATAAGTTGCTTCAGATATCGCGTTCCAGCTTCGACATTTTGAGCCGGATCGAACGCGTCTTTAACGGAAAAATGCGCGGACGTCGCCGGGAGCAATTGCATCAGACCTTGCGCCTGCTTCTTGGAAATGGCGCGCGGATTGAAGTTCGATTCCGCGGCGATAACGCTGGTGATCAACTTTTCATCAACGCCGTGGCGCGCGGCAGCGGCGTGAATAATATCGTTAAGCTTCCCGGTCCCCGTGTGCGCAGGCGCATTCGCCGGAAATACGTCCTCTGGTTCAAAGCTTACGATGCTCTCGGCCGGAAGCTCCACGGCTCCTCCGTCAATCATCAGCCGGACAGACGCGCCCGTTCGCTCGTAGCTAGTGATGTGTAAGCGCTCGCCCGACCGAAGCACGGCGTAATCCGCTCGCGTGCTAATGGCGGCGAGCGCAATCAAGCCGGCCGTAAATACGATTCGTCGCATTGAATGTACTTGGATGCTCACTTGTTGAAAGCGTATGTCCGGATCGCAGCCGCCAGGCCGCCTTCGTCATTTGTTAGCGTAACCGGCCAGCCACAGGATTTCAACTCCGGAACGCAATTGCCCATCACAACAGGCACCCCGGCGAACTCGAGCATGTCGCGGTCGTTCCAATTGTCTCCGACAGCCATGACGTCCTCGCGGGCAATCCCGCGCCTGCGCGTCCACTCTTTGAGCGTCGCGCCTTTGGAGCAACTCGGAGAGATGACATCCAGAATTGAGAAATCCTTGTTTTCGTACTCGGTGATCGCAAGTGTGTACTCGACGGCAGCAGGAGCATTCTGCAGAATCTGCTGCAGTTCGCGTATTGTGTTCCAGCCACCGCTGAACATCACCTGAATCGGGTCCTCGCTGAGAGCGTCTTCGAGGGGCGAGACTTGCGAGATGAACTCGCTGTTTCGCTCGTAATAGGCGTGCCGGACGGGATCGTTCCAATCGATGTGTTCCAGCACGATCTGGCCCATTTTCGGCCGGTCAAACACGAGCGCCGCTCCCGTGCGATATTCCGCGGTAACTTTAAGAGCTTCGCGCGCCGTCGCGACCGGAAGCAAACGGCGGAAATGCGTCTGGCCATCGAGTGATTTGATGAGGGCGCCGTTATTGACGATCAGCAGCAGTTCGCAAGGTAATCGCAAGGCAACCGGCCGCGCAAAATCAAAGCGGCGCCCGGTGACGAGAATAACTTCGATTCCTCGCGCAATTGCCTCAACGATGGCCTGACTATTCGCTTCGGGTATCTGCCACTGGCTGTCGAGCAGCGTGCCGTCAATGTCGATCGCAATCAGCTTCACCGTCACGCCTCAATTCTAGCAAGATCGCGTCTCGCCGTGACGTACCGATTTCGCTTACTGTCGCGCTGGGATTGGTCTTCTAGTGCGCTCGGAAGGATTTGAGGCGCCGACTTCAGTTCGTAGGTAGGTGACTCGTGTTCAGACAGAGTTGATGCGTCATACGCGTGTTGCTCTCGCCCGCGCGTCTGATAGAATAATTCTTGCCGGTGGGCGAGTAGCTCAGTTGGGAGAGCACCGCGTTCGCAACGCGGGGGTCGGGGGTTCGAATCCCCTCTCGTCCACCAGATATTGGAAGTCCCTCTTCCTGGCTAGTTTTTCTGCTGGTTTCACTCCGCTCGGGCGTCCACGTACTGCCCCTTTGGTACTCTTGTACCATCGACCCTGCCAGACGGAATCGGCAATCTTAAATTTAGCGATGCGATACGCTTCGCGGCGGCCGCATTCATTAACTGAGGAGCTGTATGAGTGCGTTAAATCCAGTGCCCGGGATCTCAGCCGAAATCCATGAGCCCGATGCGTTCCAGGCTGAGCGGCGCCGCGCCGCACGCGCTTCGGTTCTAATTCCTGTCCGCTTGCGCCCCGTTCGCTTTGACGACGGAAACTTCGAAGACGTCACGTCCACCACCAACATTTCGCGCGGTTGCCTGAACGTTATGACGTGGAGGGATTCCTACTACGCCGGCATGCGTGTGCTCGTCTCGTACCCGTTCACTTCATCGAGCAAAGGGACTGGTTGGGAGTATCTCTCTGAAGTAGTTCGCCTAACTCAGCTTCCGGATGGACGATTTCAGGTCGCGTTGAAATTGCAGTTTGTGATGCAGGCGTCGCCGAACCCGCGCTTGATTCCCCTGTAAACTTTCGCCGCAATTTTATTTTGCTAGCTACGCGTTAATCGGCATCCGCTCGTTCTGTTCGTCAATCAAGTCCGTGATTTGAAGCCGCAAGTTGCCGGCATTGGTCGCATACGAAAGCCCTGTATCAATATCAATAATTCCGGCGCGCATGTATTTCTCGAGTTCGAAATCGAAGTATTGCATCCCTTCGGTCGAGCCGTCGCGCATCGCGTCCACGAGCGACTTTCCTTCGCTCTCGCCTTTTTCCACGTACTCTCTCGTGCGCATCGTGGATTTCAAAATCTCCATCGCCGCGATGCGGCCCGCGCCATCGGCGCGCGGAATCAGCCGCTGGGACACAATGTAGCGAAACGCTTTCGAGAAGCGCGAGCGAATCGCTTGTTGATCGCTGAGCGGAAAAACGCCGACGATGCGCTCGATCGTCTTTGAAGCGTCAATCGTGTGCAGAGTCGAGAGGACAAGGTGGCCCGTTTCGGCGGCTTCGAGCGCGATTTCAATCGTCTCCTTGTCTCTCATTTCGCCGACCAGAATCACCTTCGGCGCTTGTCGCAAAGCGGCGCGAAGGGCCAGCGCAAAGCTTGGCGTGTCGCTGTGCAGTTCGCGCTGGTGAATCGTGGACATCTTGTGCATGTGCAGGAATTCGATCGGGTCCTCGATCGTCAGGACGTGATAAGCCTTCTCCTCGTTGATTTGGTTTACAATCGCCGCGAGCGTGGACGATTTTCCGGAACCAGTAGGCCCGGTTACGAGGACAATACCGTTGCGAAGCCCGGCGACACTCGCAAGCTCCATCGGAAGATTGAGTTCGGTGAACGTGGGTACCACGCTCGGAATCACCCGCATCACGATTGCGCAGCTCCCGCGCTGGGTGAAAATATTCACGCGAAACCGCGATAGCTTGGGAAGGCTGTAGGAAATATCGCACGAACCTTCATCCCTGAGTTTCTGAACGGCAATCGTGTTCCGCCCGATCAGCTCGCCCGCTATTCTCGCCGTATCTTCAGGTGTCAGGGCGGTCACGTTGTCAATTTTCATTTGGCGCAACTGGCCGTGGAGCTCAACCATCGGAGCGCGCCCGGGCGAGAAAATTAAATCGCTCGTCTTCGGTGCGGCTTTCAGCATTTTGGTGATGAGTTCCGGCGCGGTCATCGGCGCGAGCGGGGGGCTTGCAGCCCCAGCCGCGTTAGAAGCGCCAGGCGCGCCCTGTGGACCCGTTAGCTGAGCAGACTTCGGCGTGCCAGCTGAACTAGCCGCCGGAGTCGCGCCCGGAACTGCATTCTGGGGAGAGTTCGATGGACCTGCGCTTAGGGCGGCCGCAGCAGCCGGCGGCTTCGCAGCCGGTTTAGGCGTGACACTCGAGGACGGCGTGGACGGTTGAGCTCCCGATTTCCCATCGTCAGCCGAGTAAGCGGATTTCGGCGTCGCGCTCGAGACCTCTTCTACGATTGCCGATGAATTTCTCTCGGCAGATTTAGGAATGTCCATCCACTCGCTCCGCAGTCTAACGCAGCACCGCTGGGTGTACGCTCCCAGTTGAACGTCTAGTCTGAATGCAAGATGCCGGTTTAGCTAGCGCGCGGCAAGTCCGATGTGGCCTAACGATAAGCTAAGAAGCGACGTACCGAAACCAGAAGATCAGTCCGAAACGCGATGCATCTCAGCAAGCTCATTCGAGGGCGCGGGCTGCGCAGCGACTGGAAACGTCACACGGAACGTCGCGCCGCCGGTGGGCCGGTTAAAGCATTCGATCGTGCCGAAATGCTCTTGAACAATTCCGTAGCATATGCTCAAGCCGAGACCCGTACCTTTGCCCACGGGCTTCGTTGTGAAAAACGGATCGAAGACATGGTCGGGAGATTTTATTCCCGGGCCGGTATCCGAGACCTCGATTACCACGTTCGTTCCCTCGTGCGTCGCACGAATCGAAAGCACACCGCCTCCCACTTCCTCGAGAGCATCTACCGCATTGTCCACAAGATTGAAAAAGACCTGCATGATTTGATTGCCGTCGCCGCGGACGAGAGGCAGCAACGTCGCGGGGTCGAATTCGATGCGGATATTTTTGCCGCGCACGTCGAGATTATTGAGGTTCAGCGAACTGCCGATCACCTGGCCGACATCGAGCAATGTCCTTTCGGCAGGGACGCGCCGTGCAAAACTCAAAAGATTGGTCACCAGCGCTTTGATACGTCGCGCCAGTGCCGCCACTTTATCGGCCAGTGCGCGCTGTTTGTCCGTCAGCCCGGGTTCTTCGGCAAGGAGTTGCGAGTATCCGAGAATCCCAGTGAGAGGATTATTGATCTCGTGTGCCGCACCAGCCGCCAGCTGGCCTAGCGACACCAGTTTTTCGGATTGAATCATTTGCGCCTGCAGCCGCTTCAAGTTTTCGAGAGCGTCGTCTGAGGCCCGAAGCAGCCGCATCCTCTCGCGATCTACGAGTCGCTGCCGGGCGACGATGAGCAGCCCGACCACGAGAACTGTGATCTGAGTTAGGGCCACACGGAACTCCTGCACCTGGCGCGGCGCGCTGCTCAGATTGATCGTCCACAGAGCCATCAGCGGAATCGAGAAAACCGCGGCCATGGCAAGTCGAGCTGGCCACGGGCTCGGCACGCGCATATGTGTTGCATCGAGTTCGCTTTGAGGCCGAATTTGGCGCGCAATCACACCGGCCGTCCCAAACCACGTGAGCGCTGCCATCAAAGGCAAGTCAAACGGGCCTCCAGCGTAATAAAGATTCGCATCGATCGCGAGATTTGAAATGTACGCGCCGATCGCCATCAGAAACGCGGCGCAGAAAAGATGCGCGTACACTGTTTTCCATTCCGCTCGCGCGCGCAGGTAGAGGGCCGCAAGACCCGCGGCCAAGAGTAAATTTTCGACGCCTTCGAGCGTGTCAAACGCTCGCCCGTAAAGATCCACGTTGGGTGAAATGTATTGCCAGGGGATTACGACGAAGAGATAGAGATAAACCCACCAGGTCAATAGAAGAGCGAAGTCAACGTACCCGAGATGCATTCGAAGATCTTCGCGGCGATCGTGCGGCCGCAAGCCCAGAGCGCCGATCATGGGAACGGCGTGCAGGAAGAGAATCACGTCTCCGATGAAGGGATTCGGCACGTCCTGGTGCAGGACCACCTCGAAATAAGTCCAGATGATCTGACCCAGCAACCATGTACCGACACCGAGGCCGAAGAGGAGCCAAAATGCCTGGCTGCGCCGTGGCGGAGCGCCGCAGTTGGAGAGCAGAGCAATACTCGCGAAGGCTGCGACAAGACAAAGAGAAATATCGCCGAAGGCGGTTAGCGGGCGGCCGGGCGCAAATGCCACTGCACAGAACGTAGCCACACCGACAAAACCGATCCACGCTGCGGCGAGGATCCATCGTGACTTCGTGTCCGGCCAAGCAAGGCTTCCCGGAACGAATCGCTTCGTTGGCGCTGGGTTCATGTGACTCTGAGAGGTACGCGACTAGGTTAATTCTGCGAAGAACAAATGAGGTTGACGAGTGTGATTACCCGTTCCATCGCTGCAACACGCGGCGTTGACGGCGAGGGCTAGCAGAATGCCGGCAGATTGCAGCCAGTCAGCAAAGAAGCCAAAACTCAGCTTCGGGACGGACCGATAATGCGAGAGTCAATTGGAATTGGACGATCTAAGGTTGCTGTTCAGGCACTGCCTGGCGCTGCGCAACGATTTTGCGCGCGTTCAAGTAGAGAGCTTTGGCCTGAGGAATTGCCGCAAGGGCCTTGTCGAGTTGCGGATCATTCTCAAGTTCGACCTTGTAGCCCTCATTCAACCCGAAGACGGACGTCGTCACTTCGCGCCTGATTCTCCACTTAAGCCAGTCGAGATTGTCTTTGATATCCTCATCCGAATACCGGACGTGTTCCGATTCCAGGTAGCGCCGGAATTCCGCAAGAACGGCGTCATCAACGATAAAATTCTTGCCAACGGTCGGTTTCTCGCCCAGGTAATGGCGCGTGAAATCGCCGACGCCCTGCGGGAAGGGATAAAAGATTCCTCGGCGCACCAGGGTCTCTTCGAACGGATCGAGCTTCGGCGCGGCCACCACGATGTCGGGTGTAATTCCGCCCTGGCCGAAAACCTGGCGGCCGCTGTCAGTTAGCTTCACTTCAGGCTGGCGCGGCGGCTTCGGATTGTAGTGATAGTCGTAGAGCGACACATTCTTATAATCGCGCTGGATCAGCCTGCCGCTGGGTGTGTAGTAGCGCGCGACCGTTAGCAGCATCGCGGTCTCTTCGCTCAACGGAAATTGTGTTTGAACGAGTCCCTTGCCGAAGCTGGTCTCGCCAACCACTAATCCGCGATCGTGATCTTGAATCGCACCCGCTACGATTTCCGATGCCGAAGCGCTCTGCCCGTTGATAAGAACGATCAACGGAACAGTCACGCCCTGATTTCCGCGCACCGCGTAGAAGCGCCGCTCCGGAGCAGACCGGCCGTGAAATGAAACCACGAGCTGGTTTTTCTCAAGGAACATGTCGCCGATGCCGACGGCTTGCTGCAGCAATCCGCCGCCATTGCCGCGCACGTCCAGAATCATTCCGTCCAAATGCGACACATCGAGGTCTTTGAGCGCGGATGCAAGATCGGTGTCCGTGGTTTCATTGAACGCCGAAACGCGCGCATAACCAATTCCTGGCCGGACGACAGAATAAAAATCCACGCCAGGGCGGGGAATTTCGTCGCGAATGACGCTCACCACAATCGGTTTGTCCCAGCCTTCGCGGCCTAGCGAGATTTTGACCTCGGTGCCCTTGGGACCCTTCAAAAGATCCGCGACCTGAGTCGTGTCGAGCCCGTCGCAGGATTTGTCGTCAACTTTGAGAATTGTGTCGCCGGGACGTATGCCCGCTTTGTACGCCGGCGATCCGACCATCGGCGCCACAACGTACGTGTAATTTTCACGTGCGGCAACCGTCATTCCAACGCCGTAGTAGCGGCCCTGTTGTTCTTCTCGGAAAGTGGCGTACTGCTTGGGATCGAAGAAATAAGAGTGCGGATCAAGCACGCGGAGCATGTTGGGAATCGCTCCGTCGTAGATAGCCTTGTCGGTGTCTACCGGGTTGGCATAGTTCTGCTGGACGATCGCTAGGACGCGAGTAAACGACTTAACGGAGTCCTGAATATCGTTGGCGCCCGCCGCCGTAGCTTTCACCGAAGGCCCGTAAAGCCCTCCGAGAACGGCGGATACGGCCAAAACGCCGATCAATAAAAACAGGCCACGCTTGGATGTTTCCATTGCTTTTGATTCCTCCGTCGCGCCCCTTCGAATTCAGTATAGCATACAAGTTTCGGGCAATTTGACACGCCACATGCCCTACTCTATGATGCGAACGAAGGCGAAATTGCCACCTCGATGCTCAGTATTCCTCACCTGATTATTATCTTCATTGTTGCCCTGGTCGTTTTTGGGCCGCAAAAATTGCCCGAATTGGCCAGAAATCTCGGCAAGATCATGGCTGAATTCCGGCGCGCGACAGGAGATCTGCGCTCGACTTTTGACGAGCACATGCGCGAGCTTGAGCGCGAATCGCAAGCCATCGAGCTAAGAAAGCATGAACTCGAAGTGCGTGAAGCTGCGGTGCGCTTGGCGCAATCCGCTGCCCTCGCGCAACCGCCCGAGCCCACCGAGGCTGCGCCTCAGACTGTTGCTGTGCCCGCCGGAGTTGTGCCCAGCGAAGTTGCGCCCAGCGAAGTCGAGTCCGCTCAGGTTCGAGCGGCCGAGGCTGAAACAGCGGAGGTTGCGACCCCCGAGGTTGCTGAGAGGGGCGCTTTTCGAGAAATTTCTTCCGATTCAATCGTTCAAGAATCTTCTCCCGGCTCCAAGTGATGGCCACCGACATCCAACCTGAACTTCCGTTCTCCGGCCGAATTGCCCTAAAGCCCGAAGATGACGAAGGGGGACGGATGTCCTTCTTCGAGCATCTCGTCGAACTGAGAAAGCGCCTCATCAATTCTGCGCTCGCGATCGGCGTCGGAATGATGATTGGCGTCGCCGTTTCCAACAAAGTCTTCGCCTATATGGCGCGTCCGATGCTGGCCGCGCTTCGCGCCGCGCACTTCGAAGATAAGCTGGTCTACACCAGCCCGACCGGGGCCATCAGCCTGCTCATCAATCTTGGTTTGTACCTGGGAATCGTGATCGCCTCGCCCGTAGTGCTGTATCAGGTTTGGATGTTTATCGCGCCGGGGCTATACCGTCACGAACGCCGCGCTATGAGCGCGTTCGTATTCTCGTCGCTCGCACTGTTCCTGTGCGGGATCGCATTTGGTTATTACGTTAGCCTGCCTTACATTCTGAAATTCCTAATCGGATTTCAGGGCCCGTTTAAACCGCTGATCAGCATCAATGAATATTTCGATTTGATTCTGGTTATCCTGCTGGGCCTCGGACTGATGTTCGAGCTGCCGGTTTTGATTTTTTGCCTGTCGCTTTTCGGAATCGTGACGCCAAGATTCCTGTGGAAGAATATCCGCTACGCAGTGCTCGTAATTACCCTTCTCGCCGCCATCGTGACGCCGACGCCTGACGCCACGACAATGGTTCTCTTCATGGGCGTTCTGCTGGGACTCTATTTTATTGGCATCGGCGTCTCATACATGGTCGTCAGGAAGCGTGAAAAGCGGCTCGCAGACGAGTCGGGAGCGAGCTAGGCGCATGGACGCAAATACACACGAAATCGCAATCGCAGCGGCTCTGATGGCGTTCGCGCTGCTCGGATGCGGAAATGGGACGGCGAAATCTGGCACCGCGCAATCGAGCGAAGCGCCAGCGCTGGCGTCTGCCGCTGCGCCGGCGGATACCAGCGGCGCTTCAGATGCTCTCCCGGCGGATAAGACGGGCGGGTTCGACGGCGCTCGTGCCTACGACTACACATCGAAGATCGTCGCCATCGGCCCCCGCCAGCCAAATACCGACGGAATTCACCGCGAGCAGGATTTTATTCGTGCGGACCTGACGAAGAGCGGCTGCAAGTTTGATGAGGACGATTTCAATTCGTCCACGCCCATCGGTTCCGTGCCGATGAAAAATATCGTTGCCAAGATTCCGGGCAAGACGAACGATTTTCTTCTTCTTCTCACGCACTACGATACCAAGCGGCAGGATGACTTCGTCGGCGCCGTGGACGGTGGTTCGTCTACTGGACTTATGCTCGAAATGGCGCGCCTTCTTTGTTCCCGGAAGGATCAGCCGCTTGGAGTTTGGATCGCCTTCCTCGATGGTGAAGAAGCATTCGTGGAGTGGAACGACGACGACAGCGTGTACGGCAGCAGGGAACTCGCCGCACGGATGGCGCTCTCTGGCGATCTGAAGCGCGTCAGGGCTGTCATCCTTGCAGACATGGTCGGCCCTAAGGATTTGAAGATTCGCCGCGATTCGGACTCCACGGGATGGCTTACGGATTTGGTTTGGTCGAAGGCAGTCGCGTTCGGCTATCAGGATTATTTTCTGGACAGTTCGCGCCCGATTGAAGACGATCATCAGCCATTCATGAAGCGCCACGTGGCCGCGGTGGACATCATTGACTGCTGCACGGAAGATTATCCCTACTGGCATACCTCCGGCGACACCATCGACAAAGTCAGCGCGCGCAGTCTTGGAATGGTCGGCCACGTAATCCTCGCCACGGTCGATGACCTGCAGAACCGGACGGCCGAACGGCAAAAGGGCCAATAGCGCCGGGCTGATTCCGCAGTTGTGTTACATTTTCAAAATGACATCCTCCATCTGGCGGAGTAGCTTTCCCATTCCGGCTTCTTCCGAAATCCGCCAATCTTTCCGCGGTCAGAATTGATGCAGACCTTCTCTGTTCGATCCGCGTCGGGTACTTACCGAATTGTCTGTGGCGGCGGCGCAATCAGTCGTTTGAAAGCAGTGATCTCGAAGCAGACCGATGTGACGGGAGTTTTCGCGTTGAGCTCGCCGCGCGTCTGGAAATATTGCGGCCACAAGATTACTAAGGCACTCGGCTCAGCGGGCGCTGCAGCGCCAATATTGTTTGACGATTCCGAGAGCGCGAAGACATTGGCAACTGTCGAAAAAGTGTGTCGCGCCCTTCATCGAGCAGGCGCGGATCGCCGCTCGGCGATCGTTGCAGTTGGCGGAGGCGTCGTTGGTGATATCGCTGGCTTCGTCGCGGCGAGCTACTTGCGAGGCGTTCGGCTGATCCACGTCCCGACAACACTCGTCGCGCAAATTGACAGCTCGATCGGCGGAAAAACCGGAGTGAATCTGCCCGAAGGGAAGAATCTCGTCGGCGCATTCTATCCCCCAGTAGCCATCGTCGCCGATCCTGTTTTCCTGCAGACGCTCCCCGGCGCGCAGTCCCGTTCCGGCCTTTATGAAGGCGTTAAATACGTCAACATTGGCGACAGCAAATCCTTCGCTTATCTCGAAGTGAATATGGCGAAGGTACTTCGCCGCGACCCGCGCGCGCTCGAATGGCTGATGTTGCACTCCATTCGCGCAAAAGCAGCGATCGTTTCGAAGGATGAGCGCGAGTCCGGCCTGCGGCAGGTCCTGAATTTTGGACATACGTTCGGGCATGCGCTCGAAACGGCAGGGAACTATCGCCGCCATCTCCACGGCGAAGCGATCGCCTGGGGGATGTTGGTCGCGACGCTGATAGCCCTGGCGACGAATCGCATCAATTCGATTCAGGCGGAAAGAATCGCGCGGCTTGTGATGAGTGTAGGGCGCCTCCCGAGCATAGAAGGCATTCGGCCGGTGAAGCTGCTCGCGCTCATGCGCGGCGACAAAAAATCGCACGCAGGGCGCATTCGTTGGGTCTTGCCAGTTGGAATTGGGCGCGTCGAATGGGGCATCGAAATTCCCGATCAACTCGTGATCGAAGCGATTCGAGAGGCGCCAGAAGTGGCGCGCCTAGCGCGGGGCGCGAGATGACGAGGCAAGGAACCGAGTCCCGACCGGTCGCAGCAGAAGAGTCCAGTTCGAAGCCACTCACGGGAACGCGTCCCGAAGGCGCGCGCGACCAGGCAGAAGCCGGCGTTCGCGTGCGCGAAATGTTCGGCCGCATCGCCCCGCGATACGACTTTCTCAACCATCTGCTTTCGCTCTCTCTCGATCGTACGTGGCGCCGCCGCACGGCAAAGCGGTTCGCTGCTATCTTGTCCCGGCCGAATGCTCGCGTCCTCGATTTGTGCTGCGGAACCGGAGATCTTACGTTTGCCCTCGAGCGTCAGGCGAATGATTCGAAGCCAGCGCATGGTAACGTAGCGAAAGTTTGGGGCAGCGACTTCGCCCTGCCAATGCTCACACGCGCGCGCGAGAAGGCCGCTTCTTCACGCCGTCGCGCCTTATTCCTCGCCTCTGACGCGCTATCATTACCGTTCGCACCGGAAAGCTTCGATCTCGTCACGGCGGCGTTCGGCTTCCGGAACCTGGCGAACTACGAGCAAGGCTTGACCGAAATCATGCGCGTTCTGCGCAAGGAAGGCCGCATCGGAATTCTTGAGTTTTCCGATCCGCAGCACGGTTTCGGCCCGGCGGCATTTCGTTTTTACTTCCGGCACATTCTGCCTCGCGTCGGCGGCGCCATTTCTGGCAGCCGCGAGGCGTACGCGTATCTTCCGGGCTCGGTGGCTAAATTTCCGTCGCCTCCGCAACTGTCGAGGTGGATGGAAGGCGTAGGCTTTGCCGATGTCCGTTATGAATTGTGGAACTTCGGAAGCGTCGCCCTGCACACGGCCGAGAAGTCTTAGCCGGTTCCTGGGAATCGGGTGGGAGCCTCCTGCTTCAGCAGGGGGAGCCGGACTTTAGTCCGGCGGAAAAGCACTCGCTCGTAAAACGGGCCTTGGCCCCGGGCTTTCTCACTCGCTAGTTTTCGAGTCCCAGAGCTCTGATTTTGCTGAGCAATGTTTTGTAGGAAACGCCGAGCTTTTCCGCGGCGCGCGTCTTGTTCCATTTCGATTCCTGCAGGGCATTCTCGATTTTGAAGCGTTCCACGTGCGCCACAGCGCGTTGCGAGACTTCCTCGAGTGGCCCATCCCAAAGAAATTCCTCATTCAACATCCCGCCGGGCAACTGCTCGCGCGTCGGTCGAGCGGAAGGAAGCTGCAGCGCCTCCGCATCAATCTCCGGGCCCGGAGACAGGATCACCGCGCGTTCGATCGCATTCTGCAATTCGCGCACATTGCCAGGCCATCGGTAACCCAGCATCGCGGCTTTCGCCTCTTCCGAGAGCACCAAGCCGGGCTTGCGAAATTCCCGGCGGAATCGCTCCAGAAAATGCTCGGCGAGAAGATAAATGTCATCGCCGCGGTCGCGAAGCGGCGGAATCGTGATGGGCACCGCCGAAATTCGGAAATAGAGGTCTTCGCGGAACAATTTCTCATCGACGGCGGCATGCAGATCGCGATTTGTCGCGGCAATCAAACGCACGTTCACTTCGACAGCCATCGTCCCGCCCACGCGCTCGAAGCAGCGTTCCTCAAGAACGCGCAACAACTTCGCCTGGGTTGCCAGCGGGAGCTCGCCAATTTCATCGAGAAAGAGAGTGCCGCGATGCGCGAGTTCAATTTTCCCGATTTTCCGCGCACCGGCCCCGGTGAACGCGCCGCGCTCGTGGCCGAAAAGTTCGTTTTCGACAAGGCCTTCGGGAATCGCGGCGCAGTTGAGAGCCACGAATGACTGCTCGCGCCTTGGGCTCAAGTGATGGATAGCCCGCGCAAAGAGCTCCTTGCCAGTTCCGCTCTCGCCAAGCAACAAAGCCGTGGAATCCGTCGCGGCGACGCGCTGGGTCATCTGGCTCGCCTCTTTCATGGACAAATGCTCGGCAACGATGCGAGGAAAGCCATAGCGAGCGGCGTACTCTTCCCGCAGCAGCAAATTCTCGCGCAGCAATTCTTGCTGCCGCGCACCGCGATCCAGAAGTATTTTCAAGTGATCCAAATCCACGGGCTTCTGTATGAAATCGAACGCGCCCTCTTTCATCGCCGTCACGGCTTCTTCCACCGAGCCGTAAGCGGTAACAAGAATGACGGGAAGCGAGCCATCCACACGTCGCGCCTCGCGCAATACGTCAAGTCCCGAACTTCCAGGGAGTTTCAAATCGGAGAGAACCAGGAGATATCGCCGTGCACGAACTTTTTCGATCGCCGTATTTCCGTCGGGAGCTTCGTCAACCTTGTAACCGGCGCGTTCGAGAAACTTGCGCAGCATCGCGCGCAACTCGGCCTTATCTTCTACGAGTAGGACCGGTTCCATGTATTGGGGATTCTAGCGCGCCCAGCCCGGATCGCCACCGGACTTTCGCAATTGGTCCTCAAGGACGGAGATGTCGCCTTCATCCTGGCGGATTTTCTGCTGCTTATCGGCAATCTTCGCGCGCTTGTCGTTGATATCGGACATCGTGACACTTTGCATCAACTGTTTGGTCGGATCATTGGGGTAATACTGAACGTCGAGCTTGCCCAGTTCGCGCTGCATGAGGTCGAGATCGGCCTGGTCTCGCTGGAGCTGCGCGCGTGCGGCGGCGAATCGGCTGCGCCAAGTCTTCTCGATGATCGCGGCCTGTGTGGGGGTAACGTCGGCGGGCGCCGCAGCAGTCGAGTCGCCAACGACGTTGATGCCGCCCTCCGCTGGAATATTATCGTTTGTAAAAACTTTCGCCGATTTCGGCTCGGATTTCCTTTGCTCGCGCGCTTTTCGCGCAGCATCGGCGATGGAAGGAGCAGGCGGTGTAGTCACGGTCACGATTTGCGTTTTTGCGTCGGGAGGCGTCTGGGTCTGAGGTGGCTGCGATTGCTGTGCGGACGCTCCGAGTGCTGCCAGTAGGAAAATCGCGTTGCTTGCGGTCCAGAATCGAGTGCGCATACACACCGCCTTAGAAATAGCTGGGGTAAAAGTCCTCCTTAGTTTAGCCGCGGGTGGCGACTGGGACAAAGGCCTGCGGTACGGCCTCCTGTCGCAAAGGTAACCAGAGGATGAACTCGGCGCCGCCGTCGGCATGATTGCGCGCCTCTATGGTGCCGCCGTGCTGCATGGCCACCTTTTGGACCACGGCGAGGCCGAGTCCCGTTCCTTCGGATTTGGTGGTGTAAAACGGCAGGAATACTTTTGAGAGATCCTGCTCCGGAATTCCGGGTCCATTGTCGGACACAGCAAGCCGCTGCCACGG
>PMAA01000136.1 GCA_003152355.1 Acidobacteriota bacterium | reverse complement strand
AAGCCGGAACTTTCCGAGCCGTATAACCCGCTGCAAAAACTGGCCTACACATCGGCGATTCTTTTGGGCATTCTCTCCGTGCTCACGGGCCTGGTGCTCATGAGCCCCGTTCAATTCTCATTTCTCGGAATATTGATGGGCGGATTTCATATGGCGCGCGTCTGGCACTTTCTCATAATGATTGCGTTTTTGCTTTTTCTTGGCGGTCATCTTGTGATGGTGATCTTGCACGGCTGGAATAATTTCGTCTCGATGTTGACGGGCTGGAAGAAGGATCCGGAATACCTCAGCTAGCGCAGAAACGCGCGGGCTCTCGAAAACTGCGAATGGCATTTGAGGCGAAAGCCCGAAGCGATAGCGGAGGTTTGGACGCGCGCGAGAAACCCATCGCGCACACCGAACGCATTCTGATCGAGCGGATTCGGAACGGAGAGAAGGAGCTATTCGCGGATTTGATCCGGCCCTATGAGCGCCAGGTTTACGTAACCGCAGTCGCGATTCTGCAGAACGAAGCTGACGCCCAGGAAGTGGCGCAGGAGGCGATTCTCAAGGCATTCACGCACCTCTGGCAGTTTCGCGGCGATTCGCGCTTCAGCACGTGGCTCACGCGGGTTACGATCAATGAAGCGCGCATGCGCCGGCGAAAAGAGCATCGCGAAATCATGAAACATTTTCACGAACTCGAGACGCAGGATCAGGAAGGCGGCTACATTCCAAAGGATTTTACCGACTGGCAGGAAATCCCCGCGGAGACGCTCGAACGCAAAGAAATACGCGAACTGTTGGTGAAGGCGCTGGCGTCGCTTGCCGCGAAGTACCGCGAAGTTTTCGTTTTGCGCGACGTGCAGCATTTGAGCATTGAAGAGACGGCCGAGGCGATTGGCGTCACGCCAGGAACCGTGAAGACCCGGCTCCTCCGCGCGCGGCTGATGCTCCGCGATCTTCTGGCTCCGGGGCTCAGCGGAGGCTGGACGAGCCGTCTGCCGTTTGCGAAAGGGAGTAAGCCATGGACCTGAAGTGCGAAGACGTCTGGCGCGAAATCTCGAATTATCTCGACGACCAAGTGGACCCGGCGCTGCGGCAGGATATCGCGCGCCACGTCTCGAGCTGCAAGAATTGCACGGCCGTTTACGACGGAACGCGAAACGTCGTGCTGCTGTACGGCGACGAGCGCATGTTCAGTCTTCCGGCGGAATTTGCTCCTGAGTTGCGGAAGCGTTTGTCGGCGAAGCTAACTCCCGAGCGCGGATCGGATCTTGGGTGGGTATTGTCGCTCGCGGGCGCGGGGCTGATTGCCGCGATGCTTCTCTTGTTCAGTCTGCCGCGGTTCTCGCCGCCGCCGTTGCGCGCGCCCATGAGCAACCCGGCCGTCAAAGGTGCATTCGGTATGGTCGCGGTGAACGACGGAGGGAAGACATTTCACGTTCCGGGCTGCACGTTCCTGCACGGAAAATCGCGAATGATTTCTTTTGAGGAAGCGCTACGCGAAGGCTACAACCCTTGTATTCGTTGCGAAAGCGAGTTGTTGCAGCGCGTGGATATCGAGCCGGCGGATTCCAAATCTGCGGAACATGCGGCGGTGCGGCAGTAGTTTTACACCATTTAAATTTCGCGGTTCTGGGAAGTTGAATTTTCAGCGACGCGCAAACTGCGCTGACATGAACTTGTGAAGATCATTCCGGCGTAGTTAAGCTGCGCGCTCTCGGCGCCGGGAATTCGCCTTCCCATCTTGCGATCACGACCGACGCAAGGCAATTTCCGAAAACATTCACGGCGGTCCGGCCCATATCCATGAGCTGATCAATTCCGAATAGCAGAAAAAGCGGTTCGGTCGGCATGTGGAACGAAGTTGCCGTGGCGAGGACGATAACGAGCGACGCCCGCGCGACACCCGCAGTGCCCTTGCTGCTGATCAGCAGCGTGAGAAGCATGATGGCTTGCTGGCCAATGCTTAAGTGCAGTCCTGCAGCTTGCGCGATGAAGATCAGCGCGAGCGATTGATAGAGGCTTGAGCCGTCGAGATTGAAGCTGTAGCCGGTGGGCAGGACGAACGCCACGGTTTCGCGCGGCACGCCGAACAATTCCATTTGTTCCATGGCGCGAGGCAGCGCGGCTTCGGAGCTTGCGGTAGCGAATGCGATGGTCACAGGCTCGGCGACGGCGCGAAGAAAGGCGCGCAGCGGAACGCGAGCCACCATCGCGATTGGAACCAGCACGAACAGAATGAAGATGAAGAGCGCGACGTACATCGTCGCGAGAAGTTTCGCGAGTGGCAGCCACACCCCCATGCCGAGATGACCGATCGTGTAAGCGACTGCGCCGAACACGCCGATGGGCGCGAAGAGCATCACGATGTTGGTGAGCTTGAACATTGTTTCCGAGAGGCTTTCGGCGAACGCGAGCATCGGGCGGCGCTTCGGCTCCGGTACGAGCGCGAGGGCAATCGCGAACAAGATGCTGAAAACTACGACTTGCAAAATCTGGCCTTCAGCGACGGACTTAGCGATATTTTCGGGGAAGATGTCGGTGACGATTTGGCTTGCCGAATGTGCTGAGATGTTCAAAGGCTCAGTCGCGGGCGATCCCGAAAATGCTGCCGCGAAGTGAACGCCTTCGCCGGCGCGGCTGATGCTGATCGCCGCGAAGCCGATCAGGAGCGCCAGCGTCGAGACGATTTCGAAATAAACGAGCGACTTGATTCCGAGGCGGCCAACCTTCTTGAGGTCTGCGTGGCCGGCGATTCCGACGACGAGCGTGCCGAAAAGCAGCGGCGCGATGATAACTTTGATCAGCCGCAGGAAAATCGTGCCAAGAAATTGCAGATGCGCCGCCGCGCCTGGCCAATCGTGGCCAAATTCAGCACCAGCAAATAGCCCGACGGCGATCCATGACGTGAGCGAGCGCCGCGCGGCAGCGTAGGCTGCGAGCAACAGAATCGCGCCCCAGCGCAGATACAAGGCGAGCGCCGAAATCCAAACCGCGGCCGGACTCGAGGCCAGCGACACAGCGATCGAGATCGCCGCGACAATAAACGCTGCGATGAGTAGCTTTTTCTTCACGCGGGTTCGGACTCCATGATGGAGACGAACGGTATGACGCACCGCGGCGTATGTCAAATGCGAGACAGGGCTATTCGACCCAAGGTTAGCTGGGGCAAAGGGTAAGAACGCGGGCAAGTCCGATGTCAGGACTCCGGTGGGGTCCATCGGACTCCCGAAACCGGAGATGCCCGCGCCACGAAACGACAAAGATGCCGGGCTGAAGCCACGGAGCTACAAGTGCCAAGCGTTGCGAATTGAGATATATTGCGCGTCGAGCGCGAGAGCTCGCTCAGGAGGAATCAATCCTTGCGGGAATCGATTTGCAGAATCGTTGGCATCGCGCTGCTTGCTGTCGCAAGCGGCAGTCTTTCAGTTTCGGCGGCGGCGCAAGAAGTTCCGAAGCAGCTTGAGCCGCCCGCCGGAGAACAACTTCTACTTCAGGTGCATGCGAAGGGGGACCAGGTTTACGCGTGCAAGAGTGATGCTGCGCAATTTGCTTGGACTTTGAAGGCTCCTGATGCGCAGCTTTTTGATAAGGATGGCAAATTATTCGGCAAACATTTTGCTGGGCCTTCGTGGGAGGCGAATGATGGGAGCCGCGTCACGGGGAAAGCTGTTGCGAATTCGCCTTCGCCGGATGCCGATTCGATTCCGTGGCTGCTTGTGACGGTTGTTAGTCATGATGGCAATGGTGTGCTCTCTCGCGTCACATCCATCCAGCGCGTGAACACCAAAGGTGGCAAAGCGCCGCCGTCTGGGTGCGATGGTTCGCACGTTGGCAGCGAAGTTCGCGTAGCGTACTCTGCGGATTATCGATTCTTCGCGCCGAAGTGATGATCCTGTTCTGTCCGATAAGGGCGCGGCGTGAGATTCGATTGAAAATGGCGGGCGACCAACCGAGACCCACCCTTGCTGCGCAAGGAGCGGCACCCGAAAAGGCAAAGGCTGCGCGGCTGAGCCAGCCGCTACAACTGCCGTTGACGTGATCTGCGACGGGCAGGATAAGAGCGCGTTAATCTGAGCTCTCAAACGATGCGAAAGGAAAAGAAGCGACGGGCGCTACCCGGGCGGCAGAGGTTGCGCGTAATAGCCCTGGCGAGTGCGCGCGGTTAGCCCTGGCTTTGCGATTTTGATTTCCAGGTGGTGGTATTCGTCCGGTTGCTTGGCCGGCGGCGAATTAAAGGAGATTTCATAATAGGGCGCGGTGTCGGTGATGCATTCTTGAAGAAGGCCGGCGATATCGTTGGTGGGGCTGAGAGCGAGACCGCCGCTCTGGACGGCGAGCACCTGAAGCCCCAGATCCCCCGGGTAGACCTCGCTAGGTTTGCTAGCACCTTTGATAAAGTTCTTGTAGTACGAGACGCGGTCGACTCCCTCGGCGCTGCCGAGAGGATCGATACTATAGAGGGTGACACGGGCCTGCATGAGATCGGTCGAAAATCTCACAATGCTGGCGAAGATTTGACGTTCCTGCTTCGAGTCGAGGTTGGTGGCTATACCTGACAGGAGAGGCCAACCTGGAGAGACCCAGAGCATGACCTTGCGAAGCGGCCGCGGAGCCTCGCTCGCAACAAGCTGATGAAGAGCTTTGAGCGAAAGCTCCAAGCGTTCGCCTGCCCCGTAATAGCCGGCGGAGCGGCCGATTGAACGGATGCTGAGATCATCCCGATCCAGTGCGGCGCTTAGCGCGTTTCCGTCGCTCGAGAAGTTTCCCAAAATCCGGATGCCGTCATCAGTGAACACCGCTAAGGCGATGGGGTATGCGAGGCGGCCTGCATCGGCGCGGAGGAATTTGTCGATCTGTATGCGTTGGTTGGCGACCTGAACGGCGCCGATGTTGACCGCGTCGATCACCAGAATCACCTCAAGACGAGCGTCGCGACCGGTGATGGCCTGGAATGACGCAATGGTCTGCGGGGACTTATTATCCAAGAGAGTGAAGTCTTGCTGCTGAAGACCAGTGACGGGCGGGCCGGATTTTGGAGTGACGACGACGTCGAGAGTGATCTTACGGTTGCCGGGCTCTGTTGGCGAATTGCGAGGCGAAGTGTTCTGTTGGGCTGAGGCGGTAGCTGTGCAAAGCAGAAACGAGAAAAGAAAATAATGGAAGCGTGCCTGGAGGAACATGAGCGCCACTCCTTTGTGCGAACACCTACGAGTTTTTGCCGAAGCAGCTACATGAACTGGATCGTGCGAGGCCTACTACAATAGACGACATTCAGGGTTTAGGAGTTTCTGCCAAGTACCGGGTGACGCGGCGATCGGAAATTCATCCACTCCCTTGACGTCCCTTGGCGGGCGCGTTTTTCATTCGAACGCGAAGTTTGGTATAAATGAGGGTTCGGAACTGGGTGCGGGCAACGCTGTAGCTGTTATTCTCTTCCAATTGTTTAAGTTGGCGCGGCTTGTTGTGTGCTCTTGGGAGGCTGGCATTGATAGAAGTGCAGAATTTGACGAAGACGTTTGGCGACAGAACCGCAGTTGACCATATTTCCTTCACGGTAAATAAGGGCGAAATTCTCGGATTCCTCGGCCCCAACGGTGCGGGTAAAACCACGACGATGCGCATTCTGACCGGCTTTTTGCCGGCCACGAGTGGCACCGCGAAGATTGGCGGTTTCGATGTATTCGATGATTCCATCGAAGTTCGCCGGCGGATTGGCTACCTCCCAGAAACTCCGCCGCTTTATACGGACATGAAAGTTGGTGAGTATCTCGATTTCGTCACGCGAATTAAAAACGTGCCAGCGGAGAAGCGCGCGAGCCGGATTGAAGACGCGCTCGAGAAGACGAATATCACCGACAAGCGCGATGAATTGATCAAGCGGCTATCGCGCGGCTACAAGCAGCGCGTGGGAATCGCGCAGGCGCTGGTTCACGATCCGGACGTGATTATTCTCGATGAGCCGACGGTAGGGCTCGATCCGAAACAGATCATCGAAGTTCGCCATTTGATCAAGGGATTGGCGGGGAATCACACAATTATTCTCTCGACGCACATTTTGCCGGAAGTGAGCATGACGTGCGATCGCGTGGTGATCATCAATCGCGGGAAGATTGCCGCCGTGGACACGCCTGCAAATCTGACGACGCAGCTCAAGGGCGCACAGCATGTTCGATTCGAGGCGCGGGCCGATGAGGCTGCTTTGCGCAACGCGATGCAAGAAATACCGGGCATCTCCAATGTGGTGATCGAACAGGTGGGATCGAGCGGAGTTCTTGCCGTCACCGTGGAATCGGTGGCGGGGCAGGATGCCCGGAGCGAGATCGCGGCAAAGATCGTCGGGAAAGGCTGGCCGCTCTTGGAATTGCGCGGCGTGAGCCTGAGCCTCGAAGAAATTTTCTTGCAACTGACCACGGACGACGCGTCGCATGCGGTGGAAAGCAATAATTAATTTCTAGTTCTTTAGTTTAAGTAAGGAGCCGCTCGAGATGAAGGGCTTATACGCGGTTTATCGCAAAGAGATGTCGCACTATTTTGTTTCGCCGATTGCTTACATTGTGGTCGGCATCTTTCTGCTGCTCACGGGATTTTTCTTTACGAGGATCCTGGGATTTCTTATCGAGCAAGCGTTCGAGATGGGAATGCAAGGAGGGCAATTCGGCGGCGTTGATGTGCCGTCGCTTGTGGTGCGCGATTTCTTTGGAGTGCTTGCGTCGCTGCTGCTTTTCCTGACGCCAATTTTGACGATGGGCGTTTACGCGGAAGAGCGGAAGCGGGGAACGATGGAGTTGCTGATGACGTCGCCGGTGACGGACACGGAGATCGTGCTCGGCAAGTATCTCGCGTTGGTGACGCTGTTCGTGATCATGCTGCTGCCGACGCTGGCGTACGCGGCTTTCACATTTTTCCATAGCGATCCTGCGGCGCCCTGGCGCGTGCTGGCGTGCGCTTATTTGGGCGCGCTGCTGATGGGCGGAGTGCTTCTCGCGCTCGGATCGTTCTTCTCGTCGTTGACTGAAAATCAGCTTATCGCCGCGGTGCTGACGTTCGGGGCGTTCCTGATTCTTTGGGTGATTGATTTTGGATCGCGCGGTTCGAGCACGGGCATTGGCGCGGCCGTCCAATATCTATCGGTGATCAAGCATTACGACGATTTCACGCGCGGAGTGATTGACACGTCGAGCTTGATTTATTACGCGAGTTTTATTTTTCTTGGGCTATTTCTTACGGTGCGCAGCATTGATTCAATGCGTTGGCGGCGCGCGTAGCACTCCACGCGACTTTGGTTTTTGATCGGGAGGAACGACAGAGATGAAATGGGACCGGCAAGAAACGCTCCGGTTCATCGGGACGCTCGGCCTGGCGCTGCTGGTGGGCGGCTATTTGCGCTACACGGTGCAGGGCGAGCTCTTGCTGACGAGCAAGATTTTGATGATCGCGGGCGGCGCGGTGTTCGTGGGAGCGCTGGCGTTCGGCTTTCGCGAAGTGGTGGGATTCTTCAGCGGCCGATCGGCGAGACTTGGGACGAATGTCGCCACGCTTGTTGTCAGCGTCATTGCCATACTTGGCTTCTTGAATTTTCTCGGCTACCGGCATCACAAGCGNNGTGAGTGGATTGAAGCAGAATGTGGACATCATCCGTTTCGCTAAAACTCCGGACCCGGAAGTGCGCGACCGGTTGACGGAGTTTACGAGCCTCAGCCCGCGTTTGCATTTCCGCGATGTTGATCCGCAGGAGCAACTGGATCTCGCGAAGCAATACGGCATAACGCACATGAATCAGGTGGTTGTGACGTCGAATGGCCACAATGAAATTTTGCAGAATACGGACGAGCAAGACATTACCAACGCAATTGTGAAAGTGACTCGGAATACGATCAAGACTGTGTGCTTTGTCACCGGGCACGGTGAAAAGGCGATTGACGCCTCAGACGAGGAAGGATTTTCGGGGATGAACGATGCCCTAAAGAAAGAAAGCTATCAGACGAAGAGCGTCAATCTGGTCGCGGCAGGCAGCGTGCCTGCGGATTGCAACGTGCTTGTTGTCGCGGGCCCCAAGCAATCTTTCTTTCCGCAGGAAGCCGACATGATTGCGAAGTACCTTGATGCGGGCGGTGACGTGTTCCTGATGATTGACCCGCAGATGGATCCGAAGCTCGATAGTGTATTTGCTGCGTGGAATATAAATCTTGGCAACAACGTGGTCGTGGACGCGAGCGGAGTGGGGCGCCTTTTCGGCACTGGGCCAGCGGTGCCGCTCGTGGTGGACTATGGAGAGAGCCCCATCACCCGCAGTTTTAGCGGCAGCATGACATTTTTCCCGCTGGCGCGAACGGTTTCCATCGCGGATAAGAACAAGGCCGTACCTGAGGACGTGGAATTATTAAAAACGTCGGCGCGCAGCTTCACGATTCCGAATTTGAACGTGAAGGAAGTGCAATTCGATCCGAAGACCGCTGGGCCGCTTTCGCTTGGGGTTTCTGCAGAGCGCAAGAATCCGCCGGGGGAAAGCAGCGCGAAAGGCGGGCACCTGGTCGTGATCGGAAATTCGGAGTTCGCGGCGAATAAATGGGCGGGGTTACAGCGCAACGGCGATCTCTTCATGAATACGGTGAATTGGCTGGCGCAAGATGTGGACTTGATTTCAATTCGGCCGAAAAGTCCGACGAACCGGCGGGTCACGTTTGCCGAAACGCAGCAACGCGAGCTAACCTGGTTCAGCCTGCTGCTTCTGCCGGGAATTGTGATTCTTTCGGGCGTTTACATCTGGTGGAAGCGGCGGTAATCCACCATGAAGAAGACTACTGTAATCATCGTACTGGTTGCGGCGGCGCTCGCTGCCTTCGTTTATTTCTACGATCTCAAGCACAACAAACCGAGTTCGAGTTCAGGAGATACGGATGCGGATACGTCCGGCTCTGGCGAGGACACCACGAAGCCCGCGTTTACGTTCACGCCGTCCGATGTGGCGACGATGACGATTGAGCGAGCGGGAACAGCGGTGGCGCTAGAGAAACGCGCGGACGCGTATTACATGACGCAGCCCTATGCGACACGCGCCGATCAATCGGGAGTGGGCGCGATCGCCGGGGAACTCGCGAGCGTTCGAGTGAGCCGCACGATAACGGCTACGCCGGAGCAACTGGCGACTTTTGGGCTGACGAAACCCGAAGTTGAGATTGATTTCAGTCTGAAAAATGGCGCGAAGCACAAACTAAACCTCGGCGCTAAGGACTTTTCCGGAACGAGCGTGTATGCGCTGGTGGATGACTCGAAGGATGTTTCGATTTTGCCGGATACGATTTTGACCAGCAGCAACAAACCGGCAGATGATTTTCGCGATCAATCTGTGCTGAGTTTTCAGACGAGCGATGCGGTCTCTTTCGATCTCAAGAATGAATTCGGAGAAATTGCGGCGTCGAAGCACGATTCCACGTGGAAGATCGAGAAGCCGCGGCCTGCGGCCGCGGACGGCACGGCGGTTTCATCGTTTCTCGACACGCTGGCGACGGGGCAGGTCGCTTCCTTCGTTGAGGACACTTCGCCGAATAGTGCGAAGTATGGATTGTCGAAGCCTGCGGTTACGTTTCGTGTGGAGCTCGGCGGCGGGAAATCGGTGGAGCTTGAGGTGGGGAACAAGGACGGCGGCAGTTATTACGCGCGGCAGACTTCCCAGCCGTTCATTTTTCGGATAAAAGAGACGCTCTACAAAACGCTCGGGCAGAAGTTATTCGATTTTCGCGACAAGCAATTGGTTCACGTTAGCGAGGACGACGTGGTACGTGTTGATATTCAGGATGCCGGCGCTACGGAAGCGTGCGTGAAGGATTCGAATGGAGAATGGAGCGCGAGCCAGCCGGCAGGCGCAAAGGCGAAACCGACGAATTGTCCGAGTCTCTGGGGCTCATTGCGCGATGCGCGAGCGACCAATGTTATCGATTCGCCGAGCGGCACGGTCAACACACAACTTGCAAAACCGGCGATTGAAGTGACTCTCACCGACAAGGCGGGTAAGAAAACCGAGGTTCGGATATCGGCGGCATCGGGGAAGTCGGTTTATGCTCGAACGGGAAATAGTCCTGAGGTTTTTCAGCTCGACAAGCAGATTCTTTCTGATCTAAATCCTGCGAACAATTCGGTACACGACTAGAAGCCAGGCTGTCCTCAACCGCTAAAGCCGCGCTACCTGAGCGCCTGAATGTTAGTGGCAGCGCGCCTGTGCTTCTTCCTGCGAACGCGGCCACGTCGCCAGTAGTGCTACGGAACCATCTACCGGAGAGACGTAGACGTAGAAAACGCAGGTATCGCCTTCGAGTTCGAAAAAGTGCGGTCGTTTCAAATCGGGACGCACACCTGTACCACTGGCGAGCAGCCCGCGCAGAGTTTCGAGAGTCTCGGGCGAGTGATGTCTCAAATCTTTGATCTCGAAGCGATTTTCGACGGCCATTTCAGCTACTTGATTGGCGTTGCATTCGCAGCCCATTGTTCTATCCTCACCTGCTAATACGGATGCTTCTGCGGAAAAGTTCCAGAGGCCCGTTAATTTCCTCTTATTTGTCACCTTTTATTAGACGTGCCGATGCGAACTTGGACTCAGCGAAAGCTTGAAAATGTGCCATGAATTGCCATCGTGGAAGGTATACTTCTAGTATTCCCGCGTTAACCCATAAGTAGTCACTTGCGCGGCCTGTCCGGAGTTGTAATAGTCTGTGTTTAGTGGAACTTAAATCCAGCGTGTCCTGCGCTTACGAGAGCCTTGAAAATTGAAAAAGAAAAAGAAATCGCTCGCGAAGAGAACAGCCAAAAAGCAATCCCGTTTGCATCGCGACCGTCGCCGGAAGCATCGGCACTGGCAAGTGACGGTGTACTATCACGACGGTGAAAAATTCGCGCGTGTCTATATCGATCGCGAGCGCGCAGAACGGTTTGCCATCCGCCAGAAGAAATCGCCGGTGGTACGCTCCGCTCGCATTTTAGAAGTGGATTGAAACAG
This sequence comes from Acidobacteriota bacterium, assembly GCA_003152355.1. Classification (GTDB taxonomy): domain Bacteria; phylum Acidobacteriota; class Terriglobia; order Acidiferrales; family UBA7541; genus Palsa-147. The sequence goes on along the minus strand of PMAA01000136.1, from coordinate 24,078 downwards.
GCCGGTCAGGCGAATTCCGCCGCCGGGGAACCCGCTGGACGTAATCACATTCGAGTGATGTGGTGTCGAAAAACGCAGGCGCGGCACTTGTCGCAATTCGGCGCTGCATGCTATAAATAAAAAGCGGTCGCGGCGCGTCTCAGTTCGCGGGATTCGTATAGTGGTAGTACGCCACCTTGCCAAGGTGGAGGCGAGGGTTCGATTCCCTTATCCCGCTCCATTCGCCAGCATTGAAGATCCGAGCACAGTTCCACGCACGTAAGCCACCGGTTCAAACCACAGCGATGGCCAGCTTGAAATCCCGAAATTGTTAGGCCAGAATAGCCCGTGATTGCGTGAATCCGGGTGCGACGGGTTGCTGTGCGAATGATTGGCGGGTTGAAGATCATTCTTGTAAAGCCGGGGCACGGACATGGGTTCGAGTCGCTTTTCGGGGAGCTTCGCCTGAAAATGCGCGAGCAGTAGCCCGGTTGCTCGCATTACTCCCTACTAAAGTCCCGCACGAATCCACGATCTTACGTTGTCCAGGAGCAGTATCGCGACCAAGCGGCGCTTTCAGCGCATGAGTCATCACCTCACGGGAAGGCCTACTTTCCCAAGATTCGTGCAATCTTAGAAAGCATCTCGGTGGAGTATTTCGATACGGCCGTCGCCTAAAGCTCAACGGCACTAGAATTAGACCGTCCATTATCAATTTGGGTCGCGCATTGCGAGGGTGCACGCACCGTGCTAGAGTTCTGCGCCTCGAGCCTTCAATGCTGGCGTACCTCTGCGGCCCAATTGAATTTGCGGACGGAGGCGGTAAGCTCTGGCGCCGCAATCTCGCTCCTTTCCTCAGGGAACAGCTGGGACACCACTTCTACGATCCTGCGGAAGACGAAAAGAAAAATCTTGCTGACGAGGAAGTCGCCCAGTTCCGCGACTGGAAACAGGCCGATCCCGAAAGGTACCGGCGAACCATCCGTAAGATTATCCAGTTCGATCTGGATCTGATCGAGAACCGGGCCGACTACCTGATCTGTTATTGGGATAATCCTGCTGGTGGAAGCGGCGGCACCTCGGCCGAGCTGACCGCGGCTTTCAGAAAGGGCATTCCGGTTTATCTGGTTACGCCGGTGCCGATGGAACAGGTGAGCGGATGGATGATTGGATGTTCCGATCAGGTATTCACGACGATTGAGGGCTTGAAAGAATTTCTTAGCGGGCGATACGGGCGCGAAAAGCAGAGTCCGCTCTGGAAGGATTGAGCGAAGAGCGAGCGCCAAGAACCGCGCGCGAGCGCTTTGTGTTCGTCTTCGTATTCGTCGTTAGTCTTCATAGATGAAGAAAATCATTGCCGCCGTAGGAAGCACTCGCCGCCCAAAGTTGAACGCCGTTACGGAGGCGCTTGCGGCGTTCGGGGAGCAACTTGATCCCAAAGCGATATTTGAAGTCGCTGGCGTGGAAGTGCCGAGCGGAGTCGGCCACACGCCGCTTTCGCGCACCGATCTCATGGCGGGAGCGCGAAACCGCGCCGAGGCGCTTCGCGCGATCTCGCAAGAAACGAGTGCTCCCTGGGAATTCTTTATAGGTCTCGAAGGTGGATTCGATATTGTACGCGACCGCGACGAGCGGTTGGTGTTCCTCGAGAGTTGGGCCTACGTACTTGATCGAAATGGGCACGGCTACTTCGGACGATCCGGCGCTGTGCTGGTTCCCGAGCCGCTTGCACGAGCCGTTGTGGATGAAGGAATCGAGCTTGCGATTGCCGTGGATCAATTCGCCGGCGGGCGGGGGATTCGCGATGCGCAGGGCGCCTGGGGCGTGCTGACCCGCGATCTCGTGACGCGGCAGGATGCATTCCGGATGGCGCTGATTGGCGCGTTCGCGCCGTTTTACAATGCTGCTGCGTTCCGTCCGAACGGGGCTAAGGCCACGGGCTGAGATCGGCCGGTCTTGGGTCTGCAATCGCGGCCGCGGTGTGTTAATTTAGGGCTACGAAACGGGTATTTAGGGCATGCGAGGCACGGAGGTTTGTCGCGTGGATATCGTCAAGGGCAACATGGGATGGATCGAGGTGGTTGTCGGTCCGATGTTTTCAGGCAAGAGCGAAGAATTGATTCGCCGGCTGCGACGCGCGGAGATTGCGCGGCAGCGGGTGCAGATTTTCAAGCCTGTGATTGACCAGCGATATTCGGTGAGCGGAATCGTATCGCATTCGGGATTGGAGCTGGGATCGGATCTGGTGCGGACGGCGGAAGAAATCCTGGAAAAAGTTGAGCCGCGCACGGAAGTGATTGGAATTGATGAAGGCCAATTTCTTGGCGAAGGACTGCTCTCGACGTGCAATAAGCTCGCCGATGCGGGAAAGCGCGTGATCGTGACGGGTCTCGACACCGATTTCATGGGCCGGCCGTTCGAGCCGATGCCTCGCCTGCTGGCGATGGCCGAGGAAATCACAAAGCTTCTTGCGATATGCGTCCGGTGCGGAAATCCTGCGGTTCACACGCAAAGGCTCGTCGCATCCGAGGAATTGATCGTGGTCGGTGCGGGCGGAATGTATGAGGCGCGCTGCCGGCGCTGTTTTGAGCCCAACCTTGCCGCGCAAAAGGTTGATGAAGAAAAGGCGTCCACGGTGAAAGTTCGTGCCGCGATCCGATAGCATTTTGTGTCTTGCCAGCGGAATTCGCCGCTCTTCAAGGAGTGGCCGCGCGCCATCTAGGGCCGCGGCTTGGGCTTTCGCTTGGCGTGAGAGTGGCTTAAAATAGGCGTTGAGCCGTAAATGACCCGCTGGGCTTATCTCGCTGCAATCGCCATCCTGTTCGGTGGACCGGATGTCCCGAAGACGTACGGGTTCCGCTCACCGACGCCGGGACTCGCCGGCGCGTCCGTTCCCAACGATACGAATTTTTCGCAACCAAATGATGTGCACCCTGGCGACTGGCACCCTAATGATTCTGAGCCGAGCGCTCCACCGAGCGTGCTCGTTTCGGTGTCTCAGGCGGCACCCGGCTCGAAGCCACTGCCGCTCAAGCAATCTTCCCGGCTGGAAATCGTGCGGTACATTTCGGGCGAATTCGTTCATGCCGATAAGCCGCTGCCCGGCGCGAAGAGGGGTTTTCGGATTGTTGTGGGCAAGCCGCTCGATGAGAAGTCACTGAAATACGCTTTGGCGAATACGGGCATCGCCGTGAATCCGGGCGATACGGTTCAGATTACGCGCATCGAATTTCGCGAAAAGGAAATCGCGATTGATTTGAACGGCGGCTCCGCGCGCCACTTCCACCTGCGCGATCATCTCCAGGTTGGAATCGGTGGCGCTCCTGCACCGGTCAGCACGTCGAGTCCGGAGACAGGGGCCGAGCAGCGCGTGGGCGCAACGCTCATTCTCGATTATGGCAAGCCGCTTCCTGACATGAGTCCCGATGATGTAAAGCGCGATCTATCTCCCGTGCTCGAATTCGAAAAAGAGAAATCGGCGGCTGTGAATTGGGTGGATACGCTCCCGGCAGAATATAAACAGGCCATTCAGGATGGGCACGCGGCTGTGGGAATGAATCACGACATGGTGATTGCCGCGCTGGGGCGCCCCGACCATAAAGTTCGCGAGAGAAATGATCAAGGCGATGAAACCGAGGATTGGATCTACGGAACGCCGCCTTCGAAGACGGTCTTCGTGACGTTCATCGGCGACAAGGTAACGCGCGTGCGAGAATTCAACTGAAGAGCTGCGCGACGGCAGGCCCCTCTGGATTCTTAGCGGTTTTTCCTTGCGTTGACTTTTATTCGTTCGCAACCTAGCATCTTTTGTTCAGAGTAACTCGCGCGAGGCCTGTAGTTCCGGGCTGCAAAAAGCTAAAATTCCGGAGGAAGAATGCCAGTCAAAGTCGGTATCAACGGATTCGGCCGCATCGGCCGCAATATCTATCGAGCATCGCTGGGCGACCCGGCGATCGAGATCGTGGCCGTGAACGACATCACGGATCCGAAGACGCTCGCCTATTTGCTGAAGTACGACTCGATTCTGGGCAATCTGACGCACAAGGTGACGCACACGGACAATTCCATCGCCGTGGACGGCAAGGCGTTTCGAGTTTTTAAGGAGAAAGATCCTGCACAGCTTGACTGGCCGTCGGTCGGCGCGGAGATTGTTGTCGAATCCACCGGCATATTCACTTCCGGACCGGATGCAAGAAAGCACATGCGCGGGCCGGTGAAGAAAGTGATCATCTCCGCGCCTGCGACGGATCCTGATCACACGATGGTTCTTGGCGTGAATGATAAGACGTACGATCCGGCGAAGCACAATGTCATTTCGAATGCTTCGTGCACGACGAATTGCCTCGCGCCGGTCGCCAAAGTTCTGCAGGACACTTTTGGGATCAACGTCGGTACGATGACTACGATCCACTCGTATACGAACGACCAGAAACTTCTCGATTTGCCGCATAAGGATTTGCGGCGCGCGCGCGCCGCGGCGCTTTCGATGATTCCGACTTCGACTGGCGCGGCGAAGGCGTTGCATCTAGTGATTCCTGAACTAAAAGGAAAGCTCGACGGCTATGCGATGCGAGTTCCGACGCCGAACGTCAGCGTGGTGGACCTGACGGTGTTCACGGAGCGGCCGGCGACGGTCGAAGCCGTCAATTCGGCTTTGCGCCGGGCGGCCGAGGGCCCCATGAAGGGCATTCTCGCGTACACGGAAGAGGAATTGGTGTCCGCGGATTTCAAGGGCAATCCGAATTCTTCGATTGTGGACTCCGGCTATACACGCGTGGTTGGAACGAATTGCGTGAAAGTTCTCGCCTGGTACGACAACGAGTGGGGCTACTCTTGCCGTTGCCGCGACCTGATTAAATTCCTGGCGGCGCGCTTGTAGCGGATCGCCGCAATCTTTGGCAACTGGAAGGTTTCTGGTTCTGGCGCGACAGGAGATCCGCGGCTGCACGGCTCACCGGTGCTTTTTTTGTTTCTATGAACAAACTTTCGATTCGCGATCTTGAATTGAGCGGGCGGCGCGTCTTTATCCGCGTGGATTTCAACGTGCCTCTCGATAACGGCAAAGTCGCCGAAGACACGCGTGTGCGCGAAACGATTCCCACGCTGCGTTTTGCGATTGAGCGCGGGGCGCGACTTGTGCTGGCATCACATCTCGGCCGGCCGAAAGGGAAGCGCGACCCAAAATATACGCTCAAACCAGTGGCTGCGCGTTTGAGCGAACTCATCGGGATGCCTGTGGATTTCGCCGCGGATTGCGTGGGCGCCGACGCTGAATCGAAGAGCTGCGCTTTGCGGGACGGTGGGATTTTGCTGCTCGAGAACGTCCGTTACCACCCCGAGGAAGAAGCGAACGACGAGAACTTTTCGAGGCAGCTTGCTTCGCTGTGCGATCAACTCTTCGTGTGCGACGCTTTTGGCTCGGCTCATCGAGCCCATGCATCGGTTGTTGGAATCACGAAATTCGTCAAGCAGGCTGCGGCGGGCCTACTGATGGAGAAAGAGCTCGAGTATTTGGGTAAAGCAGTGACGAATCCCGAGAGGCCGTTCGTGGCGATTCTCGGAGGCGCGAAAGTGTCGGATAAAATCGAAGTGGTGCAGAATTTGATGCGGCTCGCCGATGGAATGCTGATCGGGGGCGCGATGGCATATACGTTTTTGAAGTCGCAGGGCCTTCCTGTCGGGAAATCGCTGGTCGAGAATGACAAGCTAGAACTTGCTGGCGATTTGCTCTCCCAGACCAGTGCGAGGAATTTCCAGTTTCGATTGCCCGTGGATCACGTGATCGCGCAATCGCCCGCGTCCGCCGACACGCGAACGGTGGATGTTGCAAACACACCAGCAGACTGGATGGGACTCGATATCGGGCCGAAGACGATCGCACAATTTAGGCAAGATATCTCGACGGCGCGGACGATTGTGTGGAATGGCCCGATGGGCATGTTTGAAAGGCCTGCGTTCGCTGCCGGAACGCTTGCAATTGCGCGCGCGGTGGCTGAGGCTACGGCGAAGGGCGCGACGACGATTGTCGGCGGGGGTGATTCCGTCGCAGCGGTTGAGGAGGCCGGCGTCGCCGACAAGATTTCGCATATCTCGACGGGCGGGGGAGCCTCGCTCGAATTTCTTGCTGGTCGCGAGCTGCCGGGCGTCGAAGCGTTGACCAAGAAGATCTGAACGGAAGAGGGATTCTTCGCTGTGCTCAGAATGAATGCGTAAGGCAGGCGGAACGCAGCGGGGCAGAGCAATTTGAGGAGGCGCATTTGCGACGGCCGGTGATTGCGGGAAATTGGAAGATGTACAAGACGCAGGCGGACACGCGCGCATTTTTTGAGCGCTTTTTGCCGTTGGTTGCGTCGTCAACTCATTGCGATATTGTAGTCGCGCCGCCGTTCACCGCGCTTGCTGCCGCGGTGGGTGCGGCGCGGGGCTCAACGGTGACTGTCGCGGCGCAGGATGGTTTTTGGGAGAAGGAAGGCGCGTTTACGGGCCAAGTTTCGATGGGCATGATCGTTGAGACGGGCTGCAAAGGCGTCATCATCGGCCATTCCGAGCGGCGGCAATTCTTCGGCGAGACGAACGAAACCGTGAACAAGAAGCTAAAGGCTGCTCTCGCTGCCGGGCTCCGGCCCATCGTGTGCGTCGGCGAAACGCTGGCTGAGCGCGAAATGAATCTCACCCATGCCGTGCTGGAGAAGCAATTTGAAGGCGCGTTCGTTTCGTTGACCGGGGATGAATTCTCACGTATTCTGCTTGCGTACGAGCCAGTTTGGGCGATCGGCACGGGTCGAACTGCGACAGCGGAAATGGCCGCCGATAGCCACCGTTACCTGCGGGAGTTGGCTCAGAAGCGATTCACGTCCGAGCGAGCCTCCGCACTTCGAATCCTCTACGGTGGCAGCGTCAAGCCCGACAATATCCGGGGATTGATGGCGCAAGTGGAGATAGACGGCGCCCTTGTAGGCGGAGCGAGTCTGGACGCGCAATCGTTCGCATCGATCGTTAATTTTTAGGGCGTAAATTTCTTGGCGGTTGAAGTTTAGGCGCAAGATGCCGGTGCGCCGAGTGGGAGCAGGGAATGCCGACAGAAGCAAAATGGGCGTTGTCGCTGTTGATTGCGGCCGGTGTGATCCTTCTTGGGTGGAAGTACGTACCGGTTCTCGTGGCGTTGCATATTATCGTTTGTTTTGTCCTCATTCTCGTGATCATGCTGCAGAGCGGGAATGCCGCGGATTTGGCGGGCGCGTTTGGAGGAGCCGGCAGCCAGACGGCGTTCGGACCGCGCGGAGCTGCGACGTTTCTTTCAAAGGCGACCACGTGGTGCGCCATTGTGTTTATGGTGACTTCGCTCACGCTTTCCGTGAAGCGCACCCCTGAAGATGTCTCGATTGGCGGCAGCTCGGTGCTCGAGCAAACGACCAAGACCACGCCCGCTCCGGCGCCGGCGAAGCCAGCGGGAGCGTTGCCGAGCTCGGCACCCGGGCAGACACCGATGAAAGTTCCCGCACCGCCAGGATCCCAGAAGCCCGCTCCTCAGAAGTAGCGGCTTCTGCTACAATTTGCAAAGATTCCTCTCATTGCGGAAGTGGCGGAACTGGCAGACGCACCATCTTGAGGGGGTGGCGCCGTGAGGCGTGAGGGTTCGAATCCCTCCTTCCGCACCAACTTTAGCAATCTCGGATCGCGCCCGCTGACTAAAAGATCGTTACCGACCGCCGACGGCTGTGCGAACTTTGGTTTCGGTTTCGTTTGTAAGAACTGCGCGAAACTCAGGAAGTTGCTTCAGTTCTTCCTGGGTGAACTCTCGATCGCTACAAAATCCCCCCTTTCGGACTATGCCTCCAACGTTGCTTTCAAAGCTAAATTCAAAACGGTTCCCCAAGTGAACTTCTGAGCAATCCACGATTATGCCGTTTATATTTTCTTTCCAGTTCTTTGGAGGTTCCGCTTCGCATCCGATGTTCTCATCGCCCATGAATTTTCTCCTTTTTGAGCGAACACTTCTGATTCGTGTGGCCGAGTGTAGCGATTGTCGGCACAGCCATCAAGGGCTGTGCCGCGATCACGCATCCGATGCTTCTGCTTCGTTGTAACAAGTTGGGGAATTAGTCTGCGGCGTACACTTCAAAGAAGTGCGTTTTTTAGCGAAATGATGAGTTGTATCCCGGGTGGAGAGAACTGGCGACCGTCAGATTGTGCGCTTGTGTCCAGATGAGTATTCGAGAGAAGAACGGCATTTTCGACGCGGGCTGAAAGAAAGGGCCAGCATGGCCGTCGTTTCCGCATTTTTCTAGTCTTCTACTTTGCGCTTTGCCGTTCTCGCTGCGGCGCAGATAATAGGCTATTGCGTCTTGGTGGTACGGCCGGTTCGTCTATTTTAGGAACTTACGAATGCGCGACTTCCCCGTCATAGACGTTTCAGAATTCAAAACCTCGAACTCCGGCACGGGTTCATCCGATGCGAAGCGGGCAGTTGCGCGCCGCGTGGACGAAGTCTGCCGCGAAACGGGCTTTCTGGCCGTTTCGGGTCACGGCGTGGAATCTGAAACTATTGTGAGAGCTTGGGACGCTGGCCGCGCGTTTTTCGATCTTCCGACGGAGAAGAAACTCAGCGTCAAGATGTTGTACGACGGATATCCGTACGGTTACTCGCCCTTGCAGGCTGAAGCGCTGGCGAAATCGCAAGGGAATGAAACGCCGCCCGATTTAAAAGAGAGCTTCAATATTGGGCCGCTCGAGCAGAAGATTCACGTTGAGAATGATCCAAACGAGGATTTTCGATACGCCGTGAATATTTGGCCGTCAGAGCCGCCGGGATTTCAGAATGCGGCAACAGCATATTACCGAGCGCTAAGCGATCTTGCGGCAATTGTGATGCGAGTCTTCGCGCTGGCGCTTGAGTTGCCGGAAAATTATTTTGAGAGCGCGATTGACGATCCGATCAGCGCGATGCGGATGTTGAATTATCCGCATACAAGCGTGACGCCAGAACCGGGGCAACTCCGCGCTGGCGCGCACTCAGATTACGGCAGCCTGACGATTCTTCTGGCGGATGCAGCGCCGGGAGGCCTTGAAATTCGCTCACGGGATGGCCAATGGGCGGCGGTGCCGAATCTGCCGGGGGCGTTCATCGTCAACATTGGCGATTTGATGGCGCGGTGGACGAATGATCGCTGGATTTCCACGCTGCATCGCGTTGTGAACCCTTCTTCCGATCACGGCGGCTCCACGCGGCGGCAATCGTTTGCGTTTTTCCATCAGCCGAACTGGGATGCAGAGATTTCGTGCATTCCAACGTGTCTCTCGCCTGGGGAGAAGCCGAAATATCCTGGGGTGCGCTCGGGCGAGTATTTGATGAATAAATTCCGGCGGACGACGGTGAAGGTTGATACGGCGGCGGCCAGATCTGAAGCGGCCTCTAAAAGCTAAGATTCTATTGCTGAATCACAGCTTGCCGCGCAGAGCCGTGTGAGCCACGGCGATTTGAGCTGCTACGCTCGCGTTGCTCACGAGCAAATCCATGTTGGCTTTCAGAGTCGCGCCACCGCTGGCCTGCGATAGATAGCTGAGCAAGTATGGCGTGACCGCCTTCCCTCGAATTCCCTCAGAATTTGCTGCGATTAATGCAGTTTTGATGAGCGATTCCGTCTGCGCTCGATCGAGTGCGCTCGATTCCGGCGGCGGATTGCAAAAAACGATTCCCGACGAGAGGCCGAGCTGCCATTGAATTGACATGAGGCGAGCTGCTTCTTCGGCGGATTCGACGCGGAGATCTAAATTGAGGCCGCTCTCGCGCACGTAAAATGCGGGGAAGCTGCTCGTGCGAAAGCCCACCACCGGCACACCGAGAGTTTCCAGCAATTCGAGTGTGCGGGGTAAGTCGAGAATGATTTTGGCGCCCGAGCAAACGACGGCCACGGGAGTTCGAGCGAGTTCCGCAAGGTCGGCCGAGATGTCGAGAGTTTCTTGCACGCCCCGATGCACTCCGCCGATTCCGCCGGTGGCGAATACGGAAATTCCGGCCTGAGAGGCGATCAGTATAGTGGCCGCTACTGTTGTTGCTCCGAGTTTTCGCGATGCGAGGACGGCGGAGAGATCGCGACGGCTAACTTTGTGAACTTCGTCAGCATTGGCGAGGAGTTCGATTTCTTCATGCGACAGGCCGACGATAAAGCGGCCGTTCAAGAGGCCGATCGTGGCCGGGATGGCCCCTTCCTTGCGTACTGCCGCTTCCATGCGCCGGGCTGTTTCGAGATTGTGCGGGCGGGGCAGACCGTGTGAGATCACGGTTGATTCAAGCGCAACGACCTTGCCGCCGAGAGTGAGCGCCGCCGCGACCTCAGGGCGAATGTCTAGATACGGATTCATGAGTTGGATGTACCTGACTTTTTCAAGTTTGATTCGATTCGTTCGAGAACCGACTGTCGGCTTAGATTTGGCGCGATCGATTCTTCCGTTTCGAGCGTCAAACTGGCTGCCGCGAGGCCCCAGAGCGCCGGTTCGTAGCGTTCGACGGCAATCATCGCGTACGCGTATCCGGCCACTAGCGCATCGCCCGCGCCAGTTACGTCGGTTACTTTTCGAGCGGGAATCGCCGGGATAAATCTTCCTGGTGTTCCATCGTCAACGTAAATTCCATCTTCGCCGAGCGTCATGATCACCGTGCCAACGCCTCGTCGCCGGATTTCGGCGGCAGCCTCGCTGATGTCATCGCGCGTTGTGACTGCGCGTCCACTCAACACTGCGGCTTCTTTTGTGTTCGGGAACAAAACGTCAATTTCGTCCAGAACAGAGCGCACGCGCACGGATTTCGCCACGGAGATAGGATCAACGAAGACCGTTGCATCGTTTTTGTTCGCGCGCAAGAGTCGCTCGATTGTGGTGGCGGGCAGATTGGCATCGAGTATCCAGAATTTGGATTGAGCGATTGCAGGCGCGGCCCTGTCCGCCCAAGCCTGGTCCAGCTCGTCGAAGATCGCCATATCCGCGAGGCCGATGAATAGCTGGGCTTTATCGTCAAGCACAGCTGTGTAGCTTGCCGTAGGTCGATCGCGTGACCGGCTTACATGCGAGAGATCCAAATTTTGAGATGCCAAATCCTCCACGACATGATCTCCCGCGCTGTCGCGACCGACCGACGAGAATAGCGCCGCTTTGCCGCCGAGCTTTACTAAGTTACGAGCGATATTGCAGACGACTCCGCCGGGGCACGAGCTTACCGTCACTGGGTTCGATGTCCCGGGGTGTAGCGGATCGATGACGCGGGCTTTGCGATCGACGACGATGCCGCCGATGCAGGCGACTGTTTCTGAATTCCTTGCAGTCATTTTTGAGGAGTCGCGCTCGCCGCTACGCTCGACATCATATCAAGACATCGGTGAGATTCGATTCTGTCTGCGGATGTTTCGCTGGGCCACTTTTGACTGGGAGTCCACGCGCCGTTGCGGACTAGGCTTCGCGGATAATTTTTGCGGCTACCCAGCCGAGGAGAATGAGCGCGACCAGGATCACCCATCCGTGCGAGTTTCCGTAGGTCGCGGATGGGAAGTGATTGCTCAGCATAATGAAGACTACCGGAACCGCCATGAAAGTGTTGTGCTTGGAGCGGAGCTTCGCGCGAGCGCCGAGCGCGACGTCGAATTTGCCGCCTGCTGCGGACGCTGCGATCATCTTCCGTTGTGCGGGAAGAATTCGCATCCAGACGTTGAGCGTCATGATGGTTCCGAGTAGAGCTCCGACGTGGATGTACGCCGCGCGGCCGCTGAAGACGTGCGACAGACCCCACGCGAGGAGCGCGATTGCGACGATGGAGAACGCGGCGAAGCCAATTTCCGATTTACCGAGGGGCGATTGCGCGGCGACGTCGTAGATGATCCAGCCGACCGCGAGAACTCCCAGCCCGATGACGACGCCAAGTCCGACGGAAATGTTGGCGACATCGGTGTCAATCAGCGCGCCGCCCATGTAGTAGACGAGGATTAGCAAGATCATTCCGCTGATCCACGTCATCAGGGCTTCCCAGCGGAACCAATGGACTTGGCCGGGCGCGACTCCGAGAGTCTTTTGCTTCTCAACGGCATAGAAACCGCCACTGTGAACCATCCACAACTGCGGGGCTGTTTCGCCGGCGGCTGCCGACTTCTCAATTTTTCCGAATTGGCCGTCGAGCCACGTGAAGTAGTACGTCTGGCCGACCCACATGATGCCTGCAAAAACGTGGAACCATCGGACGACGAGATTTAGCCATTCCAGGACTGTTGGACTCACGTTATCTCGATACCTCGATCAAATGGTTCGCGTAATCCGAAAATTCCAAAAACTTCGGTAGCCGAAACTCGTGACACTAGCATTGAGTTGGGTGGCACACAAGTTCGGTGAAAGCTTTCTAAGATTTCATCGGCGGCGAGAATCCTCAGGTGATATCGAGGAACGTCAACGCAATCGGTTGCGGTAAAGTGCCATTCCGACTGCGGCGTCTATTCCGATTTTCTCTAATGCTTTCACTTCGCGGTGGGTGCGAATTCCTCCCGCGACGATGATCGGCAGGCGTGTCGCGCGACGGAGCTCNNGGCGCGTCGCGCGGCGGAGTTCGCCAAACCACTTTAGGTTGGCGCCGGTCATCGTGCCCTCTCTATCCACGTCGGTGCAGAGGAATCCAGCGCAATAGGGTTCGAGGGCGACCATCACGTCCTGAGCTTTGATGGAAAGGCGCCGCTTCCAGCCATTGATCGTGATGCGGTTTTTTGCCGTGTCGAGTGCGACGATAATGCGGCGTCGTCCGGCGATCTTTACGAGTCGATTTAGAAAGCGAAGGTTTAGGCCGTCTCTACAAAATACCGCGCTTCCGACAATGATTTGAGTCGGGCGACAACGTAGAATCTGTCGTGCGCGCGCGGCTGATCGTATGCCTCCGCCAACGCGCACTTTCATTTCGTATTTCGCGCGTGCTTTCTTGCATAGCTCGCGCAACAAAGTATAGTTCGGCGTTTTCCCCATCGCGGCATCGAGATCGATTATGTGCAACCAGGAATAACGGCGGAATTTGTGAAGCAAGCCGACTACATCTTCGACCTCAAGGGCTTTTTTTCGGCCGTGGATCAACTGGACGGCGCGGCCATTTTGAAGATCTATGCAGGGGATCAGCACGGCAGGCGGACCTCGACGGCTCGCGAGGCGAGAAATTCCTTTAAGCTGCGAATGGACTGCACGCCGTCGTGGAAAATCGAAGCAGCCAGAGCGGCGTCGGCCCGGCCTTCGGTGAACACGTCGAAGAAATGCAGTGGTGATTTCGCGCCTCCCGATGCGATTACTGGCACGCGAACGGCAGTCGAAATCGCCGCCGTGAGTGCGAGATCAAATCCGGAGAGGGTGCCATCGCGATCCATCGAGGTAATGAGAATTTCGCCCGCGCCGTGCGAGACGCCTTTCTTCGCCCAGTCCACTGCATCGAGTTCCGTCGCGTCGCGCCCCCCCCGCGCGTAGACTTTCCAGTTTTTGCCATCGCGCTTTGCGTCTATCGCCAGGACCACGGCTTGAGACCCGAATTCTTCCGCGAGACGCGAAAGTAATTCCGGATCATGAATTGCGGCCGTGTTGACGGTAACTTTGTCCGCTCCGGCGAGCACTACCGCGCGCGCTTCTTCGAGCGTCCGTATGCCTCCTCCGGCAGTCAGAGGTATGGCGAGTTCCGCGGCAACGTTTCGGATCGTTTCGAGAAATGTGGAGCGGCGGTCGCGCGATGCTGCGATGTCCAAGACGACCAATTCGTCGGCGCCTTCTGCGTTGTAGCGTGCAGCGAGTTCGGCCGGATCGCCAGCGTCGCGCAATCCAACGAAGTTGACGCCTTTGACGACGCGCGCGCCGTCCGTGTCGAGGCAGGGAATGATTCGCCGGGTGAGGGTCATTGTGGGAAGCGCAGAAAGTTTTGCAAGACGGCTGCGCCGTTTGCGGCCGATTTCTCGGGATGGAACTGCACTGCCCAGACGTTTTCGCGTTCGACGACCGCGGCGAACGGAACGCCGTAGCAGCTTGTTGCGACGACACGTGAATCTGCGCCATCGGCGGCGTAGGAATGGGCGAAATAAAAATAGGCGCCGTCGGGCACGCCCCGCAGTGCGCTCGACTCGCGCAATTGCCTTACGCGGTTCCAGCCCATGTGTGGCAATTTCACATCAGCGGGCAATCCCTGCACTGAACCGTCGAAGATATTTAGGCCCGGCACATCGGGAGCTTCTTCACTTGATTCGTAGAGAGCTTGCAGGCCCAGGCAAATTCCTAAGAACGGAACGCCGCGCCGGATCGCTGCGCGCAGCGGTTCTCGTAATCCCCGTACATCGAGGCCGCGGATCAACGCCGCGAAGTGGCCAACGCCAGGAAGTAGCAGAGCTTCGGCGCGCTCGATGGAATCGGGTGATTCCGAGCGCCTTGTCGCCGCTCCGAGACGCTCGAGTGCGCGCTCGACCGATGCGAGGTTTCCCGCGCCGTAATCGACGAGAGTAACGATCACAGCAGGCCCTTCGTGCTGGGAAGAACGTTGCGGAGCCGTTTGTCTTTCGCGACGGCGAAGCGCAACGCTCGCGCGAATGCTTTAAAGACCGCTTCGATTTGGTGGTGCGACGAACGGCCGTATAGCGCGCGGAGGTGGACGTTGGCGCGAGCCGACTGTGCGAATCCGAGGAAAAAGTCCTCGACGAGCTCGGTCTGAAAATCTCCGACGCGTTTTGCCCCCACCTTTACGTTGCAGACACAATATGGGCGGCCGCTCAAATCAACTGCTGCTGCGGCCAGGGTCTCATCCATCGGCATCAGGAAATATCCGGCGCGCAAAATACCTCGCTTGGAACCGAGCGCTTTTCGGACGGCGTCACCTAGCGCGATCCCTGTGTCCTCGACTGTATGGTGCTGGTCTACGTCGAGGTCGCCGCGAACCCTCAGATCGAGATCGAATGCGCCGTGGCGGGCGAATAGCTCGAGCATGTGGTCGAAAAAGCGGATACCGGTCGAGACGCGCGCCTTTCCTTTGCCGTCGAGATTGATGCGCAGCCGGATGTCGGTCTCCGTTGTTGCGCGATGGATGGATGCGGTTCTCGGCATGGGTTGGTCAGCGACTCCGTTCAATTTCGCGTAACAACCGTTTCATTTCAGCGCGAGTTCCAATCGTGACGCGAACAAATCCCGCGCCAATATCATGCGTTCGCGCACGTAGAAGAATCCCGCGGCGCTCGAGACGCTGGAACAACGCAGGACCAGCCGGGCCGAAATTCGCGAGAAGGAAATTACCGGCGCTCGGGAAAACCTGGACGCCAATCGTTTCGAGCGCGCTAGCAAATTCCGCGCGCACTTTCTTTACGTCTCTTACGTATCGCCGGAGCGTGACTCGATCGTTGATCGCGGCTTCTGTTGCCACGAGCGCAGCTAGATTTACGGCATAGGGCGGCATGACGCCGCGGAGCAGAGCGATGGATTTTGCGTTGCCGATCACGCAGCCAAGCCGCAGTGAGGCGAGGCCAGCAGCCTTTGAAAAAGTTCGCACCGCGAATAAGTTGGGATACCGACGCATCCACGGTCCGACTGTAATGCCGGAAAAATCGGCATACGCTTCGTCAATCACGAGCGCAGTTTCCTTTGCTGCGTTAACGATTTGCTTTAGGGCACGCTCATCGAGAAGAGTGCCGGTTGGGTTGTTTGGATTCGCGATGATGGCAACGCGAGGTTTGCGCCGCAGAGCTTGAAGAAAATCCTCGAGAGGGAAATCCATTTCGCGGGTGTATCGCAGCGCCGTGATTCGGGCGTCGAAATTCTCGGCGTAGAAGCGATACATGGGAAACGTCGGCTCGCAGAAGAGCACTTCGGTTCGCGGGTCGACGCATGCGTCGAAGAACACGCGGAGAGCATCGTCGGCGCCGTTCGCCAAGAGCAGTTCCTTGGGGCGAATGCCGAAATAGCGGGCGATTCTCGCGGAACTCCGGCGATACTCGGGGTACATTGCGATGTGTTTTGTCGAGAGGCGCGCGAGAGCCTTTGGAACTCTTGGCGAACAGCCGGCAGTATTTTCGTTCAGATCCAGCCGAAGCATGCCCTCGCGGCCGTCACCGGGGAGATCGTAGGTTCGTTTGTTCAGAACAGCGCGACGGATCGGAAGGCTGTATTTCATTGGCGCACCGTGATCGCAGCTTCGTGCGCGAGAAGGCCTTCGGCGCGCGCGAGCGCCGTAGCGACGGGCCCGACTCGTGTGAAGCCTTTTCGCTCGATGGTCTGGACATTGATGCACTTCACAAAATCCAGCGCACTGAGACCACCGCGACGGCGCGCCCATCCGCCTGTGGGCAGAACGTGATTGCTGCCGCTGGCGTAATCGCCGATTGGCTGCGCGCTCCATTCGCCCAGGAAAATTGTTCCGGCTGCGGAAATGTTATCGAGCTGCTGGCGTGCGTCGCCGTTTAACGTGAGATGCTCGGGCGCGAAACGATTCACAAAATTAATGGCGGCGTTGATTGAGGTCGCGATCAGAATTGCTCCCTTGCGGGCTGTCGATTCATGCGCGGGATTGTCGCGCTGTAAGCCAGCGAGTTGCGAGCTAATTTCGCGATGCACATCTTTAGCTAATTTGGCCGAGGTTGTGACGAGAAAGCTTCCGGCATCAGGCGCATGTTCAGCCTGCGCCAGTAAATCGGCCGCGATCCATCGGGCGTTCCCGCGTGTCGCGAGGATCATCGCCTCCGTCGGTCCGGCGGGCAAGTCAATCGCGCAATCGGCGCTGACCAACTGCTTCGCAGCGGTCACAAAGCGGTTACCCGGCCCGAAAATTTTCTCTACGCGCGACACGCTTCGCGTACCGTATGCGAGCGCGGCAATCGCCTGCGCTCCGCCGATGCGGGCAATCTCGGTGACGCCGTGCATCGCGGCCGCCGCCAGCAATTGGTGATTCGGTCTCGGGCATACGACCACGATTCGCTTCACGCCTGCCACCTGCGCCGGAATTACGGTCATGAGAAGTGTCGAGATCAGGGCGTACCGGCCACCGGGAATGTAGCAGCCGATCGTCTCGATTGGGCGCACGATTTGCTCGATCGTAACGCCGGTCTCGACTTTGACAGTCGAGCTTTTTGGCATCTGCGATTGCGCCACGCGGCGAATGTTTCTCGATGCGTGCCGAATGGCGCTGATGAAATCGCGTCCAACGCGATCGCGCGCCGCCCGCAATTCGCGCTGTGTAACCCATGCCCCCTGCCGCCGCAAGTCTGTGGCGTCGAGACGCTTCGTCCAAGCGAAGAGTGCGGAATCACCGCGCCGCCGCACGTCGTTGACGATTCTCGCGGCTATACGTTCGGCTTCGGTGTCTCTCTGTAGTCGTCCAGCTAAGAGCGCGTTTTCCACTTTCGTCGTGAGTCGGACGATTCGCATCACAGCACAATCTTGTTCAGAGGATATTCGACGATGCCCTGCGCCTTGGCCGTTTTGAGTTTGGGCAGGAGTTGCCGAACCACACTTTCCTCGATGATGGTGTTGACCGCTACCCATTCCGGATCACTGAGCGTCGAAATCGTCGGATTCTTCAAGGCGGGCAGAACATTTAACACGCCGGGCAAATCTTCGCGGCGAACGTTCAGCATCAAACCGACCTTACTTGCCGCAGCGATAGCACCTTGAAGCATTACGATAAGATTTTGGCATTTTTCGCGCTTCCAGGGATCGCCGGCAGCTTCGCGATTCATGATGAAGACAGTCGCTGACTCGAGCACGGTATCTAGAATGCGAAGCCGATTCGCGCGAAGGGAAGAACCCGTTTCCGTTACTTCCACGATCGCGTCGGCGAGTCGCGGGACTTTCACTTCCGTCGCTCCCCACGAAAACTCGACGCGGGCCTTCACACCGTGGCGCTGCAGGTACTTCTGCGTAATTTGGACGACCTCTGTCGCGATGACTTTGCCTTCGAGGTCGCGCACGCTTTGCACCGGAGCATCTTCGGGGACGGCGAGGACCCAGCGAACGCGGGCGAGTCGCTGCTTCGCGTAAATCAGCTCGGCGATCTCCGCAACGTTAGCGCCCGTCTCGACGACCCAGTCCCGGCCCGTGATGCCAGCATCCAACGCGCCATTCTCAACATATCGCGCCATTTCCTGCGCTCGCACCATGAGGCACTCGATTTCAACGTCATCAATCGCCGGTGCGTAACTGCGAGAATTAACGGTGATTCGCCAGCCAGCCCGCGCGAACAAGTCAATGGTTGCATCCTGCAAGCTTCCCTTGGGTATGCCGAGCTTCAAGACGCTCATTGGTTTGTCTCTTGCGCATAGACGCGTGCCGGGTCGAATTTGCGTTCTTCGACAATCGATGCGCTGCCGTCAGCTTCGAACCGGCGGAAGAAGCAGCTTCGATATCCCTCGTGGCAGACGCCGGGGCCAAGAGGTTCAACGCGCAATAGGAGAGCATCAGAATCACAGTCAATTCGCATTTCGCGTAACTTCAGGACGTGGCCGCTCTGCTCGCCCTTCTTCCACAGGCGATTCCGAGTTCGGCTGAAGAAAACCACGTCGCCGGTGCGCCGCGTTTCCTCGAATGCCTCGGGATTCATGAAGCCGAGCATCAGCACTGCGTCCGTTGCGACATCCTGGATGATGACTGGCAGCAAACCACCGCCTTTGTCGAATCGCGGTTCCATGTGTCCTCCAAAAATAAAAAGCCCGCTGGGACGTTCGCGCCAGCGGGCTGAAGAG
Source organism: Acidobacteriota bacterium (assembly GCA_003152355.1). Taxonomy (GTDB): domain Bacteria; phylum Acidobacteriota; class Terriglobia; order Acidiferrales; family UBA7541; genus Palsa-147. Next base: position 5,389 of record PMAA01000136.1, on the reverse strand, counting down.
TGCTTTGTTTTAGCTTTACTCTATGCAGACCTCAGCGGGCGCGACGTGCGGCCGTGATGATGGTGGTGCCGATGCGCTCGCATTGTCATCCTGAAATCCAACCATAAAATGATCCCCGGCGGGAGTCAAGGCTTATGAGGTGCACTCATCAAAGCTAGCGGGGCGCATCGGGAAATCTGCCCACGAGCACACCGGCACACCCCATGGCGTGGGCTAATCCGACGCAGGAAAGATCATGGGCTCGGCCGCCTTGCTCCATCCCTTCAAGGTTATCTTGCCGTCGGCGCGAACCGTGCCTGTCATCATGCCGTTCGTGTTGAAAGTCGTGACGACGTTGCCGTGCGGGTCGAGGGCGATGATGCCGCCTTCACCTTGTTGCTCTACGAGCTCCTTCATGACGACATCATTGGCCGCCTGTTCGAGCGAGACGTGGAGGTACCGAACACGTTCACAGATGTCCGCGGCAACGATATTCCGAATGTAGAACTCACCAACGCCCGTGCCTGAAACGCCGCAGCTCTGGTTATTGGCATACGTTCCCGCTCCGATAATCGGTGAATCGCCGACGCGCCCTGGCATCTTGAGTGCCGTGCCGCCAGTGGAAGTGCCCGCGGCGAGATTGCCAGATTCGTCGAGCGCAACGACGCCGACGGTGCCATGCTCCTGATCGCGCAGCAGTTCGGATGTCTTTTTCTTCTCGTCCTCCGACTTCGCGCGCTGGTACATCTCCCAGATACGCTGATCGTAGAAATAGAACGGCGAGACCAGCTCGACGCCCTGGGACTGGGCAAAACGCTCGGCGCCATCGCCCACGAGCATAACGTGCGGCGTTTTCTCCATCACCAGCCGCGCAAGATGGATCGGATTGGCGATATGTTTCACGGATGCTACCGAACCGGCGGCGAGAGTTTGGCCCTCCATGATGGAGGCGTCGAGTTCGGGAATGCCGTCGCGGTCGTAGTAGGCGCCACGGCCAGCGTCGAAGAGGCCAGCGTCTTCCATCACGCGAATCGTAGCCTCGACAGCATCGAGGCTCGAACCGCCGTGTGAAAGGATTGCGTAGCCGCTCTGAATGGCTTTCACCATTGCCGCACGGCGCGCCTCGATCATCGCCGGAGGAGTCTTGCTGTAATCGCCTGCGCCGCTGTGAGCGACGAGGACGAAACTCGCACTCGACTGCGCCGGCAACGGAGATTTCGCCGCGCGTGCGGAACGCCCGTGGTTTGCCAGCGCGAGTCCAAGAACGAGCGCGAAGCCACAGATTGTGCTGAGTCGAATAACTTTCACTAGAACCTCCAATAGTGCATTCGAACCTGTCGTGTACATCTGAACGAAAGGTCAGTTGTGGTGTTCCCAGCGGGGGAGTCTGTGTTGCCCTACGGACGATGTCAAGCGGCGCGGAATTCGCACCGCGGAATCTTTCGGCTGCAGGGCACAATGTTCCTTGAAATTCGGGCGCGGTTAGTTATGATACGCAGTCTTGCGCACGCGAGACCTCGGGAGTACGTTTCTTCTGAACCGATGGCGATCGAATCGGGAGCGAAACCGATGCAGAACAGAGTTGGCAGTAAGGGTTCGACAGCGACAGCCGCGCTGTTGTCACTCTTGATTGTGATTATGGTGGGTCTGACGGTCTACTTCTTCACGGTGAAGCAATTTTTCGCCCCGCCGCCGATTACGGCCAATGGCGAATTGATCGACCGGCAATACAACCTGACTCTGTACATGACGGGCATTGTGTTCATTCTTTCGCAAATCGGCTTGGCGTACGCGATTTTCCGGTTCCGCGACAAAGGCCAGCGTGCGCAGTTTACCCGCGGCAACAATACGCTCGAGATGCTCTGGACATCGGCCACGATCGTCGTCTTCCTCGGTGTCGGAATACTTGGCCGTAAGGCCTGGGCCGAGACACGCTTCACGCCTGCATCCGCGGACGCGATCAAGGTCGAAGTCACTGAGAACCAATTCGTGTTCAATTTTCGGTATCCGGGTCCCGACGGCAAATTCGGACGGTTGGATCCCAAACTCGTCAGCGCGTCATCGGGCAATCCGATAGGACTGGATTTGAATGACCCCGCCGCGAAGGACGACATTATCGTTCCAACGCTGACAGTTCCCGTAAACCACCAAGTCGAACTCGAGCTTCGTTCGCAGGACGTCATCCACAATTTCTACGTTCGCGAGCTTCGTCTGCAGCAGGACGCCGTGCCGGGCATCGAGATTCCCATCCATTTCACAGCCACGAAGATTGGGCAGTACGAAATTGTGTGTACGCAGTTGTGCGGCCTGGGACATTACAAGATGCGCAGCGTACTGAACGTCGTTTCAGATTCCGATTATCAGGATTTCCTGAAGCAGCAGGCCGCAGCCCAGTGACGGATTGCAAGCAGTCAGGAGGCCACGAATGAGTTCGCATGCCGATTCGGCGCACGCAATGCACGCGCCGACCGGATTCATCAGCAAATATATTTTCAGCGTCGATCACAAAGTCATCGGCATCCAGTATTACCTTCTGGCCCTAGTCGCTGTGACCGTCGGGATTGTTCTCTCGGTGCTGATGCGTTTCCATCTGGTCTGGCCAGGTGCGCATCTACCGTTTGGGGCGGGCATCATGACGCCGGAGCAGTACCTGGCGCTCGTGACCATGCACGGGACCATTATGGTGTTCTTCGTTTTGACCACCGCGCCGCAGAGCGGATTCGGCAACTATTTTCTGCCGATTCAAATTGGCGCTGCGGATATGGCGTTTCCGCGGATCAACATGCTTTCGTTCTGGGTGACGTTCCTCGCGTTTGTCGCCTTAATCGCGGCGTTCTTTGTGCCGGGAGGCGCGCCAATTAGCGGATGGACGGCATATGCGCCGCTTAGCGGGCTGGGAGAAGTAACCGGGCCTGGCGAGGGACTCGGGCAGACGATGTGGATCGTGAGCATCGCGCTCTTCTGCATAGCTTCGTTGTTGGGCGCGCTCAATTTCATCGCGACGACGATTGATCTTCGGGCACCGGGCATGTCGTTGATGCGGATGCCGCTGACGGTCTGGGCGTGGTTCATAACGGCGATTCTTGGCTTGCTGGCGTTCGGCGTGCTTCTGGCGGCGGGAGTCTTGTTAATTTTGGATCGTTCGGCGGGCACGAGCTTCTTTGTTCCAGCGGGCGAAATCGTCAGTGACACGTTGTTGAACCACAAAGGCGGCTCGCCGATTCTTTGGCAGCATTTGTTCTGGTTCTTCGGCCATCCAGAAGTTTATATTGCGATTCTGCCGGGCATGGGTGTGGCGTCGCACATCCTTTCGACTTTCTCGCGCAAGCCGATTTATGGATATCGCGCGATGGCCTACGCGCTGTGTACCATCGGCTTTCTGGGATTCATGGTCTGGGGCCATCACATGTTTGTCAGCGGGATGAGCCCTTATTCGGGATTTGCATTCTCCGTTCTGACGATGTCCATCGGGGTGCCGTCGGCCATCAAGACATTCAACTGGCTCGGGACATTGTGGGGCGGCAAGATTGTATTGAAGACGCCGATGCTCTTCGCGCTCGGCTTCGTATCACTCTTCGTCAGCGGGGGCCTTTCGGGATTGTTCCTCGCGCAGCCATCTGTGGATAACCGATTGCACGCCACGTATTACGTTGTCGCCCACTTCCATTTGGTTATGGGAGTCGCCGCGATTTTCGGAATCTTTGCGGCGACGTACTTTTGGTACCCCAAAATGTTCGGCAAGATGATGAGCGAGGGCCTCGGAAAACTTCACTTCTGGGTCACGTTCGCCGGCGCGTATTGCATCTTCATGCCGATGCACTTCCTCGGGATCGCCGGTGGAATTCGTCGCTACGCTGACTATACGGGAGTGCAATATCTGGCTGCCCTTCAACCGTTACACAAATTCATTACGATCGCAGCGTTTATTACGGCCGGAATTCAGCTCGTTTTCCTGTTCAATTTCTTCTGGAGTCTGAAGTTCGGCGCAGTGGCGTCGGACAATCCGTGGAACGCAACAACACTGGAATGGATTACTGCCACGCCGCCGCCGCACGACAATTTTGCGGGGCACTATCCGAGTGTTTATCGTGGTCCGTACGAGTTCAGCGTTCCTGGCGTCGAGGAAGATTACATTCCGCAAAATCTCACGCCAGAGCAAGTTCGACGGACAAAGTAGAGAACGATTATGCCGACAGTAATAGTCACCGACGAAATTGAGATCATCGGTCCGGGTCGCGGACGCGGACGTGGCGGAGACGGCAAACCGCCCGGCGGCGATGGAGGCGGGGGCGCGAACGATGGCGGGGGAGGCGGTTCTGCCGTTCCTCAACGCACATACATCACTGGGATGACCGTTGCGCTCGGTGGGATCTTGATGTTCTTCATGGCGCTCGTGAGCGCTTACATCGTGCGCAAAGGCACGTCGAACGACTGGCGGCCGCTGGAAGTGCCCCGAATACTTTGGGTGAACACGGCGGTGCTCATCCTAAGCAGCTTCACGCTCAGCTTTTCCCGAAAGCGATTCCTGCAAGGGGACAAGTCAGCGTTTCGCCACTGGTGGCTGGTAACCTGCGCGCTCGGATTTCTTTTTCTCGTCGGGCAAGTCGTGGCGTGGAGGCAACTCGCGAACGCGGGAGTGTTCCTGGCAACAAATCCGAGCAGTAGCTTTTTCTACGTATTCACCGCCGCGCACGGACTTCACCTTCTTGGTGGCGTACTGGCACTTTTCTGGGTGGCCGTGTTGCCCATGCGGCGATTGACCCAGAGTACGGCAACAACCGTCGCTGCGATGTACTGGCATTTCATGGACGGGCTGTGGGTATTTATATTTTTACTTCTGCTACTGGGACGGTGAGACGTGAGCCATTTGGAACCTGAGGGCATTCTCTCGACGCCATGGTCGGGCGGCGCATCTCCCTTTGCGATCAATTCGAAGAAGCTGGGAATGTGGCTTTTCATCGTCTCGGATTCGCTGACGTTTTCGGCGCTGCTTGTCGCGTATGCCTACGTGCGGCTGTCGAATCCGGATTGGCCGCGGCCATTTGAAATTTGGCCGGCGATTGCGAAGTCTTCGTTGATGACGTTCATTCTCCTCAGCAGCAGTCTGACGATGGTGCTGGGCGTTGCGGCGGCGCACCGTGGCGACCGCAAGAAGACGCTGCGCTACCTGGGCTTGACGATGCTTTTTGGTTTGGCCTTCGTCGTCATTCACGCGACAGAGTGGTATACGCTCATGGTCGTGGACCACGTAACGCCGTGGTCGAACCCGTGGGGAGTGCCCTTGTTCGGCGGTACATTTTTCGGACTAACCGGCCTGCACATGCTTCACGTGACGATCGGCGTGGCGTATCTGGCGGTGGTCGCCTGGGGTTTTGGAAACGGAAGATTTAAGCCGGAAGACGTGGAGGTG
>PMAA01000159.1 GCA_003152355.1 Acidobacteriota bacterium | reverse complement strand
GTTGAGGACATATTTCGCGAGGACCCGAGAGGCTTGCTTTTGCTGAACGCCTTAGTCGAAATTCATAGACTTCATAAAGCTTCCGCGCGTGGTATCGATCTTTTTCTGAAGCTGCATGATGGCGTAGAGAAGAGCTTCGGGCCGCGGCGGACAGCCGGGAACGTAGACGTCCACGGGAATCACTTGATTCACGCCCTGAACGATCGCGTAATTATTGAACACGCCGCCCGAAGTCGCGCACGCGCCCATCGAAATCACCCACTTCGGCTCGGGCATTTGATCGTAGAGCTGCTTGATGACTGGCGCCATTTTGTTCGAGACGCGCCCGGCGATGATCATCAAATCGGATTGGCGCGGCGAGCCCCTGAAAACTTCGGCGCCGAATCGTGCCACGTCGAAGCGCGACGCCGCCATCGACATCATCTCGATGGCGCAGCACGCCAAGCCGAACGACATCGGCCAGATCGAACTGCGGCGCGCCCAGTTGACGACTTTGTCGAGCGACGCGAAGAGGATTCCCTCTTCCTTGAGGAAGTTGTCTTCCTCGCCCGGCCTTTCAAGCGTTACGCCTTTGGCTAGTTCGACGGCCATCCCGCAATCTCCTCAGCGTCAAATCCTCACGCTGGCGACAAACATCATGACGACGACACCATTATTTTCTCACCTTGCACAGCGTAGTGCAATTCCGCAATCGGACGTCCCGAATCGACGACGCCCGACGAAACGCGACGCGGCGCTTCCAAAACCAGATTCACGCTGCGACCGTCAACACGATTTTGCCAAATTGTTCGCGGCTCTCAAGGCGCGCGTGGGCCGCGGCGCATTTTTCGAGCGGCATCACTTTATCAATTACGGGATTCAGCTTGCCCTGATTCATCGCCTCGAGCGCGGCATACAAATCGGCTTTGCTTCCCATCTTCGAGCCAAGAATCGAATACTGTTTCGAGAAAAGGAACCGCAGATCAATCTTGGCGTCGTAACCAGTAGTCGCGCCGCAGATGACCAGCCGGCCCCCGGGCGCGAGGCTCGCCAAGCTTTTCTCCCACGTTGCCCGCCCGACGTGCTCGAAAACGATTTCCACGCCGCGGCGATTCGTCAGGCGTTTCACTTCGGCGGCAATGTCTTTCGTCGCGTGATCGATAACCACATCCGCGCCAAGTTTCGTCGCGTGCGCGAGCTTCTCCTCGGAACCAGCCGTGGCAATCACGCGCGCCCCGACGAGTTTGGCAATTTGGATCGCGGCAGTTCCGACGCCACTGCCAGCGCCTAGAATCAGAACCGTCTCACCGGGCCGAATCTTTGCGCGCGCGATAAGCATGTGCCATGCCGTCAGAAATACGAGCGGCACGGCAGCAGCTTCTTCAAACGAAAGGCGTTCAGGCTTCGGTATCGCGTTTACTTCCGGCGAACTAATAAATTCGGCGCAACCTCCGTCCACCATTTCCCCAATCATCTTGTACTGGCGGCAGAAATTATCCGCACCCGCCAGGCACTGCGCGCACTGGCCGCAGGAAATTCCGGGAGCGAGAATCACCTTATCGCCCACCTTGACGCGCGTTGTCGCGGCACCTACGGCGGCGATTTCGCCGGCGATGTCGCTTCCGGGAATGTGCGGCAACGGAATCTGCATGCCCGGAATGCCGCGGCGCACCCAGAGATCGAGGTGATTGAGCGCGCACGCGCGAACTCGAACCAAAACGTCGGTTGCGCGGACGAACGGTTCGGGCATGTCGGTGTAGCGGAGGACCTCGGGGCCGCCGTGATGATCGAAGACGATGGCCTTCATGGCGCGAGACTCCGCGAATTAAATGAAATAGACACTGTCACAGGCTTCGGCCCGATTCGAAACATGCCGTTTGGCAAGCGCCACGATGGCGCAAATGGGGAGGAATTGCAATTCGAACATGCGAAAGGATTGTCGCCAAACGAGGCGAAAATCGAGGATGTCGATCGAAACGCGGCGCCCGCCTGACGGCGAGCCCTACGATTGCCATCCGCGCGATTCTGTCAATCGCGGGATAAACAGTCGATCGTAGCGCCGGNNCGGCGCTTCGATGCGTCGTCGGCGACATGTGCGTTGCTCGGCGAACCGGCCGGGGCAGCATTGGGCGTAACGGTACGAGCGTGCGCGAAGAGAGCTAAGTTGAGATTGACGCGAATGTAAGTCAGGCGTATCTTCCAGCGCAAACATGGAGTCGAAATTCACATCTATGAGTTTGTAGTTCTCGCCAAGGAGCCTACGATGCGGACGCGCGCTCAAATTCTTACCGTGACGGCGGTTTTAACTTTCCTCGCGAACGTGCTTTTCGCGAGTCCTCTCTTCGCGCAGAATCAAAAGATCGACTTCGAAGATTTTGCTGGGCCGAGCCGGTTCGACACCGTGCAGCAGCCCGTGCACGCGCTTTCTGCTACGGTCTCCGGCGGTGAAATCTTGCGCGGTTCCTCGTTGTTTGCGCCAATGGGAAGAACAACCGTATACGGCACGTCATCCGAGTGCTCCGGCTGCTCTCCGGAAATCTCGATTCAATTCCATCAGAAGGTCGCCGATGTTGAAGTGTCGTATCAGAGCCCGCAAGCTCTCGAGATCACCTACGCGACCGAGGATGAGCAAGGCAATTTGCACGAGACCACGCTGCCCGAAAGCTTCGGCTTCGGATCGGGAACCGTGAGCTTGCCATACCAAGACATTCGGCAGATCAAGATTGCGAGCCGTTCGACGGATTTTCAATTTGCGATCAGTTCAATCACCTTCGCCGCGACGGCGAGTCCGGTGCTGATCGATCCCGTCGTGGCCAATCTCCTGAACGGCTCCGCCGTCACCGCGACCGTCAATACCATCGCGGCGGCAACCACCGGGCTCGTTTCGGGATCGGCTGCGGACGGAACGACACAGACGGTGCTCCGAATTCCAGCGGGGAGCGTGGGGCAGACGTTTACCGTCGCCGTGATCAACGATCAGGGCGCGCAAAGCAGTTCGGTTCCGAATGACGGCGGACTGATGGCGCTCGGAGGCAGCACAAGTTCGCTCGCCAGCACGCTTAACTTGACCGCCGTCACGACTTCAGCGGGCCCGGAGGCATTCGCGATTTATCGCGCGCCGGTGAATTTTTCCCGCGGGACCGCAGACAATTCGTTGACCACTCGCAGTGTGACTTTGCGAATCACCCCGTCGAGCGGGACCGCGACGAACACCAGCGTCACCGTGGCCAGGCCGCCGGTGATCCTGGTGCACGGCCTGTGGGGCAACGCGTCGAGCTTCAATAATTTCACGCCGCTCATCACCGATGCCAATTTCAACGTGAGCCGGGCCGTCTATTCGAACGCCATCACCGGGGTAACGAGCACGACGCCTTCATTTTCAAGCAGCGTTGATTCCTCGATTGAGGCGAATTCGCTCGGATTTGCCTATAACGCTCCTTCCGTGCTCGCGCAGATCAACAATTTCATCGCGGCGTACAGGACGAGCGCGAACGTCGCCGCCGTAAAGGGAGACATCGTCGCCCACAGCATGGGTGGGGACATTTCGCGTACCGCGTTTTTGCTCTCCACGTTCCTCAGTAACACCACATTCGGCGCCGGCCCGATCAACAAGCTAATCACCGTGGCGACTCCGCACTTGGGCACGCCGGTGGCCGCGGATCTCCTTTTGAGCACCAACACTTGCGCGAGGAACGTTCTTGCGTCAGACGGAGACATCGCCCTGCAGTCGATCACGTTTTCGGGGACGACGACAGATGGCGCTGTTTACGATCTCGAGGGAAACGGTTACGGAAGCAGCTTGAGCGCGGCACTGACCAATCTCAAACAAACTCAGCCCTTCCCTACGGCCTACATCGCCGGACTCGCGACCTCCACCAATCTGAACGGCCTCAGCTGCATCTTCTGCGACGCGGAGGCGTTGAGACTCCTGTGCTCGAGCAATCCACTGGCGAAGGATCTTACCGCCAAGAACTGGCCGACGGTATATGGCCAGGGCAACGACACCATCGTTCCGCTTGATAGCGCGTTGAACAATCTGACTGGGCTGGAGTATTCCGGCGTAATTCATACCGCGGCGCTCGAGACGTTGGACTTCAACGGCCCGTCGGTGCTCGATCCCGCGTCGAACATTTCGAGCGAGGTAATCAATCTCTTGAATGAAGCGCCAACAGGAACCGATTTCCATTAGAGCGATTTTTATAAACGAAGATGCGGCCAGATGGATTGCGTCTCTCCGACGAATAAAAGTACAGCGATGAAACGGAAGAAAGAGGGAGAATGACGAACATGCGAGCAATTAAATTCGCGCGGCGAATCGCAGGCGTTCTGTTTCTGATGGCAGCATTCATTGCCGTGCCAAGCGGCGCGCAGGAAAATCAGTTGCGCATACTCTCGCCCGCAACGGGCACCATCGTGAGGCCGGGCCAGACCATCAACATCTCAGTGGCGGCGGACGCGTCGGTCGAAAAACTTGCGCTGATCGGGCAGCATCCCTTGGGCGTGGGCCGGATTATTTCCGGAGGCGCGCCCGGAATTGTGGCGCGCGGCCAAGGCGAGGCTCGCCCAATCCAATTTTCGTTGCCGATTCCCGCGGATACGCAACCGGGAATTTATCGCGTAACGGCGATGGGACGCGTTTCCGGCGACGATATCGAGTCTGAAGCCACGACGATCGACGTGGAAAAATCGGAGGAGCCTCGCAGCATACGGACCGAACCGGCCATCATCCATTTCGAACACGCCGGAGATCAAATTCCCGTGCGAGTGCTTGGCGCGTTTGCCGATGGCTCGCACGAAGAACTCACCAAATCCAGCAAGACAACCTTCACGTCCGCCGATCCGCGCGTTGCGACAGTAACTGCTGGCGGGGTGGTAACCGCCGTCGCGCCGGGCAAAACCAGCATCCAGGCACGGACGCCGTCGTCGGATTATTCAATTCCGGTGCGAGTGCAGTAAGGCAGTCGCGGCGCACGGGACGAAATCTCCAAGACGTATATTAAACGTCGGTTCAAAATAAAAAGGCCCGCCTGCCGGCAAGCCCTATGGTTGCCATCCGCACGATCATTTCAGTCGCGGGACAAACAGTCGATCGTAGCGCCGGCATCTTGCCGGCGATTTTATCTGGCGTCGCCGGGCGGAAAAACGCCGGCAAGATGCCGGCGCTACGAATGCGTCCGCGGCTATCGTATGGCAGGTCGGCGCGATTGGCATTCGACATCGTGGCGCCGATGGCGCCGCGCGCGGCAAACAAAATTGACAGGGGCGGATGCGGGACTTAACCTTGAGCGAGAGGCTGACCGCCAGGCACGGCGAAACACAACTAGGCCCGGCAGCACATAGACACATTCCGATGGATCTCTTCGAAGAAATCGTGAAGATGCGGCGCGAAGGCCGGCGAGGCGCGCTCGCCACGATCGTGCACACCAACGGCTCGATTCCGAGCTATGAAAGCTCGCGGATGCTCGTGCGCGAAGACGGCTCGATCGCAGGAACAATCGGCGGAGGATGCGTCGAAGCCGAAGTCTGGGCCGCAGCGAAAGAAATAATCGACGCCGAACAACCGCGAAAGATGACGTTCAATTTGAACAATGAAGCCGGATACGACTCGGGCCTCATCTGCGGTGGAACGCTCGAAGTTTTCGTAGAGCCGATTTTGCCGCAGCCTCGGCTGTATATTTTCGGCGGCGGCCACGTCTCGACGGCGGTGGCCAAGGTCGCCAGCCTCGCGGGATTCTGGATCGGCGTTGTGGACGATCGCGCCAGCTTCGCAAATGCCGAGCGCTTCCCGATGGCCGGCGAGATTTACACAAGTTGGGAAGACGCCTTCGCGAAGCTGCAACCGAACGCCTCGACGTACATCGTCATCGTCACGCGCGGGCACAAGGATGACATGCGTGTGCTCGAATGGGCCGCGGCGACGGACGCGCGCTACATTGGAATGATCGGCAGCAAACGCAAAGTCCTCGCCGTGTACAAGGCTCTCGAAGCGACCGGCATCTCCGCGGAAAAGCTCGAGCACGTTTATGCGCCAGTGGGTCTCGAAATCGGCGCGCTCACCCCGGAAGAAATCGCCGTGAGCATCACTTCAGAACTCATCGCCATCCGCAGGAAAGTCGAAAACGTCCCTCACAAAAGCGTCAAGCTAACGCAATCCGCAACTGCACCGCGTGGATAGCGCGGCATGATCGCCGCGATCATCCTCGCAGCCGGCGAGTCACGAAGGATGGGCAGCCCCAAAGCGCTCGTACTGTTCCGCGGGTCGACGTTCGTCGAGCACTTGCTAGCCGCGACGCGGCATCCGCGCATCGGCATGACGCGAATCGTTCTCGGCGCAGGCGTTGACGAAATTCGTGTCAGGCTGAGCGCGGACGGTTCGAAAATCGTCGTGAACCACGAGTGGGAGAAAGGACCGCTTTCATCCATTCAAGTTGGGTTGAAAAGCCTCGAAGGTACGGAAGTCGAAGGCGCGCTGATATGCCCCGTGGATCACCCTCTCGTGACGCCGCATCTCGTTGCTTCCATGATTGAAGCGTTCGACGCCACAAGCTGCGCAATCATCTTGCCGACCTATCACGGCCGCCGCGGGCATCCCGTCCTATTTCGTAGCGATCTGTTTTCGGAATTGATGGTAGCGCCGATGGAGACCGGTGCGCGCTGGGTCGTTCGAGCCCACGCGAACGATATTGCCAGCGTGCCAACCGAGGAAGAGGGCGTTATCTTAAATTTGGACGATCCGGCGTCGCTTGCTAAGTTGGCCTAAACCACCCCGCAAGCTCATTCACTTCAACTTCGCGAGCACCGCGCGGAGCGCCTCCGCCGCCAATTGGCTGCCATGCATCGTCGCTGGCGGGAGTCCGCCCAAGCCGTCCGATATCTGTTGGTAGGTAATCTCCCGAGCCTCATCGAGAGTCTTGCCCTGAAGAAGTTCGGTGAGATACGAGCTGCAAGCGATCGCTGTGACGCACCCTTGCGCTTTGAAGCGCGATTCGATGATGCGCCCATCCTCTGTCCTTACTGAGAGTCGCAGTACGTCTCCGCAGACAGGATTTGTCACTTCCGCAACTGCATTCGCATCCAATATATCACCAGGGTTTCTGGGGTTCTTGAAGTGATCGATAACTGCTGCGCTAAACATGCGGGAATTCGAATTATATTACACAAACGTGAGTGCATCCGGCTGAGAATTGTTTTGCACCAAAAAGGAAATTTGTTTATAAATCGTTGACATGAGTGTAGTTGGAAGGTAGTCTAATGCGTCCAGCAAGCCTCGAACCCCTGGGAATCAAAGAACAACGTTTGCGTGGTAGCCCTGAGGAGGGCCACAAGAAATGCAGATACGACGACTCCGGATGTGGATAGTTACGCTTCTTGCCGCGTTTTTCGTGCTGAGTGCCGGGACAGCATATGCGCAGGACGGCAAGTTAAAAATTCACGTTGTTCCCAAACAAGCCTATTTGTTTGTGGATGGTAAGGCCATCAACGATGGTAACCATACGATCTCTCTGAGCGCCGGGAAGCATACCGTGGTTGTCGTCAACTACGGCTATAAGCTCTCTTCCCAGGACGTAAATATTGAAGCTGGCAAGACGACCCCCATTGAAGTGACGCTCACGCCCTACGGTGATAAGGTCGGCGGACCTTGGGGACGCATCCAGCTCAAGGGCCCCGGACGAGCCGCCGTTTTACTCGAAGGCAAGACGCCCGACTACTTTGTCGGCCACGTCGACGAGTTCAACTGGGACTGGATCTGGAAACAAGAACTACTGGTACCGCCGGGCACGCATAACATCACCGTGACCCGCAATGGCACCGATGTATGGTCTGGGACGGTAAACGTCGCGGCGAACCAGAAGGTCGTCATCTATCTTGACAAGAAGGGCGAACAGAAGAACGAAGCGTGGCCGCGCGGCGAAGTGCTCATGAAGAAGTCTCCGCTGGACCGCTTCCATGCCGGCATCGCGAGCGCGACTGTAGTTGTCGCGCCGGTCAAGCTGGGCGGCTTCTCCGAAGATAAGGCAAACATTAATTGCAGCGAGACCTCGAATCTGAACTGGACCGCCACCGACGCCGTCCGCGCGAACATCAGCAACGTGGGCGACGTGCAGCCAAGCGGATCGCAGGGCGTATCACCGAAGGCCACGACGACCTATACACTGACGGAAGTCGGCCCGGGCGGAACAGCGACGGCGACATCAACCATTAATGTAAACACCGTCGTTCAGGCGACCCTGAGCGCGAATCCCGCCGAAGTCCACTATCGCAAAATCGGCGACCGCGTAAAGGTTCAGGATTCCTCCACATTGACTTGGTCCACATCGAACGCGGACAACGCCAATCTCGATCCGACCGGCAAGGTTGATCTGAACGGCACGCAGACGATTCAGGCCAATCCCAAGAATACGAACATCGGCCCCGTGGATGAGACCAACACGTACACTTTGAACGCCACAAACGTTTGCGGCGGCTCGTCAACGCAGACCGCAACAATTCACGTCACAGGCTCGATCGAGCCGATGCCGACCGTCGTGCTCTACAGCGTCTTCTATCCGACGGACTATCCGGACGCGAAGCACCCAACCGACGGATTGCTGAAGAGCCAGGGAAAGAACCTCACCGACCTCGCGGCCGGCTTCAAGAAGTATCTCGAGTATGACGAAACTTCGAAGCTGTCCGTCACGGCATACGCCGATCAGCGCGGCAGCAAGAAGCACAACCAGGAACTTAGCGAGCGCCGCGTCGAGCGGATCAAGCAGTTCCTCGTTGACCAGGGAGTTGCTGCGGATAAGGTCGAAACAGCTGCCTACGGCGAAGAGCGCAACCTCTCGAAGGATGAAGTAAAGGGCCTCGAGGAAGCGAATCCGGCAAAGCCGTCCAAGAAGCGCGCCAACGCAAAGCGCGTGGATTGGCTGGCGTATAACCGCCGTGCGGACATCGTGCTTCTGCCTTCGGGTCAGAAGTCGGCGCAATACTACCCTCACGATGCCACGGATTCGGATACGCTCTGGCAACTGGCCAAGCCGCGTTTGAAGAAGATCCAGGCCGAACAGTAGTTCTAACAGTTACGAACACGACAACCAAGAGCGCCGGAGCCTAAGAGCTCCGGCGCTTTATTTTTTGCTGTTCGGCCTTCCCTGCTAGACTCTGCCCCGATGAAAAGCGCTGCGAGAACTCCGGCGAAAAGCATTCGGTCGATCGAAAAGCTTCGCATCGTGTCGCTTGCACCGAGCGTGACTTCCATACTTCTTGCAATTGGCGCGCAGAAAAATCTCGTCGGCGTAAGCAAATGGTGCAAGGACGTCGCGCCAACCGGAAGATTGCCGCGAGTGGGCGACTGCTGGGCGCTCGACGTGCGCGCGGTGAGCCGTTTGCGGCCTACGCTCGTAATCGGATCGGTTCCGTTCAAACCGGAGGTCGTTGCGCAATTGCTGGCATTGCCCGCTGCTTTTCTCGCGCTCAATCCCCGCTCGCTTCGCACGATCGAGGAGGATTACCGAATCCTGGGCAGAATGACGAACCGATCGTCCGCAGCAAACGCGCTCGTCGAGAAAATGCGCTCGACATTTGCTCGAATCGCCGCTCGAGTCGTCGCTCGAAATCGGCAGGCGCGGTACGTCAAGCAGCGGCCGCGCGTCTACTGCGAAGCGTGGCCGAAACCTCGCATTAGCTCGCCGCCGTGGGTCGCTGAGTTGGTGGAAATCGCCGGCGGCCGAATGGTCGTGCGGGCGGGCAAACTCATCTCAGACCGTGACGTTGCGTCGGCGAGGCCAGAAGTTATCGCTCTCGCTTGGACCGCGACCGGTGAGCGCGCAAGTCCCCGCGCAACTCTCGCAAATCCGAACTGGGCTACCGTCCCTGCCGTGCGAGATAAACGCGTCGTGGTAATTCGCGACGAATTGCTGAACACGCCAGGTCCCCCGCTCATGCAAGGCGCCGAAGCGTTGTTCCGCGCGATCCATCCGGAGCTGATGCGATGACGAGAAAGCTCAGCGGACCCGCGGCAAACCACCGCAGCGACGAAAAGCCGCTCCTCGTTGTAGCGGCGCTCATCGCATCAGAAGGCCGCGTTCTCGCCTGCCAGCGTCACCGGACGCATGCCTTCGGCTTGCGCTGGGAGTTTCCTGGCGGCAAGGTGCGTCCGCACGAAAAGCTGCAGGAAGCTCTCGTTCGGGAGCTACAGGAAGAACTCGGCGTCGAGGCGGAAATTGGCGATGAAGTGCATCGCACGCGCCACCGCTACGCCGAAATGGCCAGAGAAATCGAGTTGATTTTCTTCACGGCGCGCGCCGAGAGTTCTGGCGTCCAGAACCGTGTCTTTGNNCTTCCGGCCGATCGCGAGCTGATTCGCCTGCTCTCGAGCGGGAAGATGAAGATTTCATAAAGTAACGCGGCGTTGCTCTCAACGAAGTCGCGCTTCAGTTTCTGTCCGTATCGGAATTTATGTTATAGTTTTATTGACTGAAATTATCGAGCGCCCCAGCTCACAGGAGCGGAAATGGCATCGAAAGGCAGCCGGGCAGTTTTGGAGCCCGAGACGGAGAAATCCGCATATTCGAACGAGCTGTGTATCAGCCTTTACACCGCATTGCTCAAGTGCCGCATGTGCGACGAAAAAGCGCGCATCCTC
>PMAA01000123.1 GCA_003152355.1 Acidobacteriota bacterium | reverse complement strand
CTGGGGCGGTCGCCTCCTAAACTGTAACGGAGGCGCTCAAAGCTCAGCTCAGGCGGATTGGAAACCCGCCGTGGAGTGCAAGAGCATAAGCTGGGTTGACTGCGAGACATACAAGTCGAGCAGGAGCGAAAGCTGGATCTAGTGATCCGGTGGTTCTGTGTGGAAGGGCCATCGCTCAACGGATAAAAGGTACGCCGGGGATAACAGGCTGATCTAAGCCAAGAGTTCACATCGACGCTTAGGTTTGGCACCTCGATGTCGGCTCATCGCATCCTGGGGCTGTAGAAGGTCCCAAGGGTTAGGCTGTTCGCCTATTAAAGCGGTACGTGAGCTGGGTTCAGAACGTCGCGAGACAGTTCGGTCCCTATCTGGTGTGGGCGCAGGAGACTTGAGAGGAGCTGTCCCTAGTACGAGAGGACCGGGATGGACGGACCTCTTGTGATCGAGCTGTCACGCCAGTGGCATAGCTCGGTAGCGAAGTCCGGAAGAGATAATCGCTGAATGCATCTAAGCGAGAAGCTCGCCTCGAGATAAGGTCTCCCAATCCGCCTTCGGGCGGATAATAAGGCCAGTCGAAGACTACGACTTTGATAGGCGGGAGGTGGAAGCGCAGCAATGCGTGTAGCTTACCCGTACTAATCGGCCGTTCGGCTTGACCATAAAACTTTCCTAACTCGATTCATCGTTAGGCAAGGTTCAATCCTTTCAGCATTTTCACTCGAACAGATTTGCGTCGCCAACTTCCTTCAGTTTCTTTTCAAATTTCCCTTGTGGAGATTTGAAAGTCTCGGCACGAGGGCTAAACCCTTGCGCCGGGTTCAAATTTCCTGGTGGCCTTACCGCGGGGGTCACACCCGTTCCCATCCCGAACACGGAAGTTAAGCCCCGCAGGGCCGATGATACTGCGCTGGTAACGGCGCGGGAACGTAGGTCGCTGCCAGGATTAAAATCGAAAGGCCGCTCCGATTCGTCGGGGCGGCCTTTTTGTTTTTGGGAATGCTTCGAGCAGTGTCGGCAACCGCACAACAGCTACCGACCCCGACCCTCGCTGTGCTAACGTGGCGGGGAATTTGCGCCAAGCCGATAGATTCGGACGCGCGAACCGATCGAATCGCACGGCGGAGGAAGCGTGGCGGCCAGCAAAAAGCGGAAGAACAATACGGCGCGGCGTCCGTCAAAATCGAGTACGCGCGGCCGATCAAACCATCGCCTCGAATATTTGAGCGCGCCTGAGCCTCGATCGTTGCCTTTCAGTGATGCGGTGCGCGTTGGGAATTTGATTTACGTTTCGGGCCAGCTCGGCACGGATGAAAATTTGAAGCTTGCGCCGGGCGGCGTTCTCGCCGAAACAAACCGCGCGCTCGAAAACATTAGCGCGATTCTGAAGCGCAGCGGGTCATCGCTCGAGCACGTCGTCAAGTGCACCGTGATGCTCGCGGACATGAGCGAATGGGATGCGATGAACACGGTCTACATCACGTTTTTCCCAAAGAACCGGCTGCCCGCGCGCAGCGCTTTCGCTGGCACCGGCCTCGCATTCGGGGCACGCATCGAAATCGATTGTGTCGCCGCAGTAAAATAAAAGCGCTTGCGTGCGTTTTGGGGCTGGACTCGTTCTCAATCCGATGGGAAGCGCTGGACGCCACGTAGCGGCAAGTGAATCTCTTTGATACATTCTTGCGGCACGAAAACTCATATCGCCGGCAAAACATGAAAACGAAATTCATTCTGTTCGGAATTCTTGCAATGAGTCTGATCATTGGATTGACGCTCGGCGCACACTCCCTCGGCGCGCAGGCGGATTCGTCCACCCGGCAGATGGCGCACGACATTTTCAAACAGCTCATCGAGATCAACACCACGGATTCGGTAGGCAGCACGACCACTGCAGCCGATGCAATGGCAGCGTGGCTCCGCGGCGCGGGCTTTGCAGGCGACGACGTGCAGGTGCTCGGGCCCAATCCGCGCAAGGGCAACCTCGTCGCGCGAATTCACGGCACGGGTGTGCGCAAACCGATTCTCTTCATTTGCCATCTGGATGTCGTCGAAGCGCACCGCGAAGACTGGAGCATGGATCCATTCCAGTTCATCGAAAAGGACGGCTACTTCTACGGCCGCGGCACCGAGGACATCAAGGAAGGCGACGCGCTTCTCGTCACCACATTCATCCGCATGAAAAAAGAAGGGTACCGCCCCGATCGCGATTTGATTCTCGCGCTGACCGCGGACGAAGAAGGCGGCGATTTCAACGGCGTGGATTGGTTGCTAAATAATCATCGCGAAATGATCGACGCAGATTTTGTGATCAATCCCGACGCCGGCGATTTCGAAATGGACAAAGGTAAAAAGCTCGCGGTGGGAATTCAGGCGAGCGAAAAACTCTACCAGGACTATGACGTGAAGGTCGAAAATCCCGGAGGGCATAGCTCGCTGCCCCGGCCGGACAATGCGATTTACGAGCTCGCCGGCGGCTTACTGCGGCTCGAGCGCACTCAATTCCCGTTCGAGCTCAATGACGTGACGCGCGGATATTTCGCCCGCGAAGCTGACATCGTCGGCGGCACGACGGGCGCGGACATGAAGGCGATCCTCGAAACGCCGCCCAACAAAGATGCGATCAAGCGCCTCTCGCAGGTGCCGTATTACAACTCGCGCATGCGCACCACGTGCGTGGCCACGCGTGTGGAGGCTGGTCACGCAAACAATGCGCTTGCGGGAACGGCGCGCGCCAACGTCAATTGCCGCATCCTGCCCGGGCATTCACCCGAGGAAATTCAGCAGACGCTTGCGCAGATCATGGCCGATCCGAAAATCACGATCACACCTTCGACCGTTCTCGGCGGTTCATCGCGCCCCAATCCTCCATCGCCGCTTCGGCCTGATGTGATGGGGGCAATTCAGCGCGTTGCCGCGCAAATGTGGCCCGGAGTTCCGGTGGTGCCGGTGATGGATGCGGGAGCGAGTGACGGCGCGATCACGCGCGGCTTCGGCATGCCGACGTATGGCGTTCCTGGCGTGTTCATAGACATCAATGACGACCGCTCGCACGGCCGCGACGAGCGGCTTCCGGTCGCGTCGTTTTATGAAGGCGTCGATTTCTACTATCACTTCATCCGCGTGCTAAGCTCGCCGCAATAGAAATCAATTGAGAGAACATCGCCGATGACTTGGGCGCGAACGCTGCTCCTCCAAGCGGCGCAAAACCGCTGGCTCCGCGAGCGCGCGCCGCAGTATTCGTTCGTCAAGCGCGGCGTCGCGCGTTTCATGCCCGGCGAGTCGGCCGAAGATGCATTCCGCGCGGTACGCGAACTGCAAGCCAAGGGCATCGGCGCCGTGCTCACCGCGCTCGGCGAAAATGTTGCCGACCGCGCGGAAGCTGAAGCTGAAACTTCACAGTATACGGATATCCTCGGGAAGATCTGGGTGCAGCGCATTCCTGCCGAAATTTCCGTCAAACTTACGCATCTCGGCCTCGATCTCGATAAAGAATTCTGCTTCGCGAATCTCTCGCGGCTGATTGCGATCTCACCCACCGGAAAAACTGTCTGGATTGACATGGAGCAGAGCAGCTGCGTTGATGCGACGCTCGAAATCTACCGCCGCGCGCGGGAAGCGGGAGCGAACGTCGGCGTGTGCTTGCAATCATACCTGCGGCGAACTGAAGAGGACGTGCGGAGCTTGCTGCCGCTCGGCGGCGCGATTCGATTGGTGAAGGGCGCTTACAACGAAACGCCAGAAGTTGCGTTCCCGCACAAACGCGACGTCGACGAGAATTACTTTCGCATCGCGCAAACGCTGCTTGGCGAAGACGCGCGCCGTGCCGGATTGCGCGCCGCCATCGCGACGCATGATACGCGAATCATCGCGCGTATTCAGGACTGGGCCGCAGCCAACGGCCTCGCAAAGAATCAGCTCGAGTTTCAAATGCTCTACGGAATCCAGCGCGCGGAGCAATTGCGCCTCGCGGCTGAAGGATGCCGTTCGATTGTCCTCGTGGCCTACGGCAAATACTGGTTCCCGTGGTACATGCGCCGCCTGGCCGAGCGTCCCGCCAACGTCTGGTTCCTTGCCCGCAATTTCTTCTCGCGCTAGTCACGACGCCCGGTTACATGTAGCGCCGGACCGATTTTCGTCCGGCATTTTCGGAAGCAAACCGTGCCCTGCTCAGCGCTTTACAATCGCGGCCATGCCGAGGCCGGCGACGCCCCAGCTAATCACCCAGCTCGCGATGTGCGCGATCGTGTAGTTCATCGGGAATCCGTACCAATTCCAGTAGGGCAAATCGTAGATCACTCCGGAGACGATGCTGACGAGCAAAACGATCAGCACCCGGCTGCCAAACGTCGTCGAGCCGACAGCGATGCCGAGAATCCACGCAATGAGAAGCCCGGCGACAACGTTCATCAGAAATTGATTCAGCAACAGCTTGGCGAACTGAAGTTCGGTGCCGCCGGGGCTGTAGAGGAGTATTCCCGTCGGTCCTTGCTTGTATGCTTCGAGATAAGCCCTCTGCGCCGCGGTTGCTTGGTCCTTCGGCTGGCCCGACATCGGAGGCGCCGGGGGAAAGAAATAAAATCCCGGATCGTGAATCGAAGCGCGCATGGCCGTCTCGACGGCGCCGCCGCCCGGCATGTTCTTAATGCCGATTTCGCCGAGGTTACCCGCGAGGTGCCAGATGGAGCTAACCACGAAAACCAGCACGGCACCAACAAGACCGCCAAGAATGATTCGTTTGGTCATGGTTAATCCTCCGTGAATCTGTGGCGCAGGCCAGCTCCGCCCCGAGAAGGCACTGCAGGGAGCAACACGATGCGCTACAAAATCATTTTTAGCAGTGGGAAGTCAAGCGAACGAAAAGAATGGACGCGGTCTGGAAAAACAAAAACGATGCGGAAAATCATGCATGCAAAGCGCTACTTAGTCGGCTCGTCGCGCTCGATTTTGCCGTCGCGGACGCGGATCACGCGGTCGGCGTGGAGGGCGACGTCGGGTTCGTGGGTGACGAGAATGATGGTGTTGCCCTGCTCGTGGAGCCTCGCGAAGAGCGCCATGATTTCTTCGCCGGTCTGGGAATCGAGATTACCGGTGGGCTCGTCGGCAAGGAGGATCGACGGACGATTTACGAGAGCACGGGCGACGGCCACGCGCTGGCGCTGGCCGCCGGAAAGTTCGTTCGGGCGGTGCATCATTCTGTCGGTGAGGTCTACCTGTGCAAGCGCTTGCTTGGCTCGCATGAGGCGCTCTTCGGAAGGCGTACCGTTGTAAATCAGCGGCAACTCGACGTTGTGAAGCGAAGTCGCGCGTGGCAGAAGATTGAACGTCTGAAAAACGAATCCAATTTCCTTATTGCGGATGTACGCAAGCTCATCGTCATCGAGATCGCTCACCAGCCGCCCGGCAAGATAGTAGCGGCCGCTCGATGGCGTATCGAGGCAGCCGATAAGATTCATCAGCGTGGATTTTCCGGAGCCCGATGGGCCCATGATAGCAACATACTCGCCTTTGCGGATCTCGAGAGTGATGCCGCGAAGAGCATGCACCTGCTCTGATCCCATCTCATAGGTCTTCCATAGATCCTCAGTGTGGATGACGATTCCGGTGTCAATTAGATCCTGCCGGAACGATGGTGCCGCGGCCGCTTCAACGGGCATGAGAAATTGTCTCCTCGACTGCTTCGCGGCTAGCTATTTTGCTGTTCATCGCGTTTCGGTTCGGAATTATCAACCTTCACGTTGGCGCCGGGGCGCAGCGTGCGAAGCGCCTTGTAGCTGCCCGTGACGATCTGATCGCCTTCCTTCAGCCCGCTGACGATTTCAATGTCGGTAACGCCGCTGATTCCCGTCTGCACGGGCACAAACTCAGCCTTCTTGCCGCGGAGCACGAAAACGCCCTGAATATCCTGCTTATCGGCAGCAGCGGAATTGTCCGGCCGTGTAGCGGCGAGGGTCACACTGGAATCGCCCTTGGATTTTAGCGCGGCTTCGTCAAGAGCCCGCTTCGATCGCATCGCCAGCGCCTGGATCGGAATTGTCAGCACCCCATTCTTGGATGCGGTCTTGATCGTCGCCGTGACGGAGAGACCGGGGCGCAAATTGTCGGGCGGATTGTCGAGCCTTACTACCACTTTGAAATCGCGCGCTTCCTGCGTATTCGCCGTGGTCTGCGTCGTGGCGAGTCCCGAAGACCGCAAAATCGCTTGATCGCCGACTTCGGTGACGTGGCCGGTGAACGTCTTTCCGGGAATCGCGTCAATCTTGATGTCCGCTTCTTCGGCATTGCGCACGTTTACGATATCGGTTTCGTCCACCTTTACTTCGGCGGTGACGACGGACATATCCGAAATCGTCATCAGGTAACTGCCGGTCGCGTTCTGAATTCCAGGGACGACGTTTTCTCCCACGCGGACCGCGATGTAGCTCACGATCCCATCAATCGGCGCGGTGTAAGTGGTCTTTCGCAAAACGTCTTTTTCGTGGACCAGGACGGCGCGCGTCTGATCCAGGCCGTGGCGCGCTTCTTCGAGCGTCGCGCGGCTCTGCGCCAGTTGTGCTTTGGAAGCGTCAACCCCGGCGCTGGCGCCATCGAAGGCCGCCTTCTGGCCGTCGTAGTCCTGTTTCGAAATTAATTGCTCCTGGTAGAGTTTTTGGCTGCGCTCCCAGTCGAACTTGGCCTTTTCAAGATCGGCCTGACGCTGGGCGACCGTCGCCTGAGACGACTTGAAATTTGCCTCGGAAGCTTGCACCGCGGATTCTGCGGATTCAATACCGGCCTGCTGCGCATCCACGTCGGCGGCTGGCTGAATGCTTTCTAGCTTCAAGAGAACGTCGCCT
Organism: Acidobacteriota bacterium; assembly: GCA_003152355.1. Lineage (GTDB taxonomy): Bacteria > Acidobacteriota > Terriglobia > Acidiferrales > UBA7541 > Palsa-147. The sequence continues at coordinate 13,757 of PMAA01000123.1, read as the reverse complement.
TTATGAACGTGGTCGCCTTCCTTGACGACGATTTGGGTGATTTTGCCGATTCCTTCGCCAAGAATGTTCGAGTACGTGAGTGGCCGGACCTCACCCGAGGCTGTGACCACCGACGTCAGATCCCCTCGCTTGGTAGATCCCGTCTGGACCGCGGTAACGTCCTTGTTCGCTTGGTAAACGCTGGCCCAAAGGATCATACCCAAAACCACAGCCACGCCCGCTCCGATCGCGATTTTCTTCCCAGTCGTCATGTACAGGTTCCTTCAGAAGTTGCTTATCCCTTAGACGCCAGTTCGTCCGAGTGGCTTATTCAAATACGATTCTCGAAGCCAAATTGTTTCTCGCGGGCCTCTTTGCCAGGAAAAACAGGCGAAGAAGGGGCGAAACGACGCCGAAAGGCGCTCCGAAAAAGTGCGTGGTTCTCTGGAATTAATTCACCCCATTGTAGTTCGTTTCGCCTCGCCTGAAAAGGGTTGTGCACAAAAGAGCTTACGGGAGGAATCTATCGAGGCAACCTTGCCCCTCGTTACGCATTCTGATTTGGTACGGGGATTTCCCAATGGGAATGACTAATTGACCTGTCCCCGCGGACAGGATAGAATTCGATTTTGGGGTATAGGTGTCTTCATGACCACCGGTTTTAAGCACCTCGTATTTCCTTTCGTAATCTTGGGCTTAGCTATACCTGCTCAGCCGATCTCTGCTCAATCAGATCAGACCGATAACAAGCAAGCTCCTACTCAAACTGCTCCCGACGACAAACCTCCGACTCCTGCCAAGCAGGCCGAAAAGGACCGCAAGAGGCGCGATAGAGCTCTCGAGAAAGAGTTGGCGTCGCCGTACAAGAAATGGCTTGAGGAAGACGTCGTTTACATCATTACGCCGGAAGAGCGCGGTGCGTTCCTGAGATTGCAAACCAACGAAGAGCGCGAACAATTCATCGAGCAGTTCTGGCTGAGGCGCAACCCTGATCCGGATTCGCCGGAGAACACGTTCAAAGAAGAACACTATCGCCGGATCGCTTACACCAATGAGCATTACGCCTCAGGAATTCCCGGATGGAAGACCGATCGCGGCCGGATTTACATCATGTGGGGCCCACCGGACGAAGTTGAATCGCATCCATCCGGCGGTTCGTACGAGCGCCCATCTTCTGAAGGCGGCGGCGAGACATCAACATACCCATTTGAGGATTGGCGTTACCGCTATCTCGAAGGCATCGGGAACGACGTCAATTTGGAATTTGTTGACCCAACGATGACGGGGGAATTCCATCTCACTATGGACCCCAGCGAAAAAGACGCGCTGTTGTACGTTCCCGGCGCTGGTCTGACGATGATGGAGTCCATGGGTCTGGCGTCGAAGACATCGCGCTTCGACAACACAGACGGCACGCACCTGGCACAGCCGCTCGGCGGACAGCCGGAAAGCTACGAAGAATTTACGCGGCTCGAACTCTACGCGAAGATCCAGCAAGCGCCACCGGTGAAGTTTAAGGATCTCGAAGCGGTGGTAACGTCGCGGCTGGTGCGAAATCAGGTGTCCTTCGACTACCGGTTCGATTTCCTGCGAATCACGAGCGACACTGTTCTGGTTCCGATTTCGATCCAGATCCCTAACCGCCAGATGAGCTTCCAGGAGAAAGAAGGCGTCCAATCCGCGACGATGAATCTCTTTGCGCGGATTACCACGCTGAGCGGCCGAATCGTGCAGACATTCGAGGACACAATCAAGCAGGACGTTCCGAGCGCCCTTCTGCAGCAGTCCTTAAAGAACCATTCGATCTATCAAAAGGCAGTGCCTCTTAGCCCCGGACTTTATCGCCTGGATATCGTGCTGAAAGATGTGAACAGCGGAAACGTCGGCGTGGTGAACACGCGTCTCGGTGTGCCTCATTATGAGGACGAAAAGCTGTCTTCGAGTTCGTTGATTCTGGCGGATCAGATTCAGCGTGTTTCGGCGCACGACATCGGCCTCGGTCAATTTGTGCTGGGCGACGTCAAGGTCCGCCCAAAAATGGATTCGACCTTCGCGTCGAACGAGCACCTCGGCATCTTCCTCCAGGTGTATAACCTGAAAGTAGACGATAAAACTCACAGGCCGGATGCGGCGGTGGAATATCGTGTGATGAAAGAAAAGAATCCGACGCCGGTCCTGAAACTGAACGAGTCGGGCGACCAACTCGGGGAACGCGGCGAAGAGCTTACGCTCGAGAAAGCGCTCACGCTCGGCGCGTTGGCACCCGGAAAATACAAATTGGAAGTTCAAATAACGGACAACCTGTCGAAGGAAGTAATCACTCCGACAGCGGATTTTACGGTCAAAGCTCCCACCCAATGAACCGGGGAGGTGACGCATCGTGACATTGAAGATGATTCGCACGCTGACGGTGCTGGCTCTCGCCAGTTTCGCGGCATTGCCGCTCGCTGCGGCGCCGCAGCCAGGAAAAATTACAGGTGTGGTTGTAGATCCGCATGGGGCGCCTCAGATGGGCGCAAGCGTTTTCATCGTCTCTGAACAGGCCGCGAGTGCCGCTCCCTTGCAGCTTCTGACGAACGATCGCGGGCTGTTCTCNNTCGATCTTCGCGTCGCTCGACAAATTCCGCAAAGCGACAGATCAAGACGCGCCTCCAGATGAGTGGACTTGGGTCCTGCGTACATCCGCTTCGACCCGGCCAGTTTTGCGCTGGGACGACGAGGGCGAAGTGCTCCTCGCTGGTCAGTCCGTTGGCGCAGAAATCGCACATCAGAAACAAGCGCGCAGCCTGTTTGAGCTAACCAGCGGCGGGCTGCACCCTGGTTCAATCTCGAACGTTCCCGACGCGCCGGCGACGGCCTTTGCCTACGACGAAAACCTTGGCGCGCGCGGGCATATCATTTTCGCCGGTGAGTTCGGATACGACAGTGCGGCGGCTAGCGGCGGATTCGTGGCCGAATGGCTCCCGAGCGGCAACCCTCACACAGGCCCTGTCTCCACGCTCGTCATCCGCGAATCAGAACTCGGAACAGACAGTCCCGCATTTCGTGGCACCCGCCTTACGCACGACGATCAATTGCAATTCGGCGATCGCATCAACATTCGTTACGGCGGTGAATTTCTGATGGCGGGATTCGAGGGCACCACGTCCAGCATTCGTCCGCGCGGGGAGCTTGCCTATCAGGTTTCCCACAACTGGATTGCCAGCGCAACGATCTCGAGCCATCCGTGGCAAGATTCCGATCCGTCGTCGGGCGTTCTCGAATCTGCGCTTGCGAATCTCGATGCCTTCCCAACATTGTTGGTCCGCAATAATCGTTCCGTGCTTGCGGATGATCTCCACGAGGAGATTGCCATCGAGCACACTCTGAGTCCGAAGGCGAGCTTCACCGCGGCCGTCTTCCACGACCATTCGAACGACACGGCAGTGATTGGGCGCGGCAACGAAACCACTTCGGATTTCCTCCAGGATTTCTATTCGGACGCGTTCGCATACGACGCAGGTGCGTCATCATCGTGGGGCGCGAGAATCGCCTACGAGCAGAAGATTACAGACTTGATCAACGCCGCCGTCGTATATGCATGGGCGGGCGCGCTGGTGCCGAATATTGTCGACAATCCGTCGGAATCTTTGCGCGATCTTCTGCGAACACAGAATCGTGCCAGCCTCGCGGTGCGCGCGTGCGCCCAGTTGCCGCATATCGGAACGCAACTCACAGTCGGCTACAAATGGATTGATGGACAAGTTGTGTCGCGGCAGGATGCCTATGGCGAAGCGATGTACAACGTCGATCCCTACCTGAGCGTGATTCTTCGCCAGCCTCTCCCTAAGTTCATTCCAGGGCACGCGGTCGCGATGGCTGATTTCGGTAACCTCCTGGCTCAGGGATACGTCCCTCTCCAGACACAAGACGGCCAGGTCATCCTCGTTCCGTCGTACCGGTCATTCCGTGGCGGCGTCAGTTTCCAGTTCTGAGCCCGCCCAAGCACTAGTACCGGAATTGGAAACGTGCCTCCCAAAAGCCATATCTTACGGAATGCGACCCGCCTAGAAACCTCTAAGCCTATGTCATATTGGGAGATGTTTCCTGGTTCAATCTCCCATCTATGGAAGTCTACGTGCAAACAATTCTTGTGGATGTCTGTGTCTGAACGCGCCCTATGAACGACGGGCTTCGAATGCGGGTTGGAGCGGTGGCACTCGCCATCCTGACCGTAGCTGCCGTCGTTTTTGCCGCCCTTAATTTCAAGCAACGCGAAGTCTTCCCTGCGCCAGATGACGGCGTCACCTGGCTCGATTCGCCTTCCGGCGTGCAAGCTTGGCATGTCGCCCCGGGCTCTCCTGCGGACAAGAGCGGGATTCGGACCGGTGACTACGTCGAAAGCGTGCGCGGCATTCCAATCCACCGCGCGACGCAAGTCACGCAAGTGCTCTTTCGCGCGGGTGAGTGGACAGAACTCACGTATAAAATCGAGCGCGGGAACGCGACATTTGATGCGAAGCTGATTACGGCGCACGCCGACAATCCGTCGTCGCTCGAAAACTACCTCCGCATCACCGGCCTTTTCTATCTCTTCATCGGATTATTTATCTTCGCGCGCCGCTGGAACGCGCCGCGAGCTGTGCATTTCTATCTTTTCTGCCTGGTGTCGTTCGTTTTTTACAGCTTCCACTACAGCGGCAAACTGAATCCATTCGACTGGATGATTTATTGGGGCAACGTCGTGGCCTGGCTGCTTCAGCCCGCCTTGCTCGTCCATTTAGCGGTGGTTTTTCCCGAGCGTCGCGGACACGTGCGCTCGAAGATTCTCGCCATCTATAGCATCCCGGCTCTCCTCCTCGCGCTCCATGCGCTTGTCGCGGCTGATCTGATTGACGTTTTCTCGCCGATCGGGTCGCGAATGGTTTTGGATCGCATCGAACTGGCTTACCTCGGAGTCTACTTTCTCGCCGCAGCGCTGATTTTTGCACTGAGCTACCGGCGCTCCGCCACCGCAATTCTCCGCCAGCAACTGAAGTGGGTGACCGGCGGGACCGTAGCTGGAATCGCGCCTTTCTTTCTGTGCTACATCGTTCCGTACTTCTTCGGTGTCGTTCCCAAGCCGTGGATGAAGCTATCGGTTTTCTCCCTGGCGTTGATTCCGCTTTGCTTCGGCTACGCCATCGTCCGCTACCGGCTGATGGACGTGGATATTATTTTCAAGCGCGGCCTCGCTTATACGTTTGCCACAGCCGCGGTGGTCGCCATTTATTTTTCCACGGTCGCGCTGATCGGCGAATTCTTCCACTCGACGTGGACGACGGGGCCTGTAGGCGTGGTAATAGCGATCGTCATTGCCGCGTTTCTCTTCGAGCCCGTGCGCGATTGGACGCAAGTCCGTCTCGACCGCTTCTTCTATCGCGACCGGCTCGACTATCGCCGCACCTTGATTGAATTCGGAGCCACGCTGACGAATGAAGTTCGGCTGGAGCCCTTGCTCGGCTCCGTCCTTGACCGTATCTCGCAGACGCTTCTGGTCGATCGCCTCGCGATTTTCCTCGAAGAGCCGGCCCAGCCCGGATCCTTCGTGATGTCGCGCACGATAGGCGTGAATGCGGAAGGGCCACTCGATCTGAGCTTCCTCGATGCGGATCGCCCGCAGTTTCAAACCAACGGATGCCTGTTCTTCGAGTCCGCGCGCGCGGCCGTCGCGGAGACGGATTCTGTGCGTCGGACGCTCGACCAACTCGATCTGAACTATTTCATTTCGTGTCGAATTCACGACCGGACCGCCGCCATCCTCGGCCTCGGTAAGACCGTCGACGGCGATTACCTCACCAGCGACGACCTCGAATTGCTTCTGACCATCGGCAATTACGTCGGAATCGCCGTCGAGAATGCGCGTCTCTATAACTCGCTCGAGCAAAAAGCCACGCAAATCGAGCGCTTGAAGGATTTCAGCGAGAATATCGTTGAGTCGCTGAACATCGGCGTATTAACCGTCGACCTTGATGACCGCATCGAGTCGTGGAATCCGCAGCTCGTCAGGCTGCTCGATATTCGCCGCAGCCAAGCCATCGCGCGGCGGCTGGAAGAGGTCCTTCCGCCGGATCTCGTCGCCGGGTTGGTCTCGCATGCGAGCGATGACCGCGTAAGCGGCATCTACAAGTTTCATCTCCGCACGCCCGCCGGGCGCCTGGCGGTTGTAAATGTCTCCGTGGCACCTCTGGTTGGCAAGACCGGAACGCGAATCGGACGTCTAATCCTATTGGACGACATCACCCAGCGAGTACACCTCGAAGAGCAGACGCTGCAAACCGAGAAATTGACCTCCCTTGGTCTACTGGCAGCCGGCGTGGCTCATGAAGTAAATACGCCGCTCGCCGTGATTTCGAACTACATCCAGATGCTTGCGAAGCAATTTCCGGCCGACGATCCGAAACAGAAAACGATCGACAAGATCGTGAAGCAGACTTTCCGTGCCAGCGAAATCGTCAACAATCTCCTGAATTTCTCGCGCACGGGTGCGGCGCAATTTGTCGAGGTCAATATCAACTCGGTCCTCGATGAAACGTTGACGCTCGTGCAGCATCCCTTCCGCACATCGAAAGTGAACGTCGTTCGCGCGTTCCAACAGACCTTGCCGCCTGTCCTTGGTTCCACGACACGGCTCCAGCAGGTGTTCCTCAATCTTTTCATGAACGCGCGCGATGCCATGCCAACCGGAGGAATGCTCGAAGTTCGGACGACGGCGCAGAATGGTTCGGTCGAAATCGAAGTGACCGATACGGGCAGCGGCATTCCCGCCGAACAGCTCAATCGCATTTTCGATCCGTTCTTCACCACAAAATCATCCGGACGCGGCACGGGACTGGGCCTCTCCGTGAGCTATGGGATCATCAAAGAACATGCGGGCAAGATCGAAGTCCGCTCGACGCCGGGAAAGGGCACGTCGTTCCGGCTCGAATTCCCCGTAGCTCAAAAGGCTGTTCATGCCTAAGGGTTCGATCCTGGTCATTGACGACGAAACCGAAATCAGGGAAGGACTCGAAGCGCTTCTTTCCTCGGAAGGCTTTCAAGTTACGCTGACGGACACGGCCACGTCCGGTCTCGCGAAGCTTGAAGACCAGCCGTTTGATTTGCTCCTCCTCGATGTCAGCCTGCCTGACCGCAACGGGCTCGATCTGCTGCGCGAGATTCGCCGGCGCGACCCCTATCTTTCCGTAATTCTGATTACCGCCTTCGGCTCGATTGACATGGCGCGTGCCGCGTTCAAGAGCGGCGCGCAAGATTACATCACCAAGCCATGGTCGAACGACGAACTCGTTGCGCAGGTTTCGCTCGCTATCGAAGGCCGCCGGCTGCGCGAAGAAAACGTCCAGCTCAAGCGCGCGCTAAAACAGCGCTACAACTTTCCGAACATTATCGGCAAGAGCGAAAAAATGCTCGCGCTGCTTGACTTGGTCACGCAGATCGCGCCATCGCGCTCCACCGTCCTCATCAATGGCGAGAGCGGAACCGGCAAAGAGGTGATCGCCAAGGCGATTCACTCCGCTTCGACGCGCACGGACAAAGCGTTCATCCCGGTCAATACCGGCTCGATCCCCGTGGACCTGCTCGAATCGCAGCTCTTTGGCCACGTGAAGGGCGCATTCACAAGCGCCGTTGCATCGAAGAAGGGTCTCTTCGAGGTTGCCGACCAGGGCACGATTTTCTTCGATGAAATCGGCACGATCGGACCGGAAACGCAGGCGAAGCTCCTCCGCGTGATTCAGGAGCGTGAATTTATGCGCCTGGGCGGAACGGATACGATCAAAGTGGACGTGCGCATCCTGGCTGCATCGAACGAAGATTTGAGGGGCCTAGTTCGCGAGGGAAAATTCCGCGAAGACCTCTACCATCGCCTCAATGTCATTTCGCTTTATCTCCCGCCGTTGCGCGAGCGCAAGGAAGATGTTCCGCTGCTCGTTGAGCGCTTTCTCGAAAGGTATTGCCAGGAGAACGGCAAGCCGCCGCGCTCATTCACGAACGGCGCGATGAAATTGCTGATGGACTACGATTGGCCGGGAAATGTTCGCGAGCTGGAAAACGTCGTCGAACGCGGGGTCGTTCTTTCGGTACAGGAATTGATGGACGTGGATTTGCTCCCAGAAAGCGTCCGCACGCGCGAAATCGTGAAGGGTGTTCGCCTTCAGCTTGCTGAATTCCTTCCGCCGATGCCCGGTGAATCCGCGCTGCACGGCAATTCGCCCTCGCACTCGCTCTTCGAAATTATGGAAGAGGTCGAGCGAAGAATTATCGTGGACATGCTCGAGCGAACCAACTGGAACCAGACGGAAGCTGCTGAGCGCTTCCAAATTCCGCTTTCCACGCTGAATCAAAAAATTAAGCGCCTCGGCATCGAAACCCGCCGCCGCACGGCCTCGTCTCCACGCGGCGGGTTTGGGTCCGAGGCGGAAGATTCCGCCAGCACCGCTTCGACCACCCGCTAACGCGATCACTGCCGGACCGCAATTTCCTTAGGATTTTCCCTGCGCGGTGGATTTCCAATTGCGCGGCATAAGCGTCGTACTCAAATCGAGGCCCGAGAGATCCACGCCTTCGAGATCGGTCTCGCGCAGGACGGTTGTGGTGAGAATGGCTCCATGAAAATCCGCGCCGTGCACGTTCGCAAGACGGAAATTCGCGGCTGTGAGATTCGCGCCACGAAGGATCGCGCCGCTCAAATCGGCGCGGAAAAGCTCCACGCCGCTCACTTGCGCGTCAGTTAAATTCGCCCCGCTGAAATTTGTTTCTGTCGAGTCGGTTCGGCGCAAATCAGCGCCCTTCAGATTCGCTTTGCTGATATCCGCGAACGTCAATTTCGCTTCGCGCAGCGACGCGCCTTCGAGATTCGCTCCCTGAAGATTTGCGTAAGCAAGGTTTGCACCTTTCAGATCGGCCTTCGACAGATCGGCGCCGCTCAAATCGGCTCGCATGCCGGTATCGTCGCCGCGCGTAAATCGTACGTGCGACTCTAGAATTTCCGTAAGCCGCTTACCCTTATGCCGGATGCTCCGTGGTGATCTCAATTTGCCTCGAGTCTCGCGACGAGATTTGAAGCGACGCTGCAGTTGCGCTACTCGGCTCAGCGAGCCGTATCGAATCTTACTAGAATCTCCCGGATTGTCGCAGTCTCAACCTCGATTAGGCACTGCCTCGAATTTACGGTTGCGCCTTCGTCGGGACGAGGCGAATTGTGAATTCACCGAAGCGCTTCCGCAGGACGACTTGGACCACATATATGCCCACCGGTATACCCAGCAGAATGCCAGAAATCAAGGCAAGCGGGCGAATGGTGCCAGTCGAAAACCCCGCCAGCGCGCCAATGAGCCCTTCTACAAACCCGATCAGGAATCCCGCACCGCCGCCTAAGAGCAACGCCCTCCAGAGAAGTGCCCACCACACAATTGCAGCTCGTTTGAATGTCGGTTCGAGGAAATCGGCATTCGGAATGAATGTTTCTCTCATATCTCTCGGCTCCCGAGGAAAGCAATCGGATTACGGCGAAGGCTAACATCATTCATCGCTGCCAACTTCGCACATTACCCATCAACCGCTCGGCGAATCGCCCGGCGCCAAATTTGTGGTAAGTTGGAGACGAATGCAACTCCTCAAGAAACTCGCCAATCGTGCGCGTGCGATGCCGCAGCGCATCGTTCTGCCCGAAGGCGAAGATGCGCGGGTGATCGCCGCGGCGGCGCAGATTGCTCGCGAAGGTTTTGCGCGCGTAACGCTGCTCGGCCGCAAATCCCTAATCGAAGCTCAATCGCAGAGCAAAAAAGTTGCGCTCGACGGCGTGGAGATTCTCGATCCAAGCGCCAGCGAACGCCTCGATGCCTACTCCCAAATTTATTATGAGCGGCGCCGCGCCAAAGGAATCTCATTCGATGAGGCTGACGCCACAGCGCGCAAGCCGCTCTATTTCGCGCAATTAATGGTCGCGGCAGGCGACGCCGATGGCTCGGTCGGCGGCGCGGCGAATTCGTCGGCAGACACGGTGCGATCCGCCCTCCACGTCATCGGCCTCGCGCTCGATTCGAAACTACTTTCGAGCTTTTTCCTGATGATTGTGCCGCACCGCGAAGGCACGGCGTTTAGCGCCAGCGACGGCATGCTGTTCGCCGATTGCGCCGTTGTACCCGATCCGAGCGCTTCCGAGCTCGCCGAAATCGCCATCGCCACGGCCGATAACGCTCGCGCTTTTCTCGAAGTCGAGCCCCGCGTCGCGTTGCTCTCATCATCCACCAAAGGCTCAGCCGAGCATCCAAGCGTTGACAAAGTGCGTGAAGCGCTGCGAATTGCGCGCGCTCGCCGGCCGGACCTATCGATCGACGGCGAATTGCAGGCCGACGCCGCCATCGTGCCGTCCATTGCCGCGTCCAAGGCGCCCGGCTCGCCGGTAGCCGGCCGCGCCAACGTTCTGATCTTTCCCGATCTCGATTCAGGAAATATTGCGTATAAGCTCGTCGAACGCGCCGCCGGTGCAGTCGCGCTCGGCCCGATTCTGCAAGGCCTCGCTCGTCCGGCGAACGATCTCTCGCGTGGCTGCTCGGCGGAAGATATCGTCAATGTCGTGGCTATTACGGCGATTCAAGCTCTCGAGGCCAAGCTCGCGGCTTCGCGCACGCTCGCTTAGGCTGAAGAAATTTCGGCGCGAGGCGCGTAAAATTTCTCCATGCGAGTCCAAATGACGGCTCCCGGCTTCAAATACGCACTGCTCTCTCTCTTCGCTCTCGCACTGCCTATTGCGGGAGAACATCTTTATGGGCGCGCCGCTTCTTCCATGCGCCCTCAAGAAGAGAAGCCCATCGAAGAAATCGTTGCCAATCTCGCCGCGGGACGCGTGATTGTCGGCGTTTTCAAGGATGGCATCGTCATAGGAAGCATCGAGAATTCCATCGAGACCGGAAGTCTTACTCCGCCGATTGTTCCGATCAACTCTCGCCGCGCCGGCGTCCTGCTCGGCGCTTCTGAATTTGTTTCTCCGTCTTCGCGCCAAGTACTCGCCAATCTCGCTAGCGATCTGCCTCACGTCCGTGGCGACGCGCCGCTCTCGAGCCAGCAACCCCATCTTGCCGGCACCACGGACATCCGAAAGGCAAGCGATATTGAGCAAATTGGCCTCGGATTGATGATTCGTCTCAACGAGAGCGCATCCCAGATCCATAGCCAACTCCACTTTTCCGCCAACGAACCGCTTACCGAGCTTGTCTTGGCTGACTTCGTACAGAGTTATGGCCCCGAGGTCTGGTTCCTGACTTATACGATTGAGCAAGAACCTGAACGAGGTGATTTTTGGAATACCCGCGTCCACCGGCCGCGGTACGTTCAGTTCTGGCCCCCGGAGAAAAAAGAGCCGCGCACTCTTATAGAATTTGATTACCCGGCGGATACGAGGTCCGTCACGCTTCGCGACATGCTCCTCACGCACGACCCGCGCCTGGATAAAATCCGTTCGTCGTCGCCGGAGATGGCTGCGGTTGCCGATTCCATTCTTCGCGGCGACCTGGACAAAACTTTGCTCGCCTCGGGCCTGCCGTACTTACGAGCCGCTCTTGAAGCAATTGCCCAAGGCAACCGCGAGCAGCTCGCTGTCATTAATTTTGAAACAGGCTTTGAGTGGATTCTTGCCCCGCCGAAACCGCCGAAGCCGCCTGCTGAAAAAGCCGAAAAAGAGGACGAAGGCGAACAGCGACCGTCGCTTCAGCGCCCAGCAGACGCGCCCACCCTGCAAAAGCCGTAAAGCCGGTGATCTGAGGAATTGGTTTCTTCGCTCGCGGGCGCTGCCAAGTTATCTCACCGATTTCGAACGCTGCTCTTGAAGCCGCGCGTTTTTCTCGGCCACGCCTTTAGCGAGTTCCTGTTTATGCTCGGTCAGTCGCTTTGCCACGCCGGCGTCCGATAGTCCGATGATTTGCGCCGCCAGGATCGCCGCGTTGATAGCTCCAGCTTTATCAATCGCCATAGTTGCCACCGGGATTCCGGCCGGCATCTGCACGACAGCCAGCAGCGAGTCCATTCCATTCAGCGGCGTCGTCGCCAGCGGAACACCGATCACGGGCAGCGTCGTCACAGCTGCGACGACGCCAGCTAGGTGCGCCGCCCCGCCAGCCCCGACAATGATGCATTTCAAACCCCGGCCAGCCGCCGAGGTAGCGTATTCGTGCGTCCGTCCCGGCGACCTATGCGCCGATGTCACTTCCATTTCGTAAACAATTCCGAACTTCTCGAGAGTCTTTCCGGCCTCTGCCATAGTGGGATAATCCGTGTCCGAACCCATGATAATGCCCACTGCCGGTCTTGAATCGCTATCGTTGGATGCCAAAGCTCCCCCACCGCTGCTTGGATTATTCCTGCAAAGCGCAACGCTCAGTTACGCCCAATCTAGGAACAAATGCCGTTGCTACTTGAATATACTCGCCCGACTTTACTGCTGCCAATATCGCTCCGAAATTGCATTCCGTCGAAATTGACCTTACTAATTGTGTCGTAGACCATCGTCCTGGAAACGCCAACGTCTTGTCCGACTGCGGAGATACCTAAAACCCTTCCACCACTTACGTAGTATTTCGTATTTTCGCGCCGTGTGCCCGCGTGAAATATGATGGCGCTGTTCAGCCTCGACGCAACGTCAAGACCTTCAATCTTGGCACCGGTCACGGGGCCTTCAGGATATCCCTCCGNNGCTGCAACTACTACGCAGACGCTGGTCCCACGTTTCCACGCTGGCTTGATGGCAGATAGATCGCCTCTCGAAGCCGCTAAAAGCGAGGCTGCCAAATCGAAATCAGCCCGCAGCAGGATCGCTTGCGTCTCCGGATCGCCCATCCGGCAATTGTATTCGAGGACTTTGGGCTCATCAGGCGTAATCATCAGGCCAAAATACAGAAATCCGCGATACGAAATGCCGTCGCGCTGCAGTCCATGAATTGTCGGCTGGACGACATCAGCTTTGATCGTCGCTTCCAGCGCCGGAGGAAGCAGTGAATCGTCCGAAAATGCCCCCATTCCGCCCGTATTCGGGCCCTGATCGCCGTCAAATGCACGTTTGTGATCGCGTGTCGGCGCAAATGGCAGCACTCGCTCGCCGTCCGTAAGTACAATGTATGAAAGTTCCTCGCCCGCCAGCCCCTCCTCCAGCAAAATCCTTCGACCGCCATCGCCGAATTCCCTCTCATCCATCGCACGGACGATGAATCGCTCTGCTTCGTCCAGATTCTTCGCCACCAGCACGCCCTTACCGGCGCATAGGCCATCGGCTTTGATAACGACCGGCCACGCCACGTCGTCAAGGGCCTTTCGCGCTTCCGAAGAATTCTCAAAAACGCCGTAAAGACGTGCCGTCCGGATTCCATGGCGTTCCATAAATCGTTTGGCGAAAACCTTCGAGCCTTCCAGTTGTGCAGCGGCCGCTCCCGGGCCCACAACTGAAAATCCCACTGCGCGCAATCCGTCCGCAAGCCCGAGAACGAGAGGCAGTTCCGGACCGATCACCGTAACATCGGGTTTGAGGCGTTTGGCTAGCTCGACCAGACCGGCAACGTCTTTCAAATCCGCGTGGATGCACTCCGCGTCGTCGGAAATCCCGCCGTTGCCAGGCGCGCACCAAATCTTCTCCACCGCCGCACTCTGTTTGAGCTTCCAGACGATTGCATGTTCTCGCCCGCCGCCGCCGATAACCAGAATCTTCATTTCGTTTTCGCGAGAACGAAACGATACGGCGAGTCTCGGCGGCTGTCAACTGCAACACTCTTGAA
>PMAA01000240.1:4917-34284 GCA_003152355.1 Acidobacteriota bacterium | reverse complement strand
CGGCGCGACGGTTTGTCGAGCAGCGCGGCAATTTTCAGCACTCGCGGCCGGCGCTGCTCAAGAATCCGGCGAAGGTAACTCAGCGTCAGTCCGGTGTCGAGAATGTCCTCGACCAGAATCACATTGAGTCCCTCGATGCTGCTGTCGAGGTCCTTTAGCACACGCACTTGTCCCGAACTTTCTTTACCTTTGCCGTAGCTCGAAACTGCGATGAAATCGAGCGAAGTGTCCAAATTGATTTCACGAACGAGATCCGAGAGGAAAATGCACGCGCCCTTCAGAACGCCGACCAGATGCAGGCGCTCGCCCTTGAAATCTCTCGTAATCTGCCGGGCGACTTCCTGAACACGCTTCTTGATTGTGGCACGGCGAATGAGAACTTTGAGATGGTTTCGCCCTTTTTCTGACATCGACGATTATCCCCTGACGAGAAGGCGGGTACTCTAACCCACGGCGCTGGGGATGACAAGAAGCGGAAATCCTACGCCTACTGCAAAGTGAGTCGGTCGAGGCCGGCAACGGATTCAATTGCAATTACAGAGCGAGTTTCACTTGCCTTCAGACGCGGGCGCGAGCGGCACGCGAGGCTTCGTCCCGTGCGGCGCGGCGCGAAGATATTGCGCCGGCCACGTCTCCGGCTGTCCCAACTCCCTCGCTGCTCGCAACGGCCAATACGGATCGCGCAAGAACTCTCGGGCGAGGAAGACCAAATCGGCTTGTCCGGTTCGAATGATGTGATCTGCCTGCGCGGGATCTGTGATCATCCCAACCGCGCCCGTCCGAATGCCGGTGTCCCGCAGGATTCGTTCGGCAAATTCCGTCTGGTATCCCGGTCCGATGGGAATCTGCGCCTTCGCAACCGTGCCCCCAGATGAACAGTCAATCAAATCCACGCCGAGCGGACCGATGCTTCTCGCCAACTCGACGGATTGCTTGATGTCCCAGCCGCCTTCGACCCAATCGGTCGCGGAGATTCTCACGAAAAGCGGAAATTGCGCCGGCCACTCACGGCGGATTTCAGCGATCACTTCGCGCAGCAGCCGTGTTCGATTCTCCAGCGATCCGCCATACTCATCTTCGCGTTTATTGCTCAGTGGCGAGAGGAATTGATGCAGCAGATAGCCATGAGCCGCGTGAATCTCGATCAGCCGGAAGCCCGCGTTTCTTGCGCGCAGCGTGGCAGCGCCAAATTCACGAATGATGGACTTGATGTCATCTCTCGTCAGGGCTCGCGGCGTGGCGTAGCCTTCGGAAAATGGAATCGCGCTCGGCGCAACCGGCTGCCAGCCGCCCTCAGCAACTGAAATCGGCGTGCCGCTTTCCCACGGCCGCCGCGTGGACGCCTTGCGTCCGGCATGCGCCATCTGTATCCCAGCAACACTTCCGTGCTCATGCACAAAATGCGTAATCCTCGCGAGAGGCTCGACGTGCGCATCGCTCCAAATGCCATGATCCTCAGGGCTGATGCGGCCTTCCGGCGATACGGCGCTCGCTTCCACGATCACAGCTCCGGCGCCCCCGACAGCGCGGCTCCCGAGATGCACGAAGTGCCAATCCGTCGCGAGACCATCCACGCACGAATACTGGCACATCGGAGACATCACGATCCGATTGCGCAGCGTCACACCGCGAATCTCGAACTCGGAAAATAAATGAGCCACCTCGGTTATCTCCTATGCAGGAACCACGCGATCAGATCAATCGCAGCGCCGCGCGGGCTTCCTTGATTGACTTGTCTTTCCAATGCCGCGAGAAATTGTCGAGGGATGAGAACGAGCGGCTGTTCATCCGATCGATATAGAGAGTCCCGAGAAGATGATCGATTTCGTGTTGCAAAATGCGGGCGTACCAACCCGAAGCTTCAATGACCTTCGGCTTTCCGTGCTCGTCAAGGCATTCCACGCTCACATGATGGGCACGTGGAACCATCGCGGAAAATCCCGGCAGGCTAAGGCAGCCTTCGTAGAACTCCACTTTCTGCGGGCTCGTCTTTCGAATCTTCGGATTGATGATGACGTGAAAAGGAACCGCTTTTCGTTCGCGTTCGGCGAGCTTTTCGCGCGAGGCATCCTTGTGGTATTCAGCGAGATCTTCGATCACCGCGATTTGCAGTGATACGCCTATCTGCGGAGCGGCAAGGCCTACGCCGGGAGCGTCGCGCATGGTCTCGCGCATTCTCTCGATGAGTTTCCGAGTTGAATTGCTGGAAATTTCAGCGGCAGCGAGCGGCTGGGCTTTCTGCCGCAAAACTGGTTCGCCAACGTGGACGATTTTCAAGAGCACGCTCCGGTCACCACCACGCAGCCTGTCACTCAGCCCAATCGGCAATGAAGATGTTTGTCTCGTGCGGCGCTTTGCCGTTCCGGTTTGAGGCCCAGACGAGCCGCTTGCCATCCGAACTGAACATCGGGAAGCCGTCAAAGTCAGGATGGTACGTGATGCGATCGAGCCCGCTGCCATCCTCGTTGATGATGTAGAGATCGAAATTCCGGGGATTGTTGGGGTCCGCGACGTTCGAGGCGAAAATAATCCTTTTTCCATCCGGATGCCAGAACGGCGCAAAATTCGCGGCGCCATTGTGGGTCACCTGGTGCTTGTGTCTGCCGTCCGCATCCATTACCCAGAGTTCCAAGTTTCCAGGCCGAATGAGCCCGCGGGAAAGAAGCTCTTTGTAATCGGCGATTTCCTTCGGCGTCGTTGGATGCTCGGCGCGATAAACAATTTTCTTACCGTTATACGAAAAAAATGGGCCGCCGTCATAGCCAAGCTCGTGCGTCAATTGACGCACGTGAGTGCCGTCAATATTCATCGTATAAACGTCAAGATCGCCGTTGAGGTGGACGTGAAGACAATACGCTTTCCGTCCCGGCTGATGGTCGACTCAGCGTCGTAGCCCGGGCTGTACGTCAATCTCCGCAGATCGCTGCCATCGGTCTTGGCTGTGTAGATTTCATACGTGTCGTAAATCGGCCAGACATAACCGTGCGAATAGTCGGGCTTGGGTGGGCACGCCGGGCTCGCTTCGTGCGTGGAAGAGTAAAGAATCCGTTCACCGGATGAAAAAAAATATCCGCAAGTCGTGCGGCCTTTCCCGGTACTGACAAGCTTCGGAGTTGCCGGCTTTCCATCGGGCGTATCCACGGGCATCGTGTACATCTGGTCGCAGGGCACATTGTCGCCCTGGTGCTGGAAGATGAGGAATTTGTCGTCAATTGAGAAATACGCTTCGGCATTTTGCCCGCCGAATGTGAGTTGCCTGACGTTGCGTAGATGTTTTTCCGAGGGTAGCGCGAGAGGCTGTAACTCACCCTGAGGATTTGCGGCTTCTTGACCGCGGCTTACAGCGGGCGCAAGCGCGGTAAGCACCAGCGCTGACAAAACCATTCTATGAATCAAATGACCCCTCAAAGTTACCTTCCGCGAATTCTGCGACGTCGACTCATATTACCGCTAGGCCGCCATCGCGCAATCGTCGTTTTGGATGCAAAACCGAGTCGCGCGATGCACGAAGCTCTGTAGATCGGCGAAAATAAATCGCGCGGCACGCCTTGCTATAGCGAACCCGCAGCTTCCGGCAGCTCGATGTGTTAACCTTCGTTCGACTTCATTCATCTAGTTTTTGTTCTCTTGGAATGTTTTCCGATCGCACAAACTGGAATCTTCAGCCGAATCGTCTCAGTGCCGCGCTGGCTCGGCATCGAGCCGCGAAAAAACCGCTCCTCGACCTCACCGCTTCCAATCCTACCCAATGCGGATTCGCCTATGATAGCGATTCGATTTTTGGAGTATTGGGGAATCCGTCCGCGCTGATTTACGAGCCCGAGCCGCGCGGACTCGTGGAAGCGCGAAAGGCGGTCGCAAAGTATTACGCGGATCGGGGAATAGCGGTGCCGAACGACGACATCATTTTGACAACCAGCACCAGTGAAGCGTATTCATACGCCTTACGAACGCTTTGCAATCCCGGCGATGAAATTCTAGTTCCGCGGCCGAGCTACCCTCTTTTCGAACTTTTGGCGGAAATTCAAGACATCAAGTTAGTCCGGTACGCGCTCGTGTATGACCACGGCTGGCAGATTGATTTTCACTCACTCGAGCGCACCATCACGCCACAAACTCGCGCGGTAATCGTGGTTCATCCGAATAATCCAACTGGGCACTACGTTAAAGCGGAAGAGTTGACTCAGCTCAATGCGGTTTGTTCAACGCGCGGCCTTGCGCTCGTCGCCGACGAAGTCTTCCTCGATTTCAATCTCGACAATGAAACGCCGGGCAGCCTCGCTGCGAACGAGGCGGCCTTGACGATCACAATGAGCGGAATCTCAAAGATTTGTGGCTTGCCGCAAATGAAAGCCGCCTGGCTGATCACCAGTGGTCCTCAAAAATTGAAGACAGAGGCCCTGGCGCGTCTAGAAGTCATCGCCGACACCTATCTCTCGATGAACGCACCAATCCAAGCCGCTTTGCCGTCGTTTCTTGAGGAGCGGCACGAAATCCAAGGTCAGATTAAGGATCGCGTAAAGCACAATCTGAAACAGCTCGACGTGCAACTCGCGCCACATAAGACCTGCGGCCGATTGAAGCTCGAAGGCGGCTGGTATGCAGTGCTTCGCGTGCCCGCAACGCGCTCGGATGAAGATCTCACAATCGATTTGCTGGAAAATCGAGAGGTATATGTACACCCGGGGCATTTCTACGATTTCGAATCGGATGGCTACTTGGTCGTGAGCCTCATCACGTCGCTAGCGGATTTTGCAGAAGGAATTAAGCGCGTGCTCTCGATCTTCTAATTTCAGGGTCTTCCTGCAGCGAACGGCCATACGCCGCCACAGCAACAACATTGTCGTCAACACTTGCGAATTCGGCCGTGATATCGGAAGCTATTTTCCTCCCATGATTTGCCATAGCAATTCAGAAATGCGGCGGAGAAGACTCAGGCTGGCCTAGCACACGATGCCCGAACCCACTCAATCAGTCCGCGCGGCCTACTTTTCGATGGAGATTGCACTTGCCGCCGATATCCCGACGTATTCAGGCGGCCTCGGCGTCCTCGCTGGAGATACTTTGCGCTCGGCCGCGGACGCGAGCATGCCGCTAGCAGCGGTCACGCTGCTCTATCGCAATGGCTACTTCGACCAGCATCTCGACGAGAACGGCAACCAATCCGAGACCCCGACTTCCTGGAAGCCGGAGTCCGTGCTCGAACCGTTGGATGCTCGCGCATCCATCGTTATCGAAGGCCGCAAGGTTGTCTTACGTGCGTGGCGCTACTCCGTTCATGGTGTTGGCGGCTCGATTGTGCCGGTCTATCTTCTCGACTCCGCACTCCCGGAGAACAGCGAGTTCGACCAGACGATAACCGAAAATCTCTACGGCGGAGACACCCGTTACCGTCTTTGCCAGGAAGTGGCTCTAGGCATCGGCGGCGTCGAAATGTTGGCTGCACTCGGCCACAAGAATCTCGCCAACTATCATATGAACGAAGGCCACGCGTCCTTGCTCACGATTGCCCTGCTGGAATCGCGTATGCGCGGCCGATCGCTCGCAAAAGTAACCGACGAAGATATGGAATTCTTGAAGCGGAAATGTATTTTCACGACGCATACACCCGTGCCCGCTGGGCACGATCAATTTCCAAAAGAACTCGTCCACACTGTTCTTGGCGACGAGCGCACGGACCTGCTTGAAAAGCTCGGCTGCTTCACTGCCGACATCTTGAATTTGACTTATCTGGGCTTTCGCAGCTCGGGTTACATCAATGGCGTCGCGATGCTCCACGCGGAAGTTTCGCGAAAGATGTTCCCAGATTATACCGTTCACGCGATCACAAACGGAGTTCACGCTGGCACTTGGACTTCTCCTGCTTTCCAGGAACTATACGATCGCCATATTCCGGATTGGCGCCGCGATAATAATTACCTTCGTCATGCGATCGGGATACCTCTCGAAGAAATCCAGGATGCACACGCCCGCGCAAAAGAGGAGTTGCTGAAAGAAATTCGGCGGGTGACCGGTGCGCAGTTCGATGAGAACGCGATGACCATCGGCTTTGCGCGCCGGGTCGCCACGTACAAACGCGCGGATTTCCTGTTCTCTGATCCGGAGCGCCTGAAATCGATTGCTCATCGCGTGGGCGCGATTCAGATCGTATACGCGGGCAAAGCGCACCCCCACGATGAACCCGCCAAGGCCCTCATCCATCGCGTGTTCGAGCAGATGGCGGCGCTAAAAAACGTGATTCGCATCGTCTACGTTCCGAACTATGGCATGGGATGGGCACAACTTCTGACCAGCGGGGTTGACCTGTGGCTGAATACCCCGATACGCCCCTACGAGGCGTCCGGAACGAGCGGCATGAAAGCCGCCATGAACGGCGTCCCGAGTTTCAGCGTGCCGGATGGCTGGTGGCCGGAGGGCCACGTGGAAGGCGCGACGGGATGGGACATTGCAATCAAAGAGAATTCAGAGCTGCACTCCAGCGAAATGGCCTCCATGTACGAAAAACTCGAATTCACGATTCTACCCATGTTCTACAAGCGCCGAAATTCGTACGCGGAAGTAATGCGGAATTCAATTGCGCTAAATGGATCGTTCTTCAATACGCAGAGAATGCTCTCGCAATACATCCTGAATGCCTATTTTCAGGATGACAAAGAAGCCCGCCCGAAAAAGCCGGCGAAAAAACCATCAGAAATTACGGTGTAGCAGGCGGAGCGGGCGTTCGTAGTCGAAGCGCGTCGATCGCGCCGGGATTTCCGCTCGAGCCAGCCTCGCCCGTGCACAAATCCACCCACGAGGCTTCAGCGGCTGGCCAGCATCTTGCCTAAAACTTTCACAAAAATCTCGCGTTGACGATTTATACGGCGGTCAGGCCGCCTTTACGTCATCACGGCTCGTTACGGGCTGTATGCCTTTCGGCAATTTAAGTTCGAGTACCCCGTGCTTTAAAATTGCGGTCGCCTTGGCAGGATCTACGTCCTCGGGCAAGTCTATGACGCGAAGAATTTCGTCCGAGCACTGTTCCCGGTAAACAATCCTTTGCTTCCGTCCCTCTTCTTTGCTCGTTTCCTTCTTGCCGCTGATCATCAGCCGGCGCGGTTCGAGGCTGACTTGTAATTGGTCAGCGCCGAATCCCGGAACTTCAACGGCAACGGTCAACGCGCCATCGGATTCCGCAAGATTCATATGGACCGGGTGCAGAAGCTCTTCCTCGGCCTTGAACCAGTCATCGAGTTCACGTCCGGGAACACCGCCGTTGTTCTGAAAAATCTCGAATGCGCGGCGTTCAATGCCTTCGTGGATTCGATTGATCCGGTCGAGCAAAATGCCCGGCTCGACCAGCTTGACTGAAGTTGTTACGGGGGCCAACTGAGTCGCAGTTCCTTTTTCGATCATTTTCTTTGCTCCTTTGAGCTCCCTTCCGGCTCCGCCGTGAGAATCGGGAGGTGAGAACTCAATCATTTCTGGAGACGCTGTTCCTCGGAAGGCGGTTACATACGTTCCGCGGAACACAAGCCGCACGGTGACACGCGTCACACCATTCGGTGGCGAAGTTCAATATCGGCTTGCCAGCAGACTTGCATTAGGCGATCAGGAGGGACTCGAGTGGACTTAAGAAGAAACCGAGAGAGACAGCGCCTAGAGCACGCCGTCCAACGGCGGAAACCTCTCACCGTCCGGAATCTCGCCAGAGTTCGATCAACTAAGCGCTGGTTCATTCCGGTGCAGAAACCACCGGTCGAGAATAACGTGCCGCGAAAACCAATCGCTCGCAAACAGCCGCTGCGCTAGCGCGCTGACCAGCCGGTCGGGCAGCCGCCGGCCAATTGCCGCCGACCACTCCGAGTCGGATTTCCCAAATCGATCGAATAGAAACTGTCGGTACGGCTCCAGCCGATCCTCGCTGTAATTGCCGCCAGCTGAAGCGATCGCCTTTGCTGCCAATAGTCCTGATTCTATCGCCGGACGAATGCCTTCCCCGCTCTGCGAATACGCGAGCCCCATGGCATCCCCAACGAGCAGAATTCCGTCGCTGATCATTCGCCGCTGCGTCCCTCGATACAAAAGATACGCGTGGCCTGCCATCGCCTTAGGCAAATCGAATGTAAGCTTGCCGCTCTCCCGCAGGAATTCCACGAAACGCGACACATGTTGCGGCAGTCCGTGCGGATCCAACCTGCCGAGGCCGACGTTAAGGAAGTTCCCTTTGCGGAAGCACCACCCATAGCCCTTGATGTCCGGCGAGAAGAACAGCTCCGGTATCTCGGAGCGAATCTCGCAGGCTTCGGCTTGACTCGGCGCCATTTCAAATTCAGTCTCCTGCGCCGCGACGGCGACCTCTGCGCGCGCATCGGCGCCCAAATGCCGCGCGACGGGGCAAAAATGGCCACCCGCGCCGACAATCAGCCGCGCCGTGATCTCGCCATTAACTAGCCACTGATCTCCGGATCGCTCAAGCGATTTCAGCGGCGCTGCTGCAAATACACGCGCACCGGATCGTTTGAGCAGGAACTCATCGAACTCGCAGCGGCGGATACCGTAACTAATCGTCGCGCGGTAATCCGTGAGGACTTCAGAGCCGCCCATGCGGCTGGTACGAAACCCGGTTATTGGCTGAAGGACGCGGCCCGAGGCGTATTCGTCGGCACTAATTTCGAGTTCTTCCACGACCGCTGGTGTGATCCAACCGCCGCAGACCTTGTCGCGAGGAAATACCCGCTTGTCGAGAATTCCGGCGTCAATGCCCTCGCGTCGCAACGCCCAAGCGCAAGATGATCCTGCCGGGCCCGCGCCGACGATCAGGACATCGCATGAATCCATCGGGACTCTTCTCTGGTTTGCGTTTCATCGCGGTAGAGATACTCGCGCGTCCAGGGGATTTGCTTGCGTTCCGATCCTGCGAACACCACCTGGAACAATTGCAGCGAGCCCACGCGAAATGCCGTGAGCGACCCGGCGAGGTAAAGCCGCCAGGCCCTGACAAATTCCGCGTCGAACATCTTTTCCACCTCACCGGCCGCATTCTCGAACCGGCTCAACCAGTGTTCGAGCGTCTTCGCGTAATGGAAGCGCAAGTTTTCTACATCCTGGATGGAAAAATTCCAGGGCTGAAGAATTTGAAGCGCTTCGCTCAGCGCCGGAGCATACGCGCCAGGGAAAATCCGCTTTCGAATCCAGCGGCTGAACGGCCGAGGCTGATTTCGCCCAATAAAATGAAGGAGCCCGCGACCCGTGTTTCCGATACTTCGATGGATGACAGCTCCCAACTCTTTGTAGTTCTCTGACCCGACGTGTTCGAGCATGCCGACGGAAACGAATGCGTCGCAAGTGCCCGAGATATTCCGATAATCGTCTTCGATGAATTCGACTTGATTCGACAGTCCCTCGGCCTTCGCGCGCTCACGGGCAAACTGAATTTGCTCCTTCGAAATATTGAATGCGCGGACGCTGACTCCGTAATTCTTCGCCATATGAATCGCCAGCGCGCCCCAGCCGCAGCCTGCCTCAATTACGCGCTCGCCCGGCCGAAGTTGAACCTTGCGGCAGACGAAATCCATCTTCGCCTGCTGCGCGTCTTCGAGCGTCGCGCTCGGCGAGGGAAAGTACGCGCAGGTATAAATCAATCGCGGGTCGAGCCAAAGTTTGTAGAACTCATTCGTTAAATCATAGTGGTGATGGATATTGCGGGCCGACCCTTCCCGCGTGTTCGCTTGGCGCCAGTCCTGCCATCGCTCCCATAGCCTGCGATACAATCCTCCTCGTCCGGTGGCTGCCCCCGAATAGAACAGATTCTCGAGAAGCCGGATCAAATCGCCGCCGATCCGAATTGTTCCCGCCGCATATCCATCGCCGAACCCGACTTCGGGATTCAGCGCCATGGCGACGAGCGTCTTGCGGTCAGTGATCAAAACCGTGTCAACCGGCTCCTTCTGAAACGGCAGCACTCCCTTCTCGTCTTGAAACACAAAGCGGATGGGCGCGTCGCCAGTCAAACTTTGGATTTTATTCAGCAGCCTCCGTTCGAAGTGGGGGGTGCCGTTACTGGGCATGGCTGGATGCTCCTCTCGCGTTATATGGGGCCTGGACAGGGCCTCCTGTTGCCCCACATTAAGCTACGAAATCACCAAAGAGGCCACAGTTTTTTGATGTTCCACACCGGGCGGCGGATACACCTCGCCAGTACCCCCGCGACAAAGAATTGCCGGCCCGCGCGAAGCGGCCTTCGTAAGCCGGATCATCCTCGGGCAAGCTCCGTCCAGGAATTCACGGTCGAGCGTATTGAACCCAACGCGGACTAAATATGGAACTAACCCCGTCGCGAGCGGGAATGACATGTGACGGAGAACCGAAATCGCTGTCTCCGCATCGAAGCGCATTGGAGGACATCTCGCGATGATTCGCAATAATAATTTTTCAATAAAGCTCGTCGCAATCATGATGAACATCGGCTTGGCCCTGATGCTCGCGCCTCTCGGAAACGCAAGCGCCGCAAAGGGATCCGTCCCGCAAACACAATCCGCGGCGAAGCCTAACCTGGCCGGCCAGTGGAAACTCAACAACGATCAGAGCGATGATCCGCGCCAGAAAATGCAAGAGGCTATGGCAGCTAACGGACAGGGCGGCGGCCGCGGCGCTGGCGGCGAAGGCGGAGGCGGGCGTCGTGACGGCGGCCAAGGCGGCCCCGGAGCAATGATGAACGACCTGGCACAGCTTACAGTCGTTCAAACCGACACGTCAGTGAAAGTGAGTAGCGCCTCGGGCCGGGTCCTCGCTGCTTATCCAGAGGATCAGCAGGCCGCGAAGCCTTCATCGAATGGTGGAAATCCCGACGACGATACTCGCACTTACTCACCTCCGGTTGCGAAGTGGCAAGGTTCCCAGCTGGTCGCGTCAATGCAAGGCCGTCGCGGCGGATCGACCACTCGAACCTACGAGCTATCTTCCGACGGCAAACAGCTTATCGTGACCACAAAAATGCAGAATCCGCGATTCACCCAACCGGTCACATTCCGTCTTGTTTACGACCCAGCGAAGGCAAGCTCGGGCTCGAGCGAGTAGCGAGTAGAATCAGATTGCGCGAATAGTCTCGACGAGACATTCGATGACTTCCGGCGGGACAGTGACGCGTTCTGCCGGACAGCGCACTAGGGACACAGACGGGATGCCTTCGCGCTTCTCTGCCCCATTACGGGTCGCCGCATTGTCGCTGCTCGCGGCGATGCCAATCATCACTTGCGCGCAGCAAACTCAGCCCCAGGGCCAGGAAGCACCCACTCCGCCTGGCAAATACCTGGCCGTTGGTTCCGTGCACACGTCCGAAGGCTCGCCGATTCCCGGCGCGACGGTTCACGTCACCGAGACAACGAGCCAGAAGGCATGGGTCAGCTGGACCGACGAAGCCGGGAAATTTCAGATCCCAGATTTAGCCGCGGGCGTATATCACATCGAGACGACCGAGCCGGGATTCGTCGCTTCCGCAATTGATGTGAAGATTCCCGTCGTTCCCAATGGTCCCATCCTCGTCGTCCTGCGCGTTGCGACGCTCGCGGAGATCACCGCTTCGCAATCACCAGCCGGTGCGCCACCAGCGACAGCAAAGCAAGGTGCGACTTCAGCCGCGGGCCAAGCAAATACATCGAACGGCGCGGCAGCAACTCGGAATCGCAATGGAAATGGTGGACGCAATCAGATTCCTGCAGGCGTTCAAAACGCACTTCGCGAAGGCCTCGCCACGGGAGGCTTTCAACAAACTCAACTGACGGGCGAAGGTACTGGTAACCAGGACAACGAGAATCCAGGCACCAGCACGGCGCAGCAACCTACTCTCACGGTAGGCGGCGGTGCCGGCGGCGCTTCCACTTCCGATGCCTTCCTGCTGCAAGGAACGGTTGGACAAGGCGCTGCCGCGGGCGGACCCGGAGGTATGTTTGGTGATCTGGGAGTTGGGAACCCCGGTGGACGCGGCGGCATTCCCGGAATGCCCGGACAAACACCTGGGCAGCAGGGCGGAAATCCGTTTGGCACCCAGGGCGGTGGCTTTCCGGGGCCCGGCGGCCCCGGTGGGGCGGGCGGAGGTCCCGGCGGAGGTGGCCCGCCAGGAGGCGGTGGCGGGCGAGGAGGCGGCAGACTCGCGCGCCAGGCCGTGAATCGCATGCGCTTCGGGTTCACAGATAAATACGAGAATTCAATCTGGGACGCGAAGCCGTATTCAATTACGGGTGCGCCTGCCCCGAAGCTTTCGCATTACGATGAGGTCGTCGGCGCGAACGTCGGCGGGCCGCTCAAGATTCCCCATATCTATAACGGCGCGGATAAGACATTCTTCTTCGTCAACTACCAGCACACACTCGAAAAGTCGCCGGTGGATGTTTTCTCCACCGTGCCGACCCAGGACGAGCGCAATGGAGATTTTTGCGGGACCGGCGTCGTTCTCTACGATCCAGCCTCAAGTTCAACCGGGCCGCGTACGCTCCTGAACGATGGCTGCAACATTCCGGCCGCTCGGATCAATTCTGCCGCTTCGGGGCTGCTGGCTTACGTCCCGCTGCCGAATCTCCCGGGAACGATTCAGAACTATCACCTGCAAGCCACCACGCCGCTCGACAGCGACATCGTAAATCTTCACGTACTTCACACGATCAACTCCAAGTGGAACCTCAATGCCGGGTACAACTTCAGCTCGCAGAGAATGGACACGCTCGGCAATTTCCCCGATTTTGGCGGCAATCAATCAACTCGAAGCCAGAATGTGGATTTGTCGCTATCGCACAATTGGTCCTCGAAGCTCGTCGAAACTTCGCATCTGAACTGGAGCCGCAGCCGCATTCAAATTCTCAGCGACAATTCTTACGTTAACGATGTCGCCGGCGACCTCGGCATCACAGGGGTTTCAACCGCTCCAATCAACTTCGGCGTTCCGGCGATAAATTTCACGGATTTCTCGGGCCTGAACGATCCCGACCCATCGCTTACGCGCAATCAGACGTTGCGCTTTTCCGATTCGCTCATTTACGTGCGAAAGAAACACACCTTCAAATTTGGCGGTGAGATCCGCCGCATCCAGCTCAACAACGACGAAGATCCCATTCCGCGAGGGCAGTTCACCTTCACCGGATTGATGACCAGTCAACTCACCTCCACGGGCACTCCCGTGCAGGGCACGGGAGATGATTTTGCGGACTATCTTCTGGGCTTGCCCTATAGCACGCAGACACGTTTCGGCGATGCGGCCACCTATTTTCGCAGTTGGGGATTTCTGGGTTACGCACAGGACGACTGGCGAGTGACCACGCATTTCACCGCCGAGGTTGGCATCCGCTACGACGGCGTCACGCCGCCCGTCGAACTCTACAATCACATTGCGAATCTGGACTTAAATCCGGAGGCCACAGCCGTGGACGTGGTCACGCCTGGCGCTACCGGTACTTTTAACGGCGCGTATCCGCGTTCGCTCATCCACGGAGACTATGGCAACTGGGAACCGCGAGTCGGCTTCGCCTGGCAGCCGCCCATCAAGAAAAAAACCGTCGTGCGCGGCGGCTACTCAATCTTCTACAACGAGGCAATTTACAACACCCTGGCGACCTCCTATCTCGCATATCAACCGCCGTTCGACCAAGCTCAAACGCTGATCACCTCGGCGACACAACAGCTAACGCTCCAGAACGGATTCCCCGCCGTGACGAATCCAACTTCATCAACCGAGATATTGAACACGGCCGGCGTTTCGCCCTTCTACAAGAATGGCTACGCCCAACTCTGGATGCTGGGAACCGAAACCGATATCACCCGCAACTGGATCGTCAATTTCACTTACACCGGAACAAAAGGCACCGATCTCGATTTGCTCCGCGCGCCAAATCGCGCGCCTCCCGGGACCAGCCAGTTGAACACCCAGGACAATCTCAAAATTCCATACGCGACCAGCTTTCTCTACGACCAGTCCGGGGCAAATTCAATTTACAACGCGCTGCAGGCGCGTCTCGTTCACCGCTTCACGCGTGGCCTTTCGCTTCAAGTGATCTACACCTATTCGAAAGCTCTCGATAACGCAAGCACGATCGGTGGCACTACGCCCGTCGTCGTGCAACAGGACGGCGATTTCGCGGCCGAGCGCGGACTCTCGTCCTTCGACATGCGCCATCAGTTGCGCGTTTTTTCGGTCTACGAATTGCCGTTCGGCGAGCGCAAGCGTTACGCGAATCACGGCTGGTCTGAGCATGTCTTCGGCAACTGGCGCATTCTGAACATGGTTACGTTCCACACCGGCACCCCGGCTACGGCGCTGCTCGGCGGTAGCGCAACCGACAACACCGGAACCGGCGCGAATGGCTCAACGCGCGCCAACCAAATCGGCAACCCCAACGGCGGAATCTGTGGTGGTTCGCCTCTCACGTTCTTCAACACCGGCGCGTTCGCCCTTCCGCCACCAGGAGAGTATGGAGATGCGCCGCGCAATTCGATCGAAGGCCCCTGCGCTCTTTCGTGGAACGCTTCGTTCGACAAGAGCTTTCGCTTCGGCCCGCGCGATCGCCCGCACCGGCTCGATGTGCGCTGGGAAATGCAGAACGTATCGAACACTCCGAGCTTCACGGGACTCTCGACGCTATTCGGATCCACAACTTTCGGACGCGTGACATCGGCGGCATCCATGCGCACGATGGACATCTCGATTCGGATGAACTTCTAATGAGAAGCATGGCTCAAAGATTCTTGGCCGCTCTGCTCGCAGTGGGCGTATCCGCGTTGCCCGCGATGCCACAATCCCAACAGCGGTCGGCTCCGGCGCCAACTGCCGTTCCCGCCCCGCCGCCTCCCCCGGCCGATTCAACTCGTCCGCCGAATCAGGCGCCGCCGCTCCGCACGACGTCCGACCTCGTTCGGATTGATGTGGAGGTCACCGATCGCTCGGGCGCTTCGATGAAAGGACTGCGCGCCGATCAATTCACAGTCACTGATGACGGCAAGCCTCAAAAGATCTCGACGTTCGTCTACTCCGACATCGAAGCCATCGAGCGCGCCGGCAACGAAGATCAAAAGCCGATCACTATCCCGGTGGATCCTCCCGCGCCACTTCCCGAAGCAACCGTGAGCAACGCCGTGCGCGACCGGCGGCTGCTGGTGCTTTTCTTCGATATGACCTCGATGGAGAACGACGATTTGCTTCGCGCTCATGACGCCGCGCAAAAATTCATTGATATGCAGATGACGCCCGCGGACCTGGTCTCCGTCGTGACGTACGGGAATCGTCTCTCCGTCTGGGCCGATTTCACGAACGATCGAAAAGTGCTCGCCAAGGCGATAGCGCGCCTCATTCCGGGCGCCTCGTCCAATCTCGCGGATAACCCCTACGCCGCGGCTCAAAACGGCGAATATGACGTTCAGGAATACACCGGCGCGGCATATACCGCGGATGAAACGGAATTCAACGTGTTCAACACCGACCAGAAACTCGCCGCCGTCGAAGGACTCGCGAACGTTCTCGGAGCCATCCCCGGCAGAAAAGCCATCGTGCAATTCACCGGTGGCATCACGCAAACAGGCGAAGAAAATCGCACGGAATTGCGCGCGGCCACCGACGCGGCGAATCTCGCCGACGTCTCGATCTACTCGATTGACGCGCGAGGATTATTCGCCACTGTGCCCGGTGGCGACGCCACCGCGAATGCGGCGACTGGCACCTCGATGTATACAGGCGCGTCTGTCTATCACCAGACCGATCAACGCCAGGATTCGCGCGATACCCTTGCGACGCTCTCATCCGACACCGGCGGCCACGCATTCTTCGATTTGGGCGATCTCAGCCAGGCGTTTCCGCAGATTCAGAAGGAATACGGCGGCTACTACTTGGTCGGCTACACTCTCGCGGCAAACATCAAACGCGACGGCACCTGGCACAGCATCCGGGTGAAGGTTAACGCACCCGGAGCGCATGTTCGATCTCGTGAGGGATACTTCGCTCCACGTGACTTCCAACATCTGCAAAAGGAAGACCGGGATCAGCAGCTAGCGGACTCGCTCGCATCGGAAAATCCGATTGTGGAGTTGGCAGTTGCCGTCGAAACATCCATGTTTCGATTGAACGATCAGCAGTTCTACGTTCCGATCTCGGCAAAATTATCTTCCAGCGCCCTGGAATGGGCGCAAAAACGCGGGCAACGTCAGGCGGGATTCGATTTCGCGGCGGACGTTCGCGTGGCTTCAACGGGGCGCGTCGTCGCGCATCTCCGCGACACCATCCAGGTGCGCCTGGACCAGGAACGCTTCCAGCAGGTGAATCAGAGCAGCCTCTTGTATCAGGGAGGAGTGGTGCTGGCGCCGGGCAGATACGAATTAAAATTTATCGCGCGCGAGGACGAAACGGGCAAGATCGGCACTTTCGAGCAACCTCTGCTGATCCCTGTGCCGCCCACAGACAAAATCACGCTCAGTTCAGTCTTGCTCTCAAGCCAGCTCGTACCAGTGGAAAAAACCTCGGAAGTGCAAACGAAAGGCCAGGGAGTCCGTGCCAAGCTGGCGGCTTCCCCGCTTGAAATGGAAGGCACGCGCATCGTGCCCAGCGTCACAAGATTCTTCGACCAGCAGCAAACGCTGTACGTTTTCTTCCAAGCTTACTATCCGGAGAAAGCCGAGAAGTCGCAGGCGTTTGACCCGAATACGTTGCGCGCGGGATTGATGTTCTTTCGCAACGGATTTCAGATCAACGCTTCGCCGCTTCTCGCCCCGACCGAAATTGACCCGAAGTCGCGCACCGCGTCCTACCGGATCAGTCTTCCCCTCGCGAAATTGCCCACCGGCCGCTACACCGTGCAAGCCATAGTGATTGCGCCGGGAACTCAACATTCCGCATTCGGCCGCGCGTATCTGGCATTGATCCAGCCGCCCGCCGTTCCCAATCCCGCCGCAAGCCCGGCGGCAATTCCTGCTCCAGCGCATACCGCTCAACCGCCGCATCCATAGCGCCGAGCCACGCCGCTCTACGGCCGCTGTGCTGGCGCCACTGGCCCCGCGCTGTCCGGACGCTCGAACTCGAAAATTCCTCGCGGATCGGACGCGATGATCAATCGATCCGGCTCGACCACAATCGCTTTGGCTCGCAATGGAGCGCCGTCCGGAGTCGCGATCAAGTAGCTGTCCAAAAGAGTGCCGTTCTTGTCGAAGTGCATCAGCGCCTTGCCGATCGACGCCCAAATATCTTTGTTTTGAGGATCAACGCCGACAGCCGTGACAACTGGCTTGTCGTCGGCCGTTAGAAATTGAGGATCGAGATTCACCTTAATTGTTGCCGTAAAATTCGTCACGTCACCGAACCGCCCATGCGCGCCGTAACCCCCGCCAAACCCACCAAAGCCACCGCCTCCACCGGGCCGCGGTCCTCCGCCACCGTTCGTAGCGCCTCTGCCAAACGAATGTGCGCCGCCCATCCCGCCACCCCCAAATCCGCCTCCTCCAATTCCTCCCAAACCCAACAACACACCCTGCCCAAGTCCGTTCGTTCCGCTGCCTCCCGCATCGCCCCCTAGTCCGAGCCCGCTGCCCTGATCGAGCGCCTGCGCAGTCTGAAAATCTTGCATCGCTGCGTCGAGCCATTCCGTATCGCCCGAGCCCTTCGTGTCGAGAGCGTCTTGCGCCCGGAACCGTAGCTTGAACGCACTCGAGTCGTCCGAATCATCATCATTCCGGCCAGACGCGCTCGCGCCGCTGCCCGGCCCGAGATTGAGCCGGACGTTATCCCCTTGAATGAACGCCTGCCCCGTGACCATCCCAGCGCCCCTACCTGCGCCGGAGCCTCGACCGCTTCCTCCGCCCGGCGGTCCACCCAATCCAGACGAAAGCAGCGTCTCGAGCAAACCCGCACTCGTCGCAGGTCCACCGCCCCCTCCAATCCGCCCACCCAACCCCGTGCCCACACCGCCTGAGAGCTGGATGTCGCCCGACGTACCGATCATCGCTCCGCCGTCCAGCATCGACGAAAAATTCAACTGTGAAACGTTGAACCCGAATTGCACCCGGTCTTCCCGCTCGGGCGGCTTGTACGCAAGTTCCTCGTTCGAGACCGAAGCGTCGCCGTGTGAGTAGCCGAACCGGTCGAATTTGCGTATCGTTGGATTGGCAATCGTGGTGAAAGCGAAATAAATCTGACCTTCCGAGTCCCCGCTGATCCTGCCGAGACTCGCGAGCGGCGTGGCGCTCACATCTACTCCCGCATCGGCCGGGTCTCCGAAGCTGCGGACTTGCTTGCCTGTGTCGTTCATCACCAGGACGAGCCGTTTCGTTCGCAGCGTGGAAACCGCGAACTCGCCGTCCGAAAGCGCCACCACCGATGTCGGCGCAAACACCTGCACCTTGGTAACTAATGATCCGTCCGGCTGGAATATCTCGACGGCGTTCGCGCTGCGATCCGCTACCAGAATTCGGCCGCTCGGATCGATGTCGAAATCCACGGCGTACTGGATTGTCGCGCTTGCTGATTTCGCGTTGGGAATCTGGCCAAGCCGCTGGCCACGCGCGCCCACAATCCAGATCACGTTTGCGGGAGTTGCAAGAACGTAATAATTTCCCGAAGCGTCGCGCTTCATCTCCGCGATCCCCGGCCCGAATTCAGGGAACACCCGCGCCCGCGACACTATGATCCTCTTTATCCCCTGCCCCGATGCGGGATGGACGATGCATACGAGGAACAGCGCCGAAACTGTCGCTGCAAAAGCTCTCAATCGCACGCTACGCCCTCGCGCGTTGCCTTCGTGCCGCGGCGACAGACATCGCAAAAAAATCTTGGCGAGATTATTTTTGCCGGTACGCGCCAGGAAACGCATCCTCACACCCCAAAATTCGGTCTGCGTTCTAGGATCAGAAACCAATCGGCGGGCCAACTTGATCGTGAGTCTTCTGCAGCACAACCGAGTGCAACGCTTGAATGGCGTCCCGCTCTCACCACTAGAATACCACCCACACCCCCGTTACGACTTCTCCTACGCGCGCGAAAAGGTTCCAATTTTCTTCGGACGAAACTTACTCGGAATCTGCTATTCGGGCGCTCTTGTCATCAGCCATCGGATTAGAAGTCGCATCGTTCCAAAGTGTTGCCCCGCATGGCCGCGGCCCCGGCGCACAATGAACCCACCCGCCGCGTGTGTCTTAGCTTCGGTATCACAAAAAAAAACGCCCGGCCCGCGAACAATTGATGCTCGCGAACCGGGCGATAAGTCTGGCTTGTCCTCGCCGTTACGGCTTGTCCTTGTCCTTATCTTTGTCCGGCTTTTCTTTCGGCGCAGGCTTCTTGTCGGTCTTCTTCGGCGGCTTGTCCGCATTGGGTTTTGCCGGGGCTCCCTCAGTTGCCGGCGGACGAGTCGCCGCAGGCTTCTCGGTTTCCGCTGGCTTCGGCGTGGCAGCCGGAGGTTTAGTCGTTGCCGGGCGCTCGCTTGAATTCGTCTCGGCCGGCTTCGGTGGCTGACTTGTGCTCGTGGCTGGCGGTTTAGCAGCCGGTTGAGCCGTCGGAGGACGATCCGGGCGACTTGCTGGAGTTGCAGCGGTGGCAGGCGCGGGCTTCGCTGGCTGAGCTGGCGCTGCTGTTGCGGGCTTGTTAGCGGTTGGTGCCGTTGCTGCCGGCTTGGCCGCTGGCGCTGGCTGGCCAGGTCTGGTCGCCGCGGCGGGCGCGGTGGGCCGCGACGTCACCGGCGGCGCGACGCGCACTTGCTGCGTTTTAGCGGCACCGGCGGCTGGCGTTGCAGGCCGAATCGCCTTCAATTGCGCCGGAGCCAGCGGCTTCCCTCCGTTCGCTTGTAGCGCCTTCTGCTGTGACGCGAATGAGACTGGCGCCGGAGGCGGCGCGGCCTTCGCGACCACGGGACGCGCGAGCGCAGCGGCAGGCGGCCGGGCAACTCCTGTCACCTTTCCCGCTCCGAATTCGCTTCGTGGTTGCGGCGCTACACCCGCACCAACCGCCGTTCCCACAGGAGCCCTCGCCATCTCGGCAGCATTTACCTGCACGACGTTCCTCGAAATCGGCTGCGCCGAAGTGAATGCATTCTGCGACGTCGCCGTCACGTAAGTGCGATTCACGTATGTGACATTGTTTATCGTCGTGTGCGATTGGTAGTTGTTATAAACATTCGTGACGGTAGTCCGCTCGACCACCGTGTTCGTAACATTGACGTTGGTAACGTAGACGCGGCTAACTGCGTACGGCGGCATGTAAACTTCACGCGGCCCAAGCGGGAACCACGCAACGCCTACACCCACTCCCACACCAAATCCCGCGCCGCCACCAACCCAGGCCACGAGCGCCGGCGCATAAACGGGCCGGACGCCAACAACAACTGGGCCCGGCGTCCATCCCCAATATCCTCCCACCATCACCCAACGCCCGTAGTGAAATGGCGCGTAGCCCCAAGAGGCGTCATCGACCCACGTCCATCCCCAAGGTGAGATCCACGTCCAATGTCCATAGCGGTAGGGCTGCCATCCTGCCACGACGCCGTTCGGAACCCACACCTGGCCGTATTCCGGTACGTTTTGCCATCGGCCATTATCGTCGAGGTCTTCGGCACCGACCACATCTTGCGAGACGTACCGCGGCGCGCGGTCTTCGCGGACATTCAGTCCGCCGCACCACGCGTCGAAATCATCCCCTGGAACCGCCGTGCCAACATCTGGCGTGAGCTGATCTGTGCCCACAAACGTTGCGGTTTGATTGGCGTAAATCGTGAAGGCTTGTCCTCCGCCGGTAACTTCGCCTTGTCCGCCGCGCACGGTGACGATCGACGTGTCGCCGTTTTCATTGACTCCGACACGATAGTCACCCGGTCGCAGCAATGAGAACGCCAGATTCGGCGTGTCAATTTCAAAAGACTCGTTGTCGCCAAGCGTGCGCAGATGCACGTTGACCGTGCCTTCGTTGATGCTGATCTGCGCGATCTGATCGGTGAGATTGAGAATGGTGAACGCCGTGTTCGAGCCGAGGCGTATCGCTGCCGAGCCGAGACTCAGCTCAGCGCGTGAATTCTGATCCGACCAGAGCTTGTCTCCAGTGGTGATCGGTCGGTTTACCCCCGCATCGCCCCAATCATCGGCTCCCGCGGGCTGAACAGATACCGATCCGTCGACAGACCGCAGCCGCGCGACGCGAGCTGGCGGATCATCATCTTGGGCCGCCGCGATCTGCGGCAGGCAAGCAAACAAAAGTGCTGCAGCAAGAATTCCCGAGAGTACTTTCAACAAAGGCCATCGTGTCATCGTAGGTTCGCTCCAATTTGAACTGGTGGTCTCGGGCGGTAGAGACGGCAGTAACTCGTACAACCCCCATCACATTCTATAACGGCCACATACCGCGCTCAACTGTTCGAATTAGCCACGCATCATACTGCGGCGTTTCGATGCCCCCCCGCGTTTCGCGGTTGCGCGTTTATGGCTCACATTTCCCGTACATCACGTAGACCAGAAGGGCGCGGTCCGCCATCGCGCCCTCCAGAGGATAAAACACGTGATGCTTGAAATAGTTCCATTGTAGTACGTCAGTACTATAGCTAGCTTTTCAAGGCCCACTGAAAATGGGCAAACGGGCACGTGTTTTCGGCTCAGATCGGCAACCTAACAAAACGCATCGCCCGGCTGATGTCGCTATGCCATCAACCATACGACCGACTGAATCGCCAGCTAAATCCACTGTCGAACCTTCAGTACTGTCGCACGCATCCCCGTCTTCACCGCGAGTCGCGTCGTCGCCGGACTCTCGAATAGCCGCAATCTCCGCCGAAATTCCGATCGAAATTCACGGCTCGCGAAAATCGGTGACGGACGGACATCCAATCGAAGCCTTTCAGGAAGAAACCGTAAGCGTGATCGTGTTCCCTCATGGCGGCATCGTCCGTCTTGGCGCCGACGTGTCCAAGGGGCAGATGGTCGCGGTCACGAATCTGAACACGCAACGCGGAATGCTTTGTCGCGTGGCCAACGTGCGCACCTATCCCAACTTAAAACACTATGTCGAAGTTGAATTTGCACACCCCGCGCCAGGTTTCTGGGGCGTCAAGTTCCCGAATGAAGTTTCAACCGAAGCCGAGCCGCTCGCAGCCGCTCCACACAAAGTTTTGCCTGCAGCAAAACCGGTGCCGACGGCGGCGCACGAAGTTTCGCCGCCGACAGAGCCCGTCGCGGCCAGCCCACTTGAAACTTCATCCGCAATAAAACCGGCCGCGCGCGTGCCGCAGGACGTTCCGCGCCCACTAAACTCGGCCGCAGCCAAGCCTTCTGAACCTAAAGCGCGACAAGAATCAGCACCGACACCACCGCCGGCAATCGCACCTGTATCAGCGAAGCTTGCGCCCAAACCTGAAGTCGTCGCGAGGCACATAGTCGCCGACGAACCGAACCTCGTTCACGTCTCGGCAGACGATGACGTCGTTCGTTCCGAAAGCGCTGCGCCAGCCAAACCGGCGGAGCTGAAAGCCGAAGACTTCTGGGGCGCAAGTTTCCCAGCGGAAATGATCGATGCGGTTCCGCCTCCTGGCGCTTCGAGCGCACCGTCAACCGCGCCGACCCCTCCCGCATCCAGTGTCACTTTGCCGTCCGCCGCCGCGCAATCCGCAGATGCTACAAAGGATGCCGCAAACGCGGAGCCTTTCGAACTCGCGATCGACAAGGACGAAACCTGGTCCGAACTACTGTCCCAACTTCCGACGAGGCCCGAGAAGCCCGCTCCGGCCCGGCCACCCGAAATCACTGAAGAGGATTTGCATCTTGAGAGCGTCGCGCCAACCGCAGATGCCCCAATCGCTGAATTCACGGTCACGAAACCTCCGGTTTCGGAGCACTCGCCTCCGGAACCAGCAAGCACGAAATCTATACTGCTCGAGCACCCGGCAGTTTCGCCCGTGCCGCCGGAGAGCTTCAATCCGGCCTCGCCTGCCGCTTTGAAAGAGTTGGAAAGATTAGTGCTCGGACATCTCGACACGAAACCCGCGCAGGAACAGCCGGAGCCTCTCGCGCAAAAGCCGCGGAAAAATATCGAGCGAACCAAGCAGCTAAAGCGGGGTTCGCCAGCACGCGTTTCGCCGGCTCGCCTATCGCCAAGCAATGCTCCACCGGATCTCGCGGATATCCAGCAGCCATACGAGCATCAAACGGCGTCGAGCGCAGCCGCCTTGCATTCGTTTACGTCGTCATCCGGCGGCGCACACAAAGAGTCGGCACAGCCAACCGCCGCACCGGGCACCGAAAAGCTTACCTTTGGCAATTTTCTGAAAGATCCTGAGCCTCGCGCTTCAGCACAGCGCGTTTTCTCCGAGCACTCGGACGTAATGTCGGCGAGCCTGCTCGCTCCGCCGCCTCCGCTACATGCGGCGCAAGCCAGCCGATCGAGTTCCAACTTTTTCCTTCTGGCAGCCGCTGTCTTCATCATGGCTGCGGCAGGCGGGTTGATTGTGCTTCACAGCATGAACGAAGCTTCTTCGAAGCCCGCGGTCGTGGGCAAGCCCTGGGCCGAGCAGACTCCTGCGCCTCCGGGAAATCTGAAGCCGAACGCCGAGCCCTACGAGCTTCCCAACGGGAGCTCGAACGAAACGTCATCACCGGCCGGCGGCGATTCGAATCCTGGAACACCCGAAACGGGTCTCGAAGTCGAGCTCACCACCGCCGTAACGCCTCCATCGAAAAA
Source organism: Acidobacteriota bacterium (assembly GCA_003152355.1). Taxonomy (GTDB): domain Bacteria; phylum Acidobacteriota; class Terriglobia; order Acidiferrales; family UBA7541; genus Palsa-147. The sequence goes on along the minus strand of PMAA01000240.1, from coordinate 10,631 downwards.
CGGCACGGGCGCTACTCCGAAACAAGGAGGTCGCCGCACGGCGATCCCGGCGCTGAACTTGAGCGCTCCAACTTCAGATTCCGATAGCGATGGTACGTCAGCCACCAACACCAACGCCGACCCGCCGCCGGTCGTCTCTGGAGGTTCGGCTCCGTCATCTGGCGGAGACAGCCTAACTACGTACGCTGCGAGTGCCAACCCCAACATTCCGCGCCCGGCAGCTGCTAATCCACCGGAAGCAATTCCCGCGGCCCGCGTGGTGACACAGCCGCGCTTGATTTGGTCGGCATCACCCGTCTATCCAACCCTCGCGAAGCAGGCCAATATTCAAGGCGACGTCAAAATCGAAATTACAATCAACGAATCGGGCCATGTCACGAAGACAAAGGCGATTTCGGGCCCGGCGCTTCTCCAGCAGCCGGCGATAAACGCAGTCCGCGACTGGAAATACGAGCCTTCAACGCTCGATGGCAAACCCGTGCCAACTCAACTAGTCGTCACCGTCCAATTCCGCCGCTGACCCACAGCGGCAGCCGCCAAGCCGGCCGCTCCATGCATAAAATCCTCCGAGTAATTTGACGCGGCGCGCAAATCTTCATGGCGGTTATGTGTTCTGAAGCCACGCACGTTCAGAATCGGCGTTGCCTGCATGCTATTATCGCCGTTTGGGAACTCGCTCGAATCGCTGACCCAGGCCGACGTGGAATCGCCTCTCACCCAACAAAACGGCGCATCTCGTTTTCCGCTGACGAGCCGCGCGTCCGTGCTGCTTCTTCTCGCGATATCGGCCGCGATTTATATCGGCAATGCCGCGCAGCCCCCGCTCCTCGATGACGCCGATGCGTCGCACGCCCTCGTCGCGCACGAAATGCTGCAGCGCGGCGATTGGGCCGTGATGTACATGAACGGCATTCGCTACCTCGAAAAGGCCCCACTTCACTACTGGCTCGTTGCGGCAACCTACGCCATCGCGGGACAAAATGCATTCACCACGCGCCTCCCGCTCGCTCTGGCAGTGATTGCCTTGACGCTAATGTCGTATCTCTTCGGCAAGCGATTCTTCGGCGAGCGCGCGGGTTTCTATACCGGCCTCGTCACCTGCACGAGCATCGGCGTGTTTCTTTTCACCCGCATCATGATTCCCGAAGCGATCTTCGCACTCGAGCTGAGCGCAGCCTTTTATCTGTTCCTTCTCGCATGGACGCGGCAAATTGACGCTCGCGCCGGCATGTGGGGCTGCGCCGCGATGACCGGTCTCGCGGTACTCACACTTGGCCTCGTTGGCGTCGTGTTCGCTGCCGCAATATTGGTCGCGTTCCTGATCGCGACGCGCGGCTGGAACCGCTGGCGAGATCTCAAACTGCCTTCGAGCATTCTGATCTTTCTGATCATCGCGGTACCGTGGCATCTAATTGCCGAGCATCGCTCGCCTGGCTTCCTTTGGTCCTACATCATCAACGAGCACTTCAAGCGCGCCCTCGGCACGCGCTATCCGCCCGATTATGATTCGGTGCCGCTGCTGCTGTGGTGGGCTGCGCATCTGGTTTGGTTCGCACCGTGGAGCGTTTTTCTGCCTTTCGCAATCCGCGAATTCCCTGCTCCGCGAACTTGGGGGCGCAACACAGAACTCGGGGTTCAGGCGCGCCTGCTGCTATTCATTTGGGCCGGCATGATCCTGCTGTTTTTCTCGCTCGAGAGCGGATCGCGGATGGAGTATTACGGCTTCGGCGCATGGCCTGCCGTCGCACTGCTGCTCGGTCTCGGCCTCGCCCGCGCCGAGGAAGCGGCGTCGCGCTGGCTCACGCCATTGCAGGCGATTCTGGGGATCATCGGCGTCGCCATCGGCTCGGTGCTCGCTTATTTCGTATGGCTGTCGCTGCGCATTAAGGCCACGGCGGACATTTCATCGCTTCTCGGCGAGCACTCGAATCTTTACAAGCTCTCGATGTCACACTTTCTCGATCTCACTCCCGCAGCTTTCGCTGATCTCCGCTGGCAGGCAGGCGGCGCCGCGGCGATTGCAATCTTTGGCTTAGGCGGCGCGTGGATTCTTCGCCGGGTTCGCCGCGACTTCAGCGCAACTCTGACTTTGGCTTTCTCGATGGCGGCGTTTTTCTTTTTCGCAAACTCGGCTTACGGAATTTTCTCCACAAAGCTCTCTTCTCGCGATCTCGCCGACGACATTCTTCCCTACCTCCGCCCGCAAGATCAAATCATCCAATACGGCGATTTCAACTACGGCTCGAGCATTCCTTACTACACGCACCGCCGCGTCTACATCTACAACGGCCGATTCGGCACCAACCTCGACTACGGCGCAAACTACGCCGACGCGCCAAGAATATTCCTCGACGACAAGACATTCCCCGCCTTCTGGCAACAGCCAGAACGCATCTTTATTTTTGTACCGGAAGACATTCGCGATGCCGCGTTCCAAAGATTGCCAGCGGATAAGACCTACCTGCTTGCGGAAAGCGGCGGGAAGTACATCTTCGTAAATCAGCCCGTGCGCCCCAACATGGAAACGCTCGCTCAACTCGAAGCGGCCCCGCCGGAAACGCACTAAAGCCCGCCACACAATCGAGCGTGAAGCCAGAAGCAATTGTAGCGCCGGGCTTCAGCCCGGCACTTGTGCCTGAGGCAATGTGTAATTGCGGTGGCAAAAAAATTAAAGGCTGCCCGGCTAAAAGCCGGCCGCTACAACTGCCACGTCAACGCGCATGCCTGAGTACGCAATGACGATGCCGCTGTCACGGCGTCTCTCGGTTGCAGATAGCGGCTCTTATTTCCTGCCCTCCCGCTTCTGCGCAATCACAAGACCCCGCGGCGTCGCCACCAGCACCACAGACAGCAATCCTTCCTGCTCCAGCCGCAGCGCCGCCTCGCGCACAATCTTATAGTGCGAAGATGCATCATGAGTAACCACGATTCCATTGGGGTTAATTTGCGGAAGAAACTTGCGAATTTCCTTTTCGCGAATCGGAATATCGCTGTCGCTGAAGAAAATATCAATCGTCCCGTAAATCTTCATATCGAGGCTAGATTCATTCCGGCATTCAATCCAAGCAGCAAGTCCTGACGCCGCGATCCGCTCCTTCGCCTTCTGAAACACCACAGGATCAAATTCGCATGTAACAATCCGGCCAAAGCCATTCGCCTTCATCCCCTCAGCCATCTTAATCGCGCTCAAGCCCATAAACGTCCCGGTCTCCACCACAAGCTCCGGCTTCACCGTCACCACCAGCGACTTCAAAAAATCGAGCACCTCAACTTCCGCCGTCATCGAATCCAGCATCTTCCATCGTTCCGGATGCGGGCACTCCGCCGTCGCTGGCGTATATTCCGCCTGGATCGCTTCGCCTTGTGTGGTCACGCGTTCAATAATCCTGTGCTCCTCCCGCCTCTTGAGAAATTGCGGAACAATCACAGTGATGATCGCCCCGCCGCAGAAAACCCACGCCGCCCAGAACAAGGTTGGTTCCTTATTGAGCGGAAAACCGGGATAGTTAAAAAAGAAATGTGGCTCGACTAACTCGTAAGCCCCAACAAGCACAAGAAATTCTGCGAAAACGATGCCGATCGGCCGCTGGAATTGGACTTGCAGCCGCCCCTCACGCCAAAGGAACAGCCCAATGCCAACTGTCGCCACCGCTTCGAAAGCAAATAGAGCGAACAAGTAGAGCGGCTGGACAAACGTAAGATAGGTCGCGACCAAGAAGAGCAAACCCGCGGCTGTGCCGGCCGTCACGCCCATAGACGCGACATCAAGGGCTGTCAGAAGACCAGCAATCGTGACGCGCGATATACGGAGCCGTCGGCGGCGCAGATCTAGATATGCTGCACGAGCCGCGCCAGCAATGCCGACAAGGATAACTGGTACGGCGGGGCTCAGGACCGGAAGTCTCATGAGTCATGCTTGTGCGCAATCAACGCCATTACTAGACCTTGCCCGCAGCCACATGCGCCGCGCCAATCAACGGCGCCTTCTGATTCAACATAACGCAAATCGGAATCTGCGAAAGCAGCGCCGTCATTTTTTCCTTGTGCGCCGCAGCCGCCGCGAATCGCCCTTCCTTCAATTTCGGCAGAATCTTCACCGCAATCCCGCCCGCCACGTAAATCCCGCCGCGCGCCACATTGCGAATCGCAAGATTCCCAGCTTCCGAGCCATAAATATCCACCCAAAGGTCCAGCGTCCGGACGCACACCGGGCAAGTCCCAGCAAGCGCATGCTTCGTAATAAACGGCGCAGGATCAAAATCCGGCTGCTCGAACTCCGGGTGACGCACCGTCGGATCGAGGAACAAGTGCAGCGCCGGAAATCCGCGCCCCGAAAGAATCGTTTCGCAGCTGACAATTTCGTTTCGCTCCCGCAAATATCGCCACAATTCAAGCTGCTGCTCTGTATTCGGAGCCCAATCCGAATGCCCGCCCTCAGTCGCGCTCGGATGATAGCGGTCCCCGTCCCAGAAGAGCACTCCTTCGCCGAGCCCAGTCCCCGCCGCGATCACCACTTTCGTCGCCTGCCGCCCGTCCGTTCCCTCATGAATGCACTCGAATTCCGAAGGCTCGAGCACCAGCACGCTATAACACGTCGCCTCGAGGTCATTCAGTAGCCGCACATGCGCAACGCCAAGCTCGCGCGCCAGCACGTCGCCTTCGACGATCCACGGAATATTTGTCGTGCGCACGCGATTATCCACAATCGGCCCGGCGATCCCAAAGCATGCCGCGTCCACTTTCACTTTCGCTTCTTTCAGGAAATCGGCGACTAACGCCTCCAGCGTCGCGTATTTCTGGCTCGGCAGGCTGTCTTCCTTCACGCACACAAGCTTCCCATCGCGTTCTTCAAACACGCCCAGGTTCGACTTCGTCCCGCCGACATCGCCAGCCAATATCATTCGCTCTCCCGTTTTCCGCTGCTCCGATAAAATGCGCGCGCGCTTACAAATTTCGCCAGCGATGCCCATCCGCCGCCGTCAATTCATCGGCAGAACCCGGCCCACTACTCCCCGCCGGATAATTCGGAAACGGCGGCGCTTCACTCGCCTCACTCCACGCTTTCAAAATCGGATCGACTAGTTCCCACGCCGCCTCAACGCTGTCAGCGCGGTCGAAAAGCGTCGCATCGCCGCGGATGCAATCGTTGATCAACGTCGCGTAAGCGTCCCTCGGCTTTCCGCCGAACGTAGCGCGATATTTGAAATCCATCGTCACCGGTCCCATATGCATCTTCGGACCCGGCACCTTCGCGCCGAACGACAGCGAAATCCCCTCATCCGGCTGAATATTTAGCACCAGCAAATTCGGCTGCAATTGCTCACCGCGGAAAACAAGATGCGGCGCCTGCCGGTATTGAATCGCGATTTCCGTCACCGGCTTCGCCAATCGCTTCCCCGTGCGCAAATAGAACGGAACTCCATTCCAACGCCAATTGTCCACGTGAAGTTTGAGGGCCACATACGTTTCCGTGGCCGATTTCGGCGCGACACCCGGCTCCTGGCGATAGCCTGGCACCTTCTTGCCATCGATTTCTCCCGGCCCATACTGTCCGCGGACCACATCGCTCCACACCGACTCCGGCGTGAATTTCCGTATGGACTGCAGCACTTTGAGTTTCTCGTTGCGCACGGCCGTAGCCTCGAACGTAGCAGGCGGCTCGAGGGCGACAAGCGAAGTCAACTGCAGCACGTGGCTCTGAATCATGTCGCGCA
>PMAA01000240.1:206-4877 GCA_003152355.1 Acidobacteriota bacterium | reverse complement strand
GTCTCCTTGCCGAGGTAGTGGTCGATCCGGTAAATCTGCGATTCCTCAAAAGCGCCCAGCACCGTGCGATTCAGCTTTCGCGCGGATTCCAAGTCCCTGCCAAACGGCTTTTCAACGATGATTCGCGACCATGATTTCTGATCGCGCGGCTTCGCAAGTCCTGCTCGTCCTAGCTGCTCGATAATTTCCTCGTAGATTTCGGGAGGCGTCGAAAGATAAAAAAGCCGGTTCCCGCCGAGCTGCCCGTCGGTGTCGAGTTCTTCCAACCGTTTCGCGAGGTCGCGATACGAATTCGGATCATCGTAATTGCCCACGAAGTAGTGCAGGTTCTGCAGGAAATCCTTGCGTGTTGAGCCATTCGCCGATCCCGCATCTTCTTTCGGTAGAAATTCCTCGCTGGCAGTCCGAAACGTGTCGTCCGTCATCTTCGAGCGCGCGAATCCGAGCAATCGAAATCGCGGCGCGAGACACGCGTGCTTCGCCAAATCGTAAAGCGCGGGCAAAACTTTGCGCCGCGCCAAATCGCCCGATGCTCCGAACATAACGATGGCGCACGGTTCCGATGGAACTTCGCAGTAGTACGCATCCCCATGCGCGATCTCGCTCAAATCCAAACTCGGTGATGCCATGGTTTTAGCTCCTGGAACACTCCGCCCGAATTGCTGCCTACCGGAGCGGAAAATCTGACATCTAGAAAATTACTTTTCAGAGCCCGGAGGCCCCTGCCTCCGGGACCCAACGCCCAACGACCACGCCGCTGGGCTACCTTTTTATTAAACTTTAAGCGTTCCCGCAAGCACTCAGACTGGGACGCAGAGTACTGCGCCCCCTATTGCAGCGGCGTTAACACTCTACCTAGCGTTCAGCCGCGCGTTCCAGTATTCTTGCATTTCGAATCTGCACGACTCGATTCATCGGAGAGTGGAATGGCCAACGAGAAATGTGACGACGCAAAACCCGCCGCCGCACCCGTACCCGCGCCTGCTGGTGAGCGCATGGTCATGTGCGTGAAATTCGGAAAGATGATGCCCGGCCTCGATCGCGTTCCCTGGAAAGGCGAAATCGGCAAGCGCGTCTACGAAACCGTCTCGAAAGAAGCCTGGAAGCTCTGGCTCGAACACTCAAAAATGGTCATGAACGAATACCGCCTCAATCCCCTCGATCCCAATTCGCAAAAAATCATGGAACAGCAAATGGAGCAATTCTTCTTCGGCGAAGGCGCCCGCCTCCCCGAAGGCTACGTAGCCCCCAAAACCAAAGGCTGATCCGACCGCCGTCCGCGCTCATCGCAATATCCAGCAATCGCGCCGCCCAGCCTCCCGTACCGCCGGCGTCCGGCCGGCTCTTAGCCGCTCTAGCCACAGCGCAAATCCATCGGGCAATCATGCAGCTCCGGCACTTGTAGCGCCTGGCTTCAGCCAGGCATCTTCGCTTTTCGCTCCGCTCGCACAGGCGAAGACTTCTACGCCGTAATCCGCCCCGTAACCGGATGCTCAACCGGAAGCCGCGCACGAATCACAAAATTCAACTTGGAATGCGCGACGCGCAATGCCGCCTCCGCTTCCTCCGCCGAATCCCCCCGCGAAAAAATAAATCCCAAATAACTCGACCCCTCAGGCCAAGCAGCAATGTTGTCATGAAGCCGCGCAGTAATCAGCACATCCTCAACCCCCCGAACACGACGCGCAGCCTCAATCCCCTCCACGCCCTCAAAAATCCCACTCCGCGGCACCGGAATCATCATGACGCCAGCCGCAGCGCTTTCGCGGGCCAACTCGCTATCACCAAGCCCGAGCGCATGCCGCAAAATCAATTCCTCAAGGGACATTCCCCCGTCGCCAAACCGGAGTGCGCGCGAGCACAAACCGCCAATCGGCCGCGGCGCGATTTCAATCACCCATACGCCGTCTTCATTAATCCGAAATTCCGCATGAAAGGGCCCAGTAACCAACCCAAGCGCCGCAACGCACCTGGTTGCACAATCCGCAATCGCATCCTGAGTCCGCTGCGGCAAACACGACGGCGTCACATAAATCGCCTCTTCGAAATACGGCCCTTCAAGCGCATCGGGCTTATCAAAGATCGCCAGAACACGCAGCCGCCCTTCGGTGATCAACCCTTCAATCGCAACCTCTCCGCCCGGAACGTACCGCTCGACAAGAACGCGATCGAGCGTCCCGTCGCGCGTAGCCCGTATCTCCGGCTGATCGAAAAGCGCGCGGATCCGCTCCACCGCGCGCCGGAATTCGGCGGCGTCGTTCGCGCGAATCACGCCCTGGCTGGCCGCAAGCGCCAGCGGCTTCACGACGCACGGAAACAAAACTCGCGTGAGCACCGAACTAATATCTTCATCGAGCGCAAACGCAAAAAAATCTGGCACAGGCAATCCCGCAAGCTTCAGAGTCTCGCGTTGTCTGAGCTTATTCCGGCAAATCTCGACAGCTTCGGCAGTATTCGAACTCAAGCCTAACGCACAAGCCGCACGCGCAGCCGCCGCCGTCGTCCGGTCTCCCAACGCCACAATCGCATCCGGCGCGTCGCCCATCGTCTCTCGAACAATTTTACTCGCCGACTCTTCAGCATTCTCAAAATGTAATGCCATCGCGCCATCGCCCCACGGATCGTCGAGCTTGTGGCAGCGATCCGTTCCAAGCGAAACTTCGACCCCAAGCCTCTTGGCAGCATCCGCAAACGCCTGCGTCTGATACCCAAGCTTCGACGCCAAAATCAAAACGCGCTTCATTCGCCCGTAGGGGCGGGTTTCAGACCCGCCCGACCTCTATACCCGCATCCACGAAACGCCCCAATATCAAACAAACGCCGCCCCCCGAGGAATCCGCTTCCGCAGTTCCTCAATCGCCGCCAATTGCTCCCCGCTAGGTTCCGCGCAGCAATACCACGGCTCCGAAAGATGCGGAATCCCCGGCCGCACGCCAACAATCGCCAGCGGATTCGCCGCCGCAATAGGCAGCCCCGCCGCGCGCCGCGCCATCTCAACCATCCGCGCAAAAGTCTGCGCCCGCGAAAGCTTCATCTTCTCGCAATTATTTACAAGCGCTTGCAGCTCACTACAAAGTTGGTCCACGTCCGCATCCGAATGCTTCCACGGATACGCCAGCGCGGAATCATCGAACTCCCCCACCCATCCGCGAATCTCATCCAAATCCAACAGTCGCGATCCCGCAGGGATCAGCAACCGAATCGCGAGCTGAATCGGCGCCACACTCTCGATCAATTGATGTTCACCGATAAAATCCAACAGCTCGCAGAATAATCCCCGCGTAGTCCATGGCGTAAACGGCACAAAAGTCGGCTGAAGCGCAAGGCCGGCATCGCGACACGCGCGAATCACCTCTACAAAATCCGCCCGCGTATGATTCTTCGCCAGCTTCTCGAGCACCGCATCATCAATAGACTCAACAGCGCTCGTCACAAATAGACATCCCGTCTCGCGCAGGGTCCCCAAATGTTCGCGATGCTTCAGCAAATGCTCGATCTTGATTGTCGCGTCATACGTAACGCCCGGAAACTCCCGGTGAAACGCCGCAATAATCGGCAGCGCATGCCCCACTCCATTGAAAAAATCCGCATCGCCGAAAGTGATATGCGCCGCGCCCGCCGCCACCTGCCGGCGAATATCTTCAATCACGATTTCGCGCGGAATAACTCGAAAAACGCCGTCGTAGACCGGAACAATCGGGCAGTGGCGGCAAAGATGCTTGCACCCCCGGCTTGCCTCCGTGTAACCAGCAAGTAGCTCTTCGCCGTTCGGCAAAGTCAGCCGCGCATATCGCTCAAGCGGCAAAAATCCGCTGCGATCGGGCGCTAGAAAATTCTGCCTCTCAAGAGAAATCACCGGCTCCCGCTGCTCACCGTTCCCCGCTCCGGTCTCGAGCCGCCTCGCCAGCGACGCAAGCCCCTGCTCAAATTCGCCGCCCAAAATCGTCTGCACGCCCAATTTCCGCAGATACGCCTCATTCACCGGGGCATACAAACCGTAAAAGCACAAATGCGCCCTCGAATTCAGCTCTCGCACCGGTCCGACCAACTCAATCGCCAACCGCGTAGCCGTGTGCATCGGCACATGAAACGCAATCAGATCCGCCTCGCGAATCACCTGTTCCCCCAGCGCCTCGCGCGAAGTATCCACGCAAGTCACCTCCACCCCCCGCGCCCTCAGCCAAGCCGCAGGCGACGCCAGCCCAAAAGGCTGCCTCCCCAATTCATAAGTCGCGATCAATAAGACGCGCATCAAATAAGTGTCAGCAAGTGCCGGCGAATTCGCCGCCGTTTAATTATGTCACGCCCACGCCAGTTCTGTAGCTCACCACCGCTCGCCGCGTCAATCCGGCCCTCGCTTTTCCATTTTCACTTTTCCCTTTTCCATTTTCCGCCCTTCCGGATGCGCTATCATAGTCTTTCACACAGGAGCCTGAGCCCCAATGAGTCCCGCATCAAAAAACTCATTCGCGTCTCGCGCGACGCTGAAAGCCGGCGACGCCGAGTTCCAGATTTTCCGCCTCGACGCCCTGGAACGCGCCGGCATAGGCCGCGTCTCGCGACTTCCATTTTCGCTAAAGATTCTGCTCGAGAATCTGCTCCGCTTCGAGGATGGCCGCTTCGTCCAGCCAGACGACGTGCGCGCCCTCGCAACATGGAATCCCGCCATAC
>PMAA01000240.1:0-171 GCA_003152355.1 Acidobacteriota bacterium | reverse complement strand
GCCATGCGCGAAGCCATGCGCAATCTCGGCGGCAATCCAAAAAAAATCAATCCGCTCCTCCCCGCCGATCTCGTCATTGACCACTCTGTGCAGGTCGACCAGTTCGGCAATTCCGGCGCGCTCGCCTTCAACGCTGAAATCGAATTCCTGCGCAACATCGAGCGCTACGCC
>PMAA01000199.1 GCA_003152355.1 Acidobacteriota bacterium | reverse complement strand
GTCCGGATGCTCGGGTCTTCTTGTACGCACTCGCAGCCGTGCTAGTCACCGGCATTGTCGTCGGGATTGCGCCGGCCCTTAGGGTTGCGCGAACCGATGTGAGTGCGGTTCTGCATGAGGGCGGCAGAGGCTCTTCCGATGGTAAGCGGCGGCACTTGCTGCGAAATATCCTGGTGGTGGGGCAAGTCGCCGGTTCGCTCGTGCTGCTTGTCGTTGCCGGCTTGTCCGCACGAAGTTTGCGCAAAGCAGAACATCTCAATCTAGGATTCGCGCCCGATCATCTGTTGAACATGTCGATGGACGTGGACGAAGTGGGATACAGCTCAACCCAAGGGCGCGCGCTTTATCGTGCAGCGCAGGAGCGATTGAGCGCGTTGCCTGGAATCGAGGCCGTGACGCAGGCGCTTTCCGTGCCAATGGGCTACTACTCCGACGCAGACCGTGTATTCGTCGAGGCGCATCCGCTTGAACCCGGCCAGCAGCCTCCGCAAATTCTTCGCAACCGGGTTCTGCCGAATTATTTCGAGACTCTGCGCATGCCGATCGCGCGCGGCCGCAGCTTCACCGAATCGGATGGCGAGAAGGCTCCGCTCGTTGGAATCGTCAATCAGACGATGGCGAAAGAGCTTTGGCCGAACGAGGACCCGATCGGGAAACGCATCAGCACGGAAAGCGCCACGGGTCCATTCATCGAAATCGTAGGCATCGTGCATGACGCGAAGTACCGGGGACCGAACGAGAAGCCGCTGCCTTTCTTTTATGTCCCCGTAGAGCAGAACTACAGCTCCTTTCATACGATTCAGATTCGTACGCTGGGACCGGCAGACAAGCTGGCGGTTTCGGCTCAAGGAGTTCTTCGCGATTTGTCGCCGAATCTTCCGGTATTCGATGTGCAGACGATGGAGGCTGCGCTTCGAGGCGGAAACGGATTTTTCTTTTACCGATTCGGCGCGGAGATCACAACCGCGATCGGAGTGTTGGGATTGATCCTTGCGATCGTCGGCGTGTACAGCGTGGTTTCCTACGCTGCAGCCCAGAGGACTCATGAAATCGGGATTCGGATGGCTCTCGGCGCGAATCAACGCGAAATTCTCGCGATGATTCTGCGGCAGGGGCTCGGCGTCGTCGGAATCGGCTTGGTCATAGGGCTTTTGGCGGCCTTCGCTGGAGCTCGTGCCGCTTCGCAGTTGTTTGTTGGCATTGGTCCGACCGACCCGCTTACATACATCGTCGTAATTGCGATTCTCGCGGGCGTCGCGCTGTTGGCGTGCTGGATTCCGGCGCGGCGAGCAACTCGCGTGGATCCGTTGGTCGCATTGCGATACGAATAGCTTTGCGCTTGGAGCCGGGCGGAAGGTGCTGGTATGCCGCTCGGCATTAGCGTTCTTCTCACTCGATGTAAATTGCCAAACCTCGGTTCTCCTCTTAGCATCTAACTCCTGTAACGCGCGGCAGGATTGGAATCGCGGCGAGTATAGTGACGAATGAGTCGCAGCGACCTGACGGGAGCGGCAGCACTTGTTACAATGAGTTTTCATGTGTTCGCCAAGTGCTGTCCCCCTTCGGTAGCGCAACGGGATTGAGCCGACGTTGCGCCAATAGATTTGTTCCGGACGAACCGATGACGAACCGCAAATTCAATTGTCGAAATCTTTCTCTCGTTTTTACAGCGATCGTACTTTTGGCGTCGCCCGCGTCTTCTTTCGGCCAAGCAAAGAAGAAGCCGACTGTCCCCGTGCCGCCGCAGCCCGCAGCCGCTCCCGCGACCGTAGATCCGAAAGAGCTAGTCCGCCGCGCGTCCGAAAACGAATTTCAAAACGAGAAGCTGCAGAAGTACTACACGTATGTCCAGCGCGAGGAAACGCGCAAACTCGATTCAGAGGGCCGCGTGAAATCCACGGAGTCGGAAACTTCGGATGTCATGGTTCTCTACGGGGAAGGTGTGAACCGCGTCATCGCTCGCGACGACAGGCCACTTTCTCCTGAAGATTCGGCGAAGGTGGAAGCAAAGATCGATAAGTTCATGCGCGAGCGCAAGAATGAAACACCCGACGAGAAACAGAAGCGCCTCGCGGAGCAGGAGAAAGATCGCCAAAAAGAGCGCGCTTATGTCAGCGAGATTTCGGAGGCCTACAATTTTCATCTGGATAGTATTGAGAAGGTGAACGGTCGCGATACGTATGCCATCAGCGCCGAACCGCGGCCCGATTACCACGCTCAAACGCGTGCTGCCCGCGCCCTTCTGCCCGCGTTTCATTTCAAGGTCTGGATAGACAAGGCCGATTGCCAGTGGGTGAAGCTCGATGCCGAAGCGCTCGACAACGCCAGCTACGGATTGTTTCTCCTGAGGTTGCATAAGGGCACGCGAGCGCATCTCGAACAGGTACGCGTAAACGATGAAGTCTGGCTCCCGGCGAAAGTAAACCTGAAGGTTGACGCTCGCGTAGTGCTGTTCAAGAGCTATCTCGAAGAAATTGATATCAATTACAAGGACTACAAGAAATTCAGGACTGAAGTCGCGATGGGCCCCGCCGTTCCCGCAAATTAGTCAGCGTTGCGTTTAGACTCATTCGTATTTCCATTTGCATTCCCCGCACATTTGCCTGCCAACCTGTCTGATAGAATGGCCGAATGGCGACCGAACAGGAGCCGATTCAACGCGAAACACTTCATGCCGACGTGTTGATTGTGGGCGCGGGTCCGGCGGGACTTGCGTGCGCGCTGCACCTTGCGAATCTCATCGAGAAGCACGCCGCAGAAGGCAAATCACCGCAACTTTCTCCCGAGAACATTTACGTACTCGAGAAAGGGCGCGAGATCGGCGCGCATCAACTCTCGGGCGCCATCATGGACCCGCGCGGTCTTCGCGAGCTCGTGCCGGATTTCGAGAAATCCGCGCCGCTCGACACGCCGGTGACCGGGGATGCGGCCTACTACTTCACGAAATCGAGCTCGTGGAAGCTTCCAATCACGCCGCCGCCGCTTGCGAATCATGGCAATTACGTCGTCTCTCTCAACCGCCTTGTGAAATGGCTGGGAGGTCTAGTCGAGAAGAAGGGCGTGAATCTGTTTACCCAATTCGCCGGCGCGAGCTTGATCTACGACAAAGAAGGAATTTCCGGCGTCATCACGGAAGACAAAGGCCGCGATAAGAACGGCAAGCCAAAAGACAATTTCACGCCCGGCTACGAACTCCGCGCGAAAGTGACCGTACTCGCCGAAGGGCCGCGCGGCTCGCTGGCGAAGGATTTGGTAAATCGTCTGAAGCTCGACGGACTAAACCCTCAGGCTTACGGAATTGGAATCAAGGAATTGTGGGAAGCGCCGCCGGGACGGATCGAAACCGGTTTTGTCGGCCATACGCTCGGTTGGCCTCTCGATTCGAGCATGTACGGGGGCGGCTGGATCTACGGTTTGCAACAGAACCGCGTTTCGCTCGGCATGGTCATCGCGCTCGAATACCACAATCCGGAGTTCGATCCGCACGAAGCTTTTCAGAAGTTCAAGACGCACCCGCACGTAAAGAAAATTATCGAAGGTGGCAAGCTGATTCGATATGGCGCGAAGACGGTTCCGTACGGCGGGTGGTATTCGATGCCGCGGCCGTACATGGATGGCGGACTGATCATCGGCGATTCCGGAAGCCTGCTGAATTCGCAGCGGTTGAAGGGGATTCATACCGCGATCAAAAGCGGCATGCTCGCGGCCGAGACGATTTACGAAGCACTCTGCGCCGATGATATGTCGGCGAAAGCGCTGTCAGCTTATTCGCAGAAACTCGATTCAAGCTGGATCAAGCAAGAACTCTATGCAGTTCGAAATTTCCATCAGGCTTATCAGCACGGGCTCTGGGTTGGACTCGCGCATACCGCGCTTCAATTTGTTTCGGGAGGCCGCGGACTGATCGATCCGATGCGCGCCGAAGCGGGCTACAAGGAATACGACAAACTGAATCGTGGCAACACCCTCATTGACCAATCCACGCGATTCAAAGGCGACGGTGTTTTGACTTTCGACAGGCTGACCGATGTCTATCACTCTGGGACGCGGCATGAAGAAGACCAGCCGTGCCATCTCATTGTGCTCGAGCCGAATATTTGCGTGGATCGATGCGTGCGCGAGTACGGCAATCCCTGCCAGTATTTCTGTCCGGCTGCCGTGTACGAAATGGCGATGGAAAAAGGCCAGACGCGGCTGAAAATCAACGCGTCAAACTGCGTCCATTGCAAGACGTGCGACATTGCGGATCCATATCAAATCATCAATTGGCTGGTGCCGGAGGGCGGAGGAGGTCCGAATTACGAAGGAATGTGAAATTTCCCTGCGGCGCTAATCTAGTTCACCGGCTCGGGTCTTGCCGCCGAGGGCGCTGAAGTGGCAGCCGGCTCATTTCCAAAAAATCGCTTCATTCTTCCCCAGAAGCCCGGTTTCTTTTTCTGATGCGCTCCCGCTGTAGCCGGGCTATTCGAATCGCCGGGCTTTTTGTTTGGGTGCGAGGATGCGTCTTCGACGTGTCCGGTAAAAACCCAATCGCGGTTGACGTGATATTCAGGAATTGCCAGGGCGAGTTGTGATCCTGAATCAGCCGGCGGTGCTGGCAATGACGCCGAAAAACTAAGCGGCGGCATGATGACTTTCCATACGGGCGGCTGGACTGCGGGCGCCTCGGGCGTTGAATGATCGGCTGGAGGCGAAATAGGAGGCGTTCGGTTCGCGTTTGCGGGAAGGTCGAATCTGTTATCGGCCCCTGGTACGCTCTCAGCAGCAGGAGCTACGGACGAAGCGACCGGCTGCGGCGCCAGCGCGACCTCACGCGGTTTCGCGTCGAGCTGTGATGACGGGTGGTCAGAATCCGGTGGCGCAGCATTCGTTGGCGTCGCCGTTTGCGCTGGGGGCGCAGGCTGCCGCGACGCAGCCGTCGCGGGTGGCTGATACGACTCGCACCGGCAACTGCCTGCCTTGCCGGCGATGGGCGGCAGCCTTTCTCCCGGGAGGAAAAATTCTCCCAGTTCGGGGACGATGAGATTTTCTCCGCCAAACTGCTGTTCGATACCGGCCGCGCCCTGCGCCGCGTACACGCACATCAGGTCGTTCACGTCGAGGCCGAGCGTAAAATCACGCGACTCATTCGCAATCGCGACGGGAGTTGCGACGATGAACGGCGTGTAGACTCGAATGGCCATCGGATCGGTGAGCCTGAGCCGGACGCGCCCAAAGTTCAGCGCCACGGTGAACGCGCCACCCGATTCCAGCAGCGTGAACTTTGCCGGCCCGCAGATGTCCACGAAGCTGCCGGCCGTTAGGGACAATCGCGCCGCGCCGGAATGCACTGTGACGACGCTCCCACTCGATACGAAGAGTGTCGTTGCTCCCTGGATCGAGACCGGATATGCGCCGCCCTCGACCGAAATATCTTGGCCTTCAAGTTTGCCGACCGAGCCGGTAGGCCAGTGTTCCTGCGCAATAGCCGCGGAAGAGAAAGCCAGAAAAAGGAAAAGCGCCGCCGTAGGACGAGCAATCGCACTCCAACCTAACGTCCGGCCCAGATACGAGGAAGCGATATTGCGAATAAGGAGTGTTCCGGTCGACATCGAAGACTCGCTTGTGGTCACCTATACTATAGCGCAGTGAACGAAGCGTCCAAACCCGGAGTCGAACCCGCACCACCGGCCGTGAATGTGCATTTCGACACGCGGCTTCCCCGGCTTTCGCTTTGGCGGCGCATGCAGATTCCGGTCATTGCGGCAGTCGTTTACGCGATCGTGCGCGCGATCGGGCCCACGATCCGCTTTGAATTGGTGGGGGAACGTTTCTACGAACCCGCGAAGCTGCGTGGCGAAAAGGTGATCGTCGCGTTTTGGCACCGCTGCATTTTCTCCGCAATTTGGCTATTTCGCGGGCGCGGTGCAGTGGTGATGAATACAACGAACTTCGACGGCCAATGGACACGCCGCGTGATCGAGCGGCTTGGCTACGGAACGGCGCAAGGCAGCTCCACGCGCGGAGGATTGAGCGGGCTAATGGCCATGGCGCGCGCCATAGAAGAGGGCCACGAAGTCGCGTTCACAATTGACGGGCCACGCGGGCCGCGTTACATCGCAAAACCCGGCCCTATAATGCTGGCTCGCCAATCTGGCCAGCCGATATTCTTGTTCCACATCGGACTCGAAAACGCGTGGACGCTCGACAAAACCTGGGATCAGTTTCAGATTCCGAAGCCGTTCACGCGAGCCGTTGCTGTGGCGGCACCGCTGATTTATATTCCTCGCGATGCAGACAGCGAGCTGATACACCGAAGGCAAGCTGAAATGCAGGCGTCACTNNAAGTCCATCTTCTGTTTTCCGCGATAGACCGTCAGAGTGACCGCGTCGCTTGGCCTGTGCCGGTTGAGCAGGACATTCATATCAAGCTGGCTGGCGATCGGTTGGCCATCCATCGCCGTGAGAACGTCACCACCGATCCGGAGCTCTTGCATGCCAGCCAACACTGTCTTCGTGCCTCCGTGAACTCCAGCTTGCGCTGCGGGGCCTCCGGCGGTCACGGATTCAATGAGCAGCCCCTTCGCGACAGGAAGATCGAGTGCGCTCGCGAGCTCCGGCCAGAGCCCGCGCCCCTGAACGCCGAGGATCGCCTGGCGCACTTTGCCTTGTGAAATCAGATCGTCTGCGACACGGCGAGCCGTGTTGATCGGGATGGCGAAGCCGATGCCTGCCGTCGTGCCCGACGGCGTGTAAATCGCCGAGTTGATTCCGATCACCTGGCCATGCGAATTCAGAAGCGGACCGCCCGAATTGCCGCGGTTGATTGCAGCGTCCGTTTGAATTGCCTCGTCAATGAATGTCGTATCGCCGGTTTGAACTGTGCGGCCGAGAGCGCTCACGACTCCCGTCGTCAGCGTGCTCTCGAAACCGAATGGATTTCCGATCGCCAGGACGCGCTGGCCAACCTGCAATGTGCGAGAGTCGCCAAGCGTAAGAGGGACCAGCTTCTTGCCGTGCGTTTCAAGCTGTATCAGGGCGATGTCGTTGCGCGTGTCCGCGCCGATGAACCGGGCCTTGAAGTGAGACTGATCTCCGAGCGTCACATCGATGCCCTGAGCGCCCTGCACCACGTGGTAGTTCGTGAGGATGTGCCCGCTTGCATCAATGACGAAACCGGAACCCGCGCCTTCAACCGGCACGGCGTTGTAGAAGAAGTCGTATTCGACTGTTTTCGTAACGATGTTTGCGACTGCGGGAGACGCCTGGCGGTAGATGCGGACATTTTCAGCTTCGAGCGCGTCGAGGCTGGCGTCACTTGGCGCAGTCCCTTTGGCGACAGAATCGTGCACCGCCTCGACCGATTCCGGAATGCGAGCGCCCCAATGTGCCCCGGCCCAGTAAGCGCCGAGAACGAGAATCAGTCCGATCGAGACAAATCGAATTCGTTGACGAAGAATTGGCTTCATATTCGCACCCTAGGGGAATTAAACAAAATCGTGAGCGATGATCAGTATTCAGTTTTCAAAAGAGGCGCACTAGAATTGCAGAGCGCCTGGAGGTTCGCGCTGATTCAGCTAACGCCTCTTCCCAATCGATAAAGAGAATCGGCAAGCCTCTCCACCTGTTGCCGCGTGTCTTCGAAAGAACCCAAAGAGTTGATCACGTCGTCCGCCAGTCTTGCCTTTTCGTCGGACGGCATTTGCGCCGTGATGCGCTGGCGCGCCTGCTCCTCGGTAAGTCCTCGCGCGCGGAGACGCGCCAATTGTTGCTCGGGATCGCAGCGGACGACGACCAGCCGGTCGAGTTTTCCGCGGTAACCGGCCTCGATCAAAAGCGCTGCTTCGACAATCGCCACAGGCGGACCGCCAGGGCGATCGAGAACCGCGAACCACTTCGTAATTACGTCTATTACGCGCGGGTGAATGATTTGGTCCAGCCGCTCGAGCCGTTTGTGATCGGCGAACACAATCGCTCCTAGTTTTGCGCGATCGATCTTTTTGTCCGGGGTCAGAATTTCGGAGCCGAATTCGCGCACCACTTCTTCGTAGACGGGCTGCCCAGATTCGAGCATTTCGTGAACTAGCGGATCGGCGTCAAGGATGGTCATGTCGAGATCGCGGAGCATTGACGCGACGGTGGATTTGCCGCAAGCGATTCCACCGGTCAGTCCGACGCGCAGCATTCGGGCTCCAGCCGTCATCGTCGCACGGTTGCGGCCCCGGCGGCTCGGCCGGAATGCCGCATCCGCGCCGCCTTTACCGTATTGCTCATCAGCATCGCGATCGTGAGCGGACCGACACCACCGGGCGAGGGCGTGAGCGCTCCGGCGACTTCCACGACGTCGGGATGCACATCGCCGACGAGCGCAGATCCCTTTTCGCGAAATTTGGCGAGACGCTCGGGGAATTTCGCGAAAATTCGTTCGGCTTGTGCCGCATCAGTGATGCGATTCGTTCCCACATCGATCACTGTCGCACCTGGCCGAATGTAATCGGCGGTAATCATCGCCGGGCGACCCATCGCCGCGACGACGATGTCAGCACGGCGAGCCGTGGCGGGAAGATCGCGCGTTTTCGAATGGCAGATGGTCACCGTGGCATTCGCGTGCAAAAGAAGCAACGCCATGGGCTTTCCAACGATATCGCTGCGGCCAATGACCGCCGCTTCCGCGCCTTCAATCGGGATTTTGCTGCGGCGCAAAATTTCCATCACGCCGAGCGGTGTGCAAGCTACAAGATTTGGGCGTCCCGCGACGAGGCGTCCGACGTTTATGGGATTAAAGCCGTCAACGTCCTTCGAAGGGTCCACCGCGTCGAGGATCTGTTTCGCGTCCACCTGCGGAGGCAGCGGAAGCTGCACCAGAACGCCGTCCACGTCGTCGCGCTGATTCAAATCGCGGACGAGCGCCAGCAATTCCTGCGTTGTAATCGCCGCCGGCGGAGTCAGAAAAAAGCTGCGAATGCCTAACGATTCGCACGCCGCCACCTTGCTATTGACGTATACCTTGGAGGCGGCATTATCGCCAACCAATACAGCCGCGAGCCCCGGTGTAATTCCTGCGGCCTTCAACGCTCCAATTTCCTCGCGCAGCTCAACGTATATTTCTTCGCGGATGAGGTTGCCGTTGAGAATACGCGCGGTCACGAATGACGCTCCCGAAGACGGAATTTCGGAGACAAGAAAGCATGATAGCACACGCGAAAAATCGGCATGGCGGGCGGTAGGAGGACGCATTTTTTGCCGCGATTCGAACCGAAGAGGGATTCCTCGGTCCGCCCAAGGCGGCCCTCGGAATGACGGACGCCTCGAAATAAGAATCCTACGGATGGGTCATGTCTTCGGGCCGCACGAGCGCGTCAAACTCTTCGCCTGAAAGGTAGCCGAGCTTCACGCAAGCGTCGCGCAGACTGAGATTGTCGTGGTGCGCCTTCTTGGCGATGGAGGCAGCCTTGTCGTAGCCGATGCGCGGCGCGAGCGCGGTCACAAGCATCAGGGAATTCTTCACGTAGAAATCGATCTGTTTCTGATTGATTTCGATTCCGACGACGCAGTGATCTGTAAAACTTCGTGATGCATCGGCGAGCAGCCGGACGGAGTTCAGATAATTGAAAATGATCACGGGCTTGAATACGTTGAGCTCAAAATTGCCCTGAGAGCCCGCGAAGCCGATAGCGGCATCGTTGCCCATCACCTGAACGGCGACCATGGTCATGGCCTCCGACTGCGTTGGGTTCACTTTACCGGGCATGATCGAAGAGCCCGGCTCGTTTTCCGGGATCGTCAATTCGCCGAGGCCGCAGCGGGGGCCGGAGGCGAGCCAGCGAATATCGTTGGCAATTTTCATCAATGATGCCGCGAGAGTTTTCAGCGCGCCGCTCGCGTATACGATTTCGTCGTGCGCGGAGAGAGCCGCAAACTTATTCGGATGCGATTTGAAAGGCAGGCCTGTCAATTCGGCGATCTTCTTTGCCGCGCGTTCCGCGAATTCCGGAGGAGCGTTCATGCCCGTTCCGACAGCAGTCCCGCCGATGGCGAGGTCGTAAAGTCCCGAAAGCGATTCGCGCAGCCGCTTAATATCGCGGTCGAGCAAGCTGACCCATCCGGACATCTCCTGGCCGACCGTGAGCGGTGTCGCATCCTGCAAGTGAGTGCGCCCAATTTTGACGACGCTTTCGAATTCCTTAGCTTTGGCTTGTAGAGCGTCGCGCAGCTTTTTAACCGCTGGGATCAGAACTTCGACGACCTGAGTCGCCGCGGCGACGTGCATCGCGGCCGGAAATGTGTCGTTCGACGACTGCGACATGTTGACGTCGTCATTCGGATGCACAGGTTTCTTGCTGCCCATCACGCCGCCGGCCAGCTCGATGGCGCGGTTCGAGATGACCTCGTTCGCGTTCATGTTGGTCTGCGTGCCACTGCCGGTTTGCCAGACGTGAAGAGGGAAGTGGGCGTCGAGCTTTCCTTCGATCACTTCGTCAGCGGCTTGCACGATGAGCTTTGTTTTTTCGGCGGAAAGCTTCCCGAGGTCCTGATTCACCAGGGCCGCGGCTTTCTTCAGGATTCCGAACGCGCGGATTAATTCCGGCGGCATGGTGTCGCGGCCGATATCGAAATGAATCAATGAGCGAGCGGTCTGAGCGCCATAATAGCGATCAGCCGGGACTTCGATTGCACCCATGCTGTCGGTTTCGGTGCGCGTCAGCGATTTCGAGGATGAGGCAGGATGTGACATTCAAATGCTCTCGAACATGAAACGACGGCCCGGGCGCATTGCCACCAATGCGCCCGGACACGGTCAGTAAATGTCGTACTGCTCCCAATGTAACGTCGGATCAGCCTGGATAATGATGCTCTTCTTCGTCCAGCCTTCCAGTTCTTCCATCAAACTGGATTCGCGCGTCTTGAGCGCCTTCGCAATTTCCGGATGAACTCGCAAGGTCAAGCCGCCGCTCTCGATTTCAGCGGACATCTTGCGGGCCTCGGCCTGAATTTCGTAGCAGAGCGTCGGGATCGACTTCACCATGCCCGAGCCGGTGCAATAGGGGCATGGCTGGCAAAGTGTGCGCTCGAGTGCCTGCTTGGTGCGTTTGCGCGTGATGGCGACTAAACCGAATTCGTTGAAGCGCAGGACCTTCGACGGAGCGCGATCGGCCTTGAGCGATTCCTCGAGAGCGGCCATCACCTTTTCGCGGTTGCGGCGCTCTTCCATGTCGATGAAGTCAATCACGATGATGC
>PMAA01000089.1 GCA_003152355.1 Acidobacteriota bacterium | reverse complement strand
GAGAAGGCAAGGCGCCTGGCCGTCCTGAATGACAGGCAGCGCGCCATTCAAATCGCGCGCAATGAATTTTTCGTCGGCGAGACGTTTGAATTGCTCGTAGACTCGCATCACTCCGCGCGAAATCAGTGGTCGGGCCGCACCAGTCACAATCGCATTATAAATTTCACTTCGCTCGCTGCGAATCTTCTGGGACAATACGTTCGAGTCAAGGTCACGCGCTCTGGTCCGAACAGTCTCGTCGGCGAGCACTTGCTCTGAGTCTCCGGGAGGTCACATGGAACTCGAGGTCAAGATTCGCGGATTGATGATGGATCCGGTGACCAACATGCCGGTGGTAGTCCTCAAGGAAACGCAGGGCACGGGCATCCTGCCGATNNCCGCGCCCGATGACGCACGATCTCCTGAAGAATGTCCTGACGGGCCTAAACGTCGCTGTCCACAAAGTCGTCGTCTCGGACCTAAAAGACGACACTTTTTACGCCCTCATCTGGATGGAGCGCGACGGCCAGATGATGTCCATGGACGCGCGCCCGAGCGATGCTCTCGCGCTCGCTCTCCGCCTCGATTGCCCCATCTTTGTCGAGGAAGACGTCATCAAGAATTCCAAGTCGGCGAATGCCATGGCCGAGCGCAGCTCCAATGAAGAACTGCGTAAGTGGCTCGAGAATCTGAGCGACGAGGACTTAGGCCGCTACAAGATGTAGCTCACCTCTTCAGAGGTGAGGCTTTTCGGCCCCTTCCAGCACAGCGAAGACTCCGCGCAGTCCTAGGGCAGCCCGCTAGCCAGCCTCCTTTCCACGGTCTTTGCCAGATGCCCATTTTCCTCTTGCAGTTAAATGTCTGCGTGGGTAGAGTTGGCCTACCGGTAGTGCATACGCGGCGGCCTGCGCCCACATATAGGCCTGCTGTTGCCGGGGAAAGGAGCGGGGTGAGCTTTTGACCTGCATTGTGGCCGTCACCAACCAGAAGGGCGGCGTCGGAAAAACCACGACGGCTATTAACCTCGCTGCCGCCATCGCTCTGCGCAAGAAGAAAACTCTTCTCATTGATCTCGACCCACAATCCAATGCCACCATTGCATTTTTCGAAACGGCGGACATTCATACGTCGATGTACGACGTGTTCAGCGATCGGCCGGCTGAGATGGCGGCTATCATTCGCCCGACCAAAGATGCAAATCTGTTCGTCGCGCCGTCGCGGCTAGCGCTCGCAAAGCTCGAGCAGCAGCTTGCGGGGCAATTTGATGCACCGTTCAAATTGAAAGACGCGATGACGCCGATTCAGCACGAATACGAGTACATCGTGATCGATACTCCGCCTGCGCTCGGAATTCTCACGGTGAACGCGCTCGTCGCGGCCACGCATCTTCTCGTGCCGATTCAAGCCGCGTACTTCGCGATCGAAGGCACCGATGATTTGCTCGAAACGTTCGGCCGAATTCGATCACGGCCGAACCCCGCCCTGAAAATTCTCGGCGTCGTGATCACGCTCTTCGATAAGCGGACCAACATTTCGCGCGACACGCACGAACAAATTCGCGCCGTCTTCGGTGAAGCGCTTTTCAAGACGCGCATCAGCAAGAACGTGCGTCTCGAAGAAAGCCCCGCCTACAAAGAGACAATTTTTTCATACGCGCCGAAATCAACCGGCGCCGAGGAATATCGGAAGCTCGCTCAGGAGGTGTTGCAACGTGTCCAGGAAGATCGGGTTGCCCGTCACACTCAAGATGCGGCATGACGCACACTATGTAGAGACGCTGGCCAGCTACAGCGGCGCGTCTATAGGGCGAATGATTCCGCTCGACAAGGTTCGTCCTAATCCAGACCAGCCGCGCAAGACCATCGGCGACGTCCGCGAGCTCGCTGATTCGATACGCGAAAAGGGTGTACTCGAACCGTTGCTCGTCCGCTACGTTCCGCGCGAAGACACCTATTACATCATTTCCGGCGAGCGCCGCTATCATGCGTCCCGCGCTGCCGGCTTGCGCGAAGTGCCGTGCATTGAGAAAATTGCCGACGATGCCGAAACGCTCGAACTTGCGCTGATCGAGAATTTGCAGCGCAAAGACTTGACTGCATTCGAAGAGGCCGATGGTCTGAATCGACTCGCCGAGCATTTCGATTACACGCATGACGATATCGCCAAGAAAATCGGCAAGGCGCGCTCGTCCGTAACCGAGACGCTTTCGCTGCGCGTGATTCCCGATGCGATTCGGGATGTTTGCGTCGAGAAGGGAATCGTCACGAAGTCGCTGCTACTTCAAGTCTCGCGCCAACCGAACGAGAAAAAGATGCGCGAAATGGTCGAGCGCATCGCCGCTGGCGGGCTTTCGCGCGATGAGGCGCGCCGCGAGCGCCAGCAGGAGAATGCGCCTGAGCCACGCCCGAAACCGTTCCTCTTCGATTTTCAGCCCTCTGACGGCGCGTTCCGCCTGCGCGTGCAATTTCGCAAAAGCCAAGTGAGCCGCGAGGAACTCGCCTCCGCACTGCGCTCAATTCTCCGCGAACTCGAATCCGGCTCGCTCGCTTCATCCGCATCCGCCGCCTAGACAAGGCGCGGACTGCCGATCGGGTCGAAAATTCTGCCGCTCGACCGGCACGCAGACGGCGCTTCAGTTGGAAACTGTCTCTGAGTTGGTGTTATTTCCCTCGCGGGAGCCCGATTTCTTAATACTTTTGTGAATCGTAATATCTCGGACGCCGGGATGGTTCGCGGCTCCGGTGAAAGTGCAGTAGGAATCTGTATTTCCTGCTCAGCACGACCGTTGAAATTCCTGGCTTCCTATTCCTCGTCCCAAAGCTGCAGGTCAATTCTCAAATCCGAAATCTCAAATTTGAAATCGCGTTCTGCTTCTTGCCCTCTTCCATTTTCCATTTTCCAATTTCCAATCTTGACTCTCGCCTCGCCCCCGCTCACCCTGTCTCCATGCCCGAGTTTTCTTCCGCCCAACTCGCCATCCTCTCGCGCCTAAATTCTCTCGGCTTCGTAGTCGTCGCCTTCCCAATGTACGCAAATTACGTTGGGGTGCGCCGGGGCGATTGCGCCGCTCTGTTAGCTCCCGAATCAACTTCCAGCTTCCGTATATTCGGCGAACCTTCCTGGCTTCTAGCCGGAAATCTCAGCGTAAAAATCAACGACGCAGGCAGCCAGTTCTTCGTCTGGAAGAAGTCCCGCGTTGAAGCCACGCCTGACCGCCTTGCTATTCTCGCCGAATTCGTTCGCAGCCTCAATTCAGCCCTCAATACCATCCCGTGATTATCCATTGCATTCGCGTACTTCGCTCCGGTTGCAAACTCAAGCAAACATCCGCAAACTAGCACGATATGAGCGATCCTTTCGACGTGGTTTGCATCGGTGCCGGCCCGACCGGCCTTGCCTGCGCGATTGAAGTGAAGCGGGCCGGGCTGCGCCCCCTCGTGATCGACAAAGGCTGCCTCTGCAATTCGATCTTTCACTATCCGGCGAATATGCAGTTTTTCACCACTGGTGAACGCCTGGAAATCGGCGACTTGCCGCTGACTTCCGCTAACTCAAAGCCGACCCGGTCAGAAGGGCTGAAATATTATCGGCGCGTCACCGAACACTACGGCCTTGATCTGCGCCTTTACGAAACGGTTGAGGGCGTGAGCGGACATGATGGTGCATTCGTCGTCGCCACGCAGGATGCGGAGGGTGTGCGACACACCTACCATTGCCGAAAGATAATCGTCGCGACGGGTTACTACGACCGGCCGAATCTTCTAAACGTTCCCGGTGAAGACCTGCCGAACATTTCGCACTACTTCACCGATCCGCATCCGTACTGGCACGAGGACGTGGTCGTGATCGGCGCAAAGAATTCTGCTGCCGAAACCGCGCTGGAGCTATTTCGCGGCGGGGCACGCGTTACGCTGGTTCACCGCGGCGGCCAGCTCGGCGCGTCGCTTAAATATTGGGTGCGTCCCGACATCGAGAACCGGATCAAGGCTGGAGAAATACAAGCGCATTTCAACACGCACGTCGCGCGTATCGAGCGCGATCGAATCTGGATTCGAAACGGTTCGGACGAGCGCGCAATTCCGGCGGCGCACGTTTTTGCGATGACGGGATACCATCCCGATTTTGAGTTCCTCGAGAAGCTAGGCATTCGCCTCGATAG
>PMAA01000045.1:10143-10300 GCA_003152355.1 Acidobacteriota bacterium | reverse complement strand
CCCCTGCATAGGTATGTAGCGATTGACAAGCCAGAGCAGCACGCCCACCACGATCAAAACCATCACGATGTTGAGCAAAGGCATTGTCTGTCTAACTCCTCTTTTCGCAGGTTGACTCTCGACTTATCCCAAGATCCTGCGTTTTTTCTGTGTGAGT
>PMAA01000045.1:0-10133 GCA_003152355.1 Acidobacteriota bacterium | reverse complement strand
GGCTAATTGCCCACTTGCACAGAAGCACATGCTAGACGATGAGGGCGGGCGATAGCTGTGCTTAAACGGACATAACTGCAAATTGGTTGTGATTTCAACGGCTGGCGCTAATAGCTCGATTCTCAGTGCAGAAGCATTGGCAACGCAGCATTTTGCCCGCAATTCTTGTTCACGCCAACTGGGCGGAAAAAACCGCGGGCAGGTCCGATGTCAGGACTCCGGTGGAGTCCATCGGACTCCAGAAACCGGAGATGCCCGCGCCACGAGGGCAGGCATGAGAAGTTCGAGAGTATATTAGCCGGCGTGTGTGCTGAACGGTACAGTCGCGGCGGCTGAATGCTTCCATGATGCCGGGATGCTATCAGGCGCTGCCATACTTTCACTTGGGCTTTCACTCGCTTTCACGTACATAGTTTCGCGCGCGGGCAACAAAGTTGCGTCTTGGGCAAAAGTGCCGTCGCGGAATCCGAAATTGATGACGTGCCAGACTGCCGAGCTTGCGAGGCCGCAATCGACCGAGTAGTCTTGGTTCTCTAAACCTTTGGGCACGAAATTTGCTTCGACGGATGATTCCTCTATAAGGACCGCGCGGAATTTTCTTCCTGTCTCCTACATTCAATTGGGCGCTGCTCTGTTGATTGGTTTCGCGTTGCGTTTGTTTTTCATCTTCAAGTTTGCGCCTTACTCGGGCGACACGAAATTTTACGAAGAACTCGCGCGCAACTGGTTGTATCACGGCGTGTATGGGCTCTTCGTGCGCGGGCAATTGAGTCCTGTGGATATGCGAATGCCGGGGTATCCGGCGTTTCTTGCCGCTGTTTACGCTGTGTTTGGGCGATCTGATAAAGCCGTGATGATCGTGCAGGCGGTGATTGATTTGGGGACGTGCGTTTTGGCCGCGGCGATTGCGGCTTGCCTCGCACCTGCCTCCAGACGAAGGTTTGCTGCGACTGGTGCGCTTTGGTTGGCGGCGCTTTGTCCGTTCACTGCGAATTACAGCGCGATTGTGCTGACTGAAGTTCTGGCTACGTTTCTGACGACTTTGGCGCTTTTGTTTTTTGTGCGGGTGCTCGACGATCGTTCTATCGAGGTTCCTCCGCGTGCGCTCGAGAGACGCGCATTACTTTATCGCGCTGGGTTGTGGATGGGCGGTGGATTAATTATTGGAATTGGGACTTTGGTGCGGCCTGAGGCGCCGCTGCTTTTGGTCGCAGCGGTGTTTGCATTGAGTGTGCGCTCGTGGAGGCGGGCGGATTGGTCGAGACTGGCGCTTGCGGTTTCGTGGATTGTGGCGGGGCTGCTACTTGTTCTGGCGCCGTGGGCGGCGCGGAATGCGATCACTCTTGGGCGGATTGAATTTCTCGCGCCGCGTTATGCAGAGACTAAAGGCGATTACATTCCGCGCGGATTCTACGAATGGACGCGAACGTGGATGGTGCAGTTTGGGGACGCGTATGTGGTGACTTGGAAGCTTGAGAAAGCGCCGATCCGCATTGAGACTCTGCCGGGTTCAGCGTTCGATTCTGCGGCGGAACGCGCACGAGTCGAATCATTGTTGAACAGATACAACAATGAGTTGAACATGTCGCCAGTGCTGGATCACGAATTTGCGCTGCTGGCGCGCGAGCGAGCGGCGCGGCATCCAATGCGCACGTATTTTCTTATTCCTGTGTATCGAGCGTGGATGATTTGGTTTACGCCGCGGATCGAATTACTGCCCTATTCGGGGAAGCTTTGGCCGCCGGAGGAGAGATGGCGCGGCAATCCGACGGATTTCGATGTGACGCTCGCCTTCGGGATTTTGAACTGCGTTTATCTCGTTCTCGCGTTTGTGGGTGCGTGGCGTTGCCGCAGGCATCCAGCGTTGGTGTTGCTGATTGCGTTCATCGTTGTGCGCACGGCGCTTCTTACGCAATTGCAGACTGTCGAGCCCCGGTACGTTATCGTGTGCTTTCCTGCAATATTGGCGCTGGGGGCTCTCGCGTTTACGGTTCGTCAGCGGGACACAGCGGACGCGGGTCCGCAAGCACCTGCGCTCGCTCACGCCGATTCGCAACCGATCGGTTGACGTGGGCGGCTGAACGATTTACTTGCTGTCCTTATCGGCGGCGCTCTGCTCTTGCTCGTCCTCAGCTTTTTGCCAAGTGGCGTTTGGGTTGTAATCCGCCATGGTCTTGGCGATGACGCCGGTCTTTTTGCCGAGATCCTTCTGATAGACAATTCCNNTGAATGTCATCACGCCGGACGACCTGTATTCCGCGGGATACGCGATGAAAGCGAATCCGTCGGTCATTTTGCCGTTGACGATGTAACTTTTCGCGCCGCCCGGAGCATTTTTCCCTTGAGCCGTTACGACGTGGAAGAAGTAACCGCGGAATGGAGTTGGAGCGCCGTTTTGATTTTTGGTATAGCCCTCGGCAACGGCCGATGCGACCAGGGGCCCAATGGGACTTGGGGAGCCGCCCTCAGCAACTTTCCAATAAAGGCCATCATGCTGACCTTCGTCGCTGAAGACCTTCTGCGCGTACTCGTTGTGCTGGGTAGAGTAGTATTCCTTTTCCGCCGCCACTAGCTCCTGGCACACTCGGATGGCCGACATTTCATTTTTTCCAACTCGGCGGTACAGAATTTCTTTCTTGCCGGCCTCGGTGTCGAAATACCACAAATTGCCTTTGTTCGCGATGGGTATGGGCGTGGGCCAATTTTCAGCGCCGATATACAGGGTGGTGGTTCCATCCGGTTCAGTCACCAGACGGTGCATTTCCTGATATCTCTGGGCGAAATTGGCGCGGTTTTGGGCGTCCTCGGTATCGTCTCCGGACGAGACGATTTGCTTTCCGTCCGGGCCGAGGATATCGAGCATGGCTTTTTCATCGTTACTCTGTGCTGCTGTGACGAGTGCCTGGCTCGCTGCGTCCGCTGACGGAAATGTTTTCTGGCCTTGCTGCTGAGCCATGGCAAGGGCGGGAAAGCACGCCGTCAATAGGATCGCAATCGCGGCTAACTCAGGAACCGTGCCCCGATTAAATTTGCTGAAATTCAGTTTCGCTCGCCGCATATGCTTATTCTCCATAACTAAATTTCACGATCGAGTAAAGCCATCACGAGTCTTCCATCGAACAAAATGAGAATTCGATTGAACATAACGAGACTTCAATTAGTGATGCCCGCCGCCGCCGTGCCCGCCGCCACCGCCGGCATGCCCGCCGCCACCGAAGCTGCCGCTTCCGCGCGACGAATAGCTCCGTGTCTGTCCGCCATGATCGTAACCGCTGAACGCTCCCGAGCGGGTGCCGGTCTGACCGCGAGGTTCAGCGTATCCTCGGGCCGCGCGAGCATCTCCCTCGAATGGGCGGGCTGTTGCGCCGGGACGGTCGTAAACTCCGCCGCGCCCGCCAACGTTCCCAGCGCGGACACCTGCCCCGCCGCGGACACCGCCGCGGTAGAAATTGGTTCGGTTGTAAAACGTCGGGCTCCGCGAGTAGTACCTGCCGCGATTATAAAGCGGGTATCCGCCACGCCAGTTGAATCCCCAATTACCCCATCCCCATCCAAAACCGCCGTAGAAGCCGATTCCGAAACCGACTCCGAACGAAAGGTACGGGCCGCCATACCAAATTCCGGGATACGGATACCACCCCGGCCACGGGCCTACGGGATACCCGTAAACCAACCACGGATTATAGGCGGGGACGTAAACGACCTGAGGATCCGCAGGCTGAATGACGATCGTCGAGTCTTGTGTCTCGACGGTTTGTTGCGGCGTGGTTTTCAAGTTGCCGGCTTGTTCCGCCTTCCCGCGCATGAATTGTACGGCGTTCATTACATCCTGTTGTTGGTTGTAGTAAGCGTCGCCCAGGGATGACGTCCAGGAAAGATTTTTGTCCATATTTCCAAGGACGGATGGAAATGCAGTGAGCGCTTTGACGCTCGGATCCCAGTTTTGCTGGTCCACAGCTTGTGCCAAAGCATCGCCTTTTAAATCAGGGTGCGCCTGCACCCATCTGTCGGCCTCGACGACTTGCTCAGGGAACGTGGAGGCGGCCAGAATTTGCGCGACGAGCGAATCCGGATAAAGTGCAATCGGTGCTACTAATTGCTGTAATTGGCCGGGAGTCTGTTGCGCGTATGGCGGCGCCTGCGCGGCCGGGGCGGCGCTCTGGTCGGGTGCCTGCGCGTCTTGAGAGGCCGCGATATTTTGGGTCCAAGTCGCGAATATGAGACCCAACGACAACACGGAAATCAAGAGCTTCTCGATCATTCGAGGCCTCGAGGAGCCTGGACTTGCGAAATTCGGGCCAATTCCGAAAGTTTCCATTTTCTTGAACCTCGTCTGCGCGTCCATAATCAAAGCCTCCCCTTAATCATTTGACAGATATGAGTTGTACAAGGTTTCAAAACAAATGTACTAGCCCCGACTCGCTGCATTTGGAACACCAACGCGCCAGCAATGGAATCGCGCTTCTAAAGGCGGATGACGGCCTTGCCACCGAGGCCGCCGTTGCGCAGCTTTTCGAGTACTTGTCCCACGCCGTCCAGGTCAACCGTGGAGCGGTTCCTCGCAGTGATCGTCCCGGCCGCGAGCATGCGCGCAACTTCGATAAGCCCTTGCGGTGACGACAGGGGATTCGAATTGCCCGCAAGATTGTGCGCCGTGATTTTGCGCTCAGCGAACCACTTCTCGTCGGCCGCGTAGATCGTCGAGACCAGGCTACCTCCCGACTTGAGGATCTCAGCGTCGCGGCGAATTGCGTCCGCACCGTTGACGAGATCGAGGACCGCGTCTACGCCGTTCGGATGAGCTGCGTGCAGCGCGCTGACTACGTCGCCATCTTTCGTGTCGTAAACCTCTTCGGCACCGAGGCGACGAGCTTCGTCGGCGTCGCCGCGAACTGTTGCGATCACGTGCGCGCCCCGGGCGCGCGCCATCTGCACCCCGTAGCCCCCGACTCCGCCCGTCGCGCCCATCACAACGACGCGCTGGCCCGAGATGAGGGCCAGCAGATCGAGCGACCTGAGCGCAGTTATGGCTGGGATTGGCAGCGCGGCCGCCTGCTCGTCAGTAACGCCGCTAGGGATATGCGCCAGCGGTTCTGTCTTAACGCCCGGTGCGACTGCGGTGTACTCGGCGTACGCGCCGTGTGACCGTGCCATGCCGAAGATACGGTCGCCGATATGAAAATCGAGTTCTCCCACTGGAACGCGTTCGACGACACCTGCGAAGTCTGCGCCCAGGACGAAGGGATATGTCGAGGCGGCGGTCAATCTTTCGACGAGCTTGTAATCGATCGGATTAACCCCCGCGCACTTCACGCGTATCAGGAACGCGCCGTTCGCGGATGGTATTGGTAGATCGTGAATCGCGGGAGCCTCGCCAAAGCTCCGGACTGCGTACGCGCGCATGTGCCGCTCCTTGCCCAAGATTTCTCATTAAAATCGTATTCGTTGTCGTAGGTGATTATCGGCCAAGATCGTTTTCTTGCTAATCTGAAAAGAGTACCCCGCCACGACAAAACGCATTCTAACCGAGATACGTCGAGTGTGCCCAAATAGAGGTGATTCATTTTGGGTCTAGAGGGTCTTGCGGGACAGCCGGAGCTATGCCAACATGCGGGAATGGGAAACAAGAACGTGGGGAAACGCGAAAAAAAGAAACCGAAGCAGAACAAACCGAAGCGCGAAGATTCCAGCCAGAGCCCGCCTCACATAGTCCGAGAATCAACGCCGACTCGCTAGACTTGTTTGTGTGCTCGCGATCGGCCCGTCGGTTGCGCTATCGTCTATTCATTCGTCCAGCCATCCTTTATCGCAATTGCTCATATCGTTTCGTCGCAAGGAGAAAAGCACATGCCAAACGATTCGCACCAACGCGCTGCAGAGTTCCACGATCTCGCCGCTCACGCGCACCGTGTTGCCGCAACGCATCACGACAAAGGGGACCATATGACTGGGCACGAGTATTCCCGGCAAGCTTTGGAACATTCTCATAAGGCTTATCAGTTGGCGCAGGAAGCTCACCGGGAATCAGAAAGCTCCACTGGCAAACAGGAATAAAATCTGCGCCCGGCACCCGCCGGCGAGGCTGCGGCGATTAATCCGAACTAGCTATGGGCAGGAGCGCGGTCGTGCTATTCGACCTGGACACTTTTTTCTACTCGTCTTGGTCCTCAATGGGCCGTGAATGAAGGCGAAGAGCCGGCGAGACGCAGGCGGTACCAGAGCAGTTTGGCCACTCAGTTAGATGCCAAATGATTGTGTTCTGTTTGGCACAGACGGCTCAAATCTCGCGTGTTACTACTTGTTGTCGAGGTCTTAGTTCCCCTCTGGCTCGCTGCTACGGCCAACCTCAATCGTAAGTTCTAGGCAAGGAGAATTCGTGATGAAGCGGTTCCGAGTCGTGTCTCTACCCATCGCCATATTCATTGTCATAACGGGCCTGGCAGCACTTTCGCCTGAAGCAATAGCGCAATCCGCCACCGATGCAAAATCCTCGTTCAGTGACGCCGTCTCGCCCACGCCCGGCACAATTTCTTCACAACTGGAGCCGACCTATACGCGACCCACGGAGAAAACGAAGCTGCGGAATTACTTCTTCGATGGCTTTGGCCCCTACGCGATCATCAGCGCCGGAATCGTAGGCGGAATTGATCAAGCGGACAAAACGCCTCCAGAGTGGGGGCAAGGGGTGGGAGCGTTCGGCGAGCGGGTTGGATCCGACTTCGGCGTCGCGCTGGCAACGACGACTACGCGCTACGCCTTGGCGGAAGCGTTTCGGGAAGACACATTGTATTACCACTGCGATTGCAAAGGAATATTTCCGCGATTGGGCCATGCCGCGATTTCGACGGTGACGGCGCGGCGCGGCGAGAACGGACATCGCTGGTTGTCTTTCCCCGCGCTGATCGCGCCCTATGCGGGATCCATGACTGCAGTTTATGGTTGGTATCCGAACCGCTATAGCGCCAAAGACGGGTTGCGAATGGGCAACTACACCTTGCTGGAGTTCGTGGGGATGAATATCGCGCGTGAATTCATCGGAGGACCGCACTCGCTGTTTGGCCGCATGGATCACTCCACGGGTACGGAAACGGATGCGATAGCACAATCGAGACCCTGATCCATATTGATAGTCGATGATTTCAAAATTCTTCTTTGCGCGATGGGTTCAGGTGAATCTGATGCAGGAAGCGGTTAGCAGACCCCGAGGCGGGAGCCTCCGGGCCCTGGAATTTGTGTCTTTGAGCTCTGAAAACCGTCTCTTCGGATTCTGAATTATCCTCTACTTAATTGTCTGTGAACGTCTGAGCGCGAGGCTGTCCTTTCGCGAGGGGCGGTGGCGCTGCAGGCTCGCTGAAATCTTTTGTCCAACTCCAATTTCTAATTTCGGGCATATCTTCGAAATGCTGCCGGATGTAAGCGTGGTGCTCGTACAGTTTCCGGTTGAACATATCAATCGCGTCCGAGGCCTGCGAACGCAATCGCGGGACATGCTTGAGTGCGTCAATGGCAAGATGAAAGCGGCTCATCTTGTTGAGCACGACCATATCGAACGGAGTCGTGGTTGTGCCCTCGTCATTGAATCCGCGCACGTGGAACCTTGCTTCATTTGAACGGCCATGCACCATGCTGTGAATTAGCCACCGATAGCCGTGGAACGCAAAGATCACATCTACGTTCGGCGTAAAAAGCGCGTTGAACGAAATATTGTCCATGCCGTGTGGATGATCGTCGGGACTCATCAGCGCATTCAGATCTACGACATTCACAACGCGCACCTTGATTCCGGGCACGTGTTTCTGTAGGAGCCAGGACGTCGCGCAGGCTTCGATAGTGGGAACGTCGCCGGCGCACGCAAGAACAATGTCAGGCTCCGTTCCGCCATCGTTCGTCGCAAATTTCCAGATTGATGCCCCTTGAGAGCAATGAGCGAGCGCTTCATCGAACGTGAGCCATTGCAGCTGCGGCTGCTTTCCGCAGGTGACGACGTTAAAATAATTGCGGCTGCGCAGGCAGTGATCGAACACGTTCAGCAAGCAATTTGAATCCGGCGGATAGTAGACGCGAGCCACTTCGCTGCGGCGTTGCAGTGCGTTGTCGACAAAGCCCGGCGCTTGATGGCTGAAACCATTGTGGTCATTTCGCCAGGCGTGGCTGGTGAGAAAGACGTTCAGAGAGGCGAGCGGCCTGCGCCAGGGATATTCAAGACACTGCTCCATCCACTTCGCGTGCTGCGTCACCATCGAATCGACCACTTGAGCGAATGCCTCGTACGATGACCAGACGCCATGCCGGCCGGTGAGCAAATAGCCTTCGAGCCAGCCTTCGCAAAGGTGTTCGCTGAGCACTTCCATCACGCGGCCGTCGGGAGCGAGGTGGTCGTCGATGGAAACGATCGGCTCCATCGTGCAGCGGTTGGTGGTATCGAAGACTGCGTTGAGGCGATTCGAATTCGTTTCATCCGGGCAGAACAGGCGGAAATTGGCCGGGTTGAGTTTGATGACGTCGCGCAGATACTCTCCGAGTTTGCGAGGCGCTTCTGCTACTACCTCGCCGGGGCCGGGTATAGCCAATGCGTATTGGGAGAAGTCGGGGAGATCGAGCGCCTTCAGTAATCGGCCGCCGTTGACGTGAGGATTTGCACCCATGCGGCGATTTCCGTCGGGAGCTAGCGCGGCGAGCTCGGCGATCAGATGGCCGTCCTTGTCAAATAACTCGTCCGGGGAGTACTTGCGCATCCAGGCTTCGAGCATTTTTAGATGTTCTGGATTTTCACAAACTGTGGAGAGCGGGACTTGGTGTGCGCGGAATGTGCCTTCGATGGGCAGGCCATCCACTTCTTTCGGGCATGTCCAACCTTTTGGAGTGCGCAAGACAATCATCGGCCACGGCTGGCGCGGCTGGCCGTTGTTTGCATTTGTGTGTGCGTCTTTTGTGCGGAAGGTTTTTTGAATATCGCGTATGCCTGCGTAGGAGCGATCGAGAGCTGCGGCGAGAAGTTGGTGGACGATTTCGGGATCGTCGCCTTCAACGAATTCTGGCGCGTAGCCGAGGCCCTTGTAGAACGCGATGAGCTCCTCGTCGCTCGTGCGAGCTGTGACCGTGGGGCCGGATATTTTGTAGCCATTCAGATGCAGGATCGGCAGCACGGCTCCGTCGCGCGCCGGATTCAGGAACTTGATTCCCTTCCAGCTTCCTTCGAGCGGGCAGGTCTCGGCTTCGCCGTCGCCGACGACGCAGGCCACGATCAGATCGGGATTGTCGAAGGCGGCTCCAAAAGCATGTACGAGTGAATAGCCCAGTTCGCCTCCCTCGTGCATCGAGTTCGGCGTATGCGGGCCGCAGTGACTCGGGATGCCACCCGGCGTTGAGAAAGAGCGAAACAGAAGGCGCATGCCGTGGATGTCCTGAGGAATTTCAGGATGCACCTCGGTATAAGTTCCTTCGAGGTACGCGCAGGCGTTTAGCGTCGGCCCTCCGTGGCCGGGGCCCGAGATGTAGATAATATTTGCATTCGTCTCGCGGATCAGGCGGTTCAGATGGACGTAGATGAAATTTTGCCCGGCCGATGTGCCCCAGTGGCCCAGCAGGCGCGGCTTGATGTGCGCTTTTGTGAGCGGCTCGCGGAGTAGCGGATTATCCTGGAGATAGATTTGGCCGACGCAGAGATAATTCGCGGCGTACCAGTAGCGTTGCATTTTGCTCAATAAATGGGCCGAGAGCGGGCCGCTAGGCGCGGCGGGAGCTGGAGACTTTTCGGCGTTTTGCGTTTTTTTGGTGACCTCGACGACCGTCGATAGGGCGGCATCAAATTCAAGCATCATTTCTCCTGCATTCATTTCTTCCGCGTTTGTTGCTCCGTCCTTCAGACGGAAAGAATCTCGCGGCACAACTCCTGCGTGATTGTATAAGTTTCAACGTGAGATTTGCCCAAGAATAAGATACTGACATTAAGATTCCGTGAAAAGATGATCGGCGCTAGGAATTTGACCATCCGAGCAAGGACTCGACGTGGCGCACGATCATTAAATCTTCGTTCGTCTTTATGACGCGCACTTTTACGCGGCTTTCGGAGGACGATATCAGTGGTGCGTTGGCTTCATTGGCGGGGACATCCAATCGAATGCCCAGAAAAT
>PMAA01000110.1:12513-17789 GCA_003152355.1 Acidobacteriota bacterium | reverse complement strand
GCCGCCATCGTCCGCCCAAGCGCCCCAACCGTCACTTGATCCGCCACCGCATGTCCGTTCTCGCGCGTCACCACTCCAAATCCTCCGTCGTAATCCCACATCGCCCATCCAATCCCATGCTTCTCNNAGCGACGTCCGCACATCCAAAATCCACGCCGCGCGATCCTTCGCATCGGCATTCTTCCGATACACGCCAAACTCATTGCAAATGATCGGAACGCCCCAATGCGCGCTCCAATCGGCAGCCTGCGTGATCTCCTTATCAATCCGCGTCGCGTTCCACCGATCGGTTCCATAGCGCACCACTTGCAACCGATGAACTGGATCGGCAATTTCATTCGCCGCGCTCTGCACGTTCTCAGGATCGGAGGGATACGGCACGCCTCGCAAAAAATGCCACCAGCTTTCGCCCCAAGTCGCCCCCTGATGCGTGAAAATGTGCGACTCGTAAAAATGAAACGTGTAAATCACATTCGCATCGCGCAGCGGTTCGAGAAAAAGCAAGTCATCGTCGTCCGACCACCGTGCGCCCGTGGCAATAATCGTATGCTGCGGCGCGCCCGCGCGAATCGCCCCCGCCAGCTTCGTCTCGATGCCGTACCACCGGTAAGGATCGCGCGCCTCCGGCTCATTCAAGATCTCAAAAAAAACGCGCTCGGGATCGTAACTCGAAAAATGCTGCGCCATCCCGCGCCAAAAATCCGCAAAGTTCTCGACNNTCGATAATAAATATTGGGCGGGAATCTTGTTGGGCTCGCGCTCGTCAAACATCGGTTGCGGATTCACGCCTAGCCGCACATGATCGAACCCCATCGCCTGAATCAGCGCCAGGTCCTCATCGGTAATCGCCGAATCAAAATGCTGCTTCGTAAGCCCATTCGGATCCCCGCCCGCCTGGAACCACTCACTCAAATTAATACCATGCCGCAAATGACCTACGCGCCGCTCGGCCACGCCCGCCACGGCACCCGATGTCGCCATTGGCGCAGCACCGGAGGCCGCACCCGCTCCGCTCTGCGCTCGCCCAGCAACGGAAATATTCCCCAAGACAAAACTCGCGACCACCAGCAGCCCGATCCAACTCCTAGTCACGCGCACCTCTTCCTTAAGCCGCACCGCATTTCGACCTTCATCATCGCCAGCCCGCAACTTCAGAGCACGGAGGCTCCCGCACTTCAATCACCTAATTCCAGCAAATGATACCAAGCCGGCAAAACTCCATACTCTTGCACCACAGGCTCCATAAATTTCGGCTCTTTCACAACAGTCCGGTATCCATAACGCTCAAAAATTGGAAGAAAATCGTGCCCATCGTTGGTGGTCAAGCGCTCCATCCGCTCGCCCTCGCCGTTCGGCGCGATCATCAAATTCTTCACGCGATGTTTGCCGAGCAATCGCGCCCACCACTCGATCGCTTCCATTCGGCACTCGGAAAAACTATGGATATTGATCGCCAGATCCACCGGATGATCGCGCAGCGCGCCATCAATCTCATCAAGCGGTATCGCGCGTGCCCTCTCCGCGCCCCGAAATCGCAAATAGTAATCGCTCACAAAAGTGGAAACAGCCACCGCATCCGTACAAAAATATCGCTCAATGTTCGGCAGCGCGCTCACCATGCGATGCGCCAGCCGCCCGTAGCCCGCTCCCACGTCAAGCACGCGAAATCCCGCCCGCGAAGCAATCCCCAGGTGCCGGTCCAGAAAATAAATTTCCGCGATGGAGTCGAGCAAATCGCGCGAAATTTCGCGGCCATCAATCGTAAAGGTAAAATTCCCAAAGCTGTTGTCCTCGGCCAGTTTGTCGAGCAGCCCCAGCCGGTCAATCGATTTCAAATAGTAGAAGCTCAAAGCGTAAGCGAGAACATTCGAATTTTTGCCTCTCACCTGCCAAACCCACGCATTATCCCCGCGAAAATACGCAATATCTTCCGCACGAACGTGCCCATCCGTCCAAATAAATGGCGTCGTCACATCGGCATCAAACGCTCCATACCGCCGCTGCAGCTCGACAAGCTTCGGATTGTCCGGCCTCAGATATCGCGCCGCTTCGTCAGGCAAGCCGCGTTCGTTGAAGCAAGGCCGAGTGACCGGCGCCCTCTGCCACTCGTGCAAAATATTCGCGGGAACAATCTGCGCGTTATACCGCCGCAGCACCTGATTCGCAAGACTTGCAACCGACGCCTTCACGCTCATGATTGAACTCTTCCAGCGTTCACCACTCAGCAAAACCGGCCGCCCACTTCATCACTGCAGCCCGCCGCACAAACCCGTACCGAACGCGAATCTACCTAAATCGGCTGCCAAGCCCGTCTACTTGAACGCAAATCTACGTGCATCACCTCCCCACTATCCGCCCATCCTTCGTCGCGCCGGCATCCTGCCGGCGTTTTTGACTTACCGGTAGGTCGCGGGAGTAGCCAGCCGCTCGAATACGTCATCCCTTCGCGCCGTCGCTCTTACTGTCGCACCTCGGCGTTATCCACGGAGACGACCGCGCACGCCCCGCCATCCTGAGTCGCGTGCTTGCAATTCTCCATCGCCTTCTCCCGCGCCTCATCCACCGTCCTCCGCGCGGTCGAAAATCCAAACGCATGCTGCGATGTCGCAAACGCTTTATGCGGCCCAAGCAGCAAATAGTCCTTAAAAGCCTCCAGCCCCTGTTCGCTGAGCCCGCCGGGAGGCGCGACATTCGGCGGCGTAATTTCAGGCAGCGGCTGCTCCATCGTCACCAGATTTTGCGCCTTCAGAAATTCATCCACCGTCGCCGACCAATCCGCAACGTGCCGGAAGAGCGCGTGTCCATCCTCCCCGACGGCCGGCGCGCGCATGAATTGGTCGCGCCCTCCCTTCGAACGAAATGCCTCGTCGAATTTTTGCGCCAGCTCCGGCCAGAAAAACTTGTCGTTCTCCGCGTAGAGCCACAGCATCGGTGTCCGCGAATGTTTCCCGAAATCCTTGAACGCATTCACCAGATCGCCCGGGTTGCACACATCGTGGTCGCCTTTCGATCCTCGCCCTCCCGCAAAGCTGATCGCCGCCACCAGGCCGGGAGGCGCGTTCGCCGTCAGCGCCACCGTCGCCAATCCTCGGGTGGAAACTCCCACCGCGATCACGCGCGCCGCATCCACCTGCGGCAGCGCGCGCCCATACTCAATCGCCACGCGCAAATCCTCCGCCCCATATTCCGCGGCCGCTTCATAATCGGTCACCGGGCAATGACCGGCATGCTTCGTGTCCTGCTCCCCGCCCGATATCCCATAGCCGCGCCGCACCACCACCAGCGCCACCCATCCTCGCCGCGCAAACCAAATCGCCTGCGGTAACTCCTGCCACGGAGTCACCTCCGCATGCTCCTCCGCCTTCCGCGACGACCCGTGCGTAATCACCACCAGCGGATGCTTCCCCGGCAATTCCGCATAAACCAAAAGCGCATCAAGCCCATTGTGCCCCGCCAGCGCCCACGGAATCGCAACCTCGCGCTCATCAATGCGCTGCGCCTCCGCGCAAGGAGCGTAAATCCCCAAAATAAAAATACCGAGCAGCAATGCCCGCATAAGATTTTTCACCGCAGCACATTACAACGATATTCCCAGCACTCGCCGCAAATTTAATTGTCACTCTGTTTGTGGCGCGGGCATCCTGCCCGCGAGTTTTCGTGCGGCGGCGTTAACAAAAAACCGCGGCACGATGTCATTCGTAGCGCCGGCATCCTGCCGGCGTTTTTTGACTTCCCATCCGCCCGCCGAGCATCTCCAGTCCCCAATTTTCAATCTGAAATCCGAAATAGCCGCTTCTTCCGTCACTTCGCACTCGCCAGCCCGCTGTACTCACCCGTGAACTACCGTGATGGTATAATCCGCCCGGTACTCCGACGCTGATCGCTCGCCGCACACTCGCCCTCACCCTACTTCTCGCCGTATCCGCGCCCGCCCTTTCCAAACGCACTCTCGCACAAGAGCCTGCTGATCTCGGTACAATTCCCTCGCGCCTCGCCGACGCGATTCGCAAAACCGCCCAGAGCACTCCCAGCGTGACAACCGTATTCGTCCTGGACTTCAGTACTGCCTACCACGCGGACACCGAATTGGGCCACGCTATCGCAAGCGAACTCGCCGATTCTCTGAAAAGACAAGCTCAAGGCTTCACGGTTCTCAATCCATCAGACCTCAAGCAGCCTCTCGCAAAGTTCAATCTGCGCGAGGAAGTTTTCTCTTCCAGCGCGCTCCAGTGCTTCATGAACGATCTTGGAATTTCCATATTGATTGAAGCCACCATGGACCCGCGGCCCGCCGGCCTCGTGTTTCATATTGACGCGTGGACGCCGAAAGCCGACAAATCCATATTCAGTGACAATACGGTTCTTCCAATAACCGCTTCGATGAAGGATCTGATTTCGAAACCGATCCCGAGCCCAACCGAGTTCTACCTAAAGGAAGACAACGTGTGGAATCGAGAACTGCGCAAAGCATCGGAGTACAGTTTGCCGATGATACATTTTCCGGAAGACCAGCGCGTATCCCAGCCCGAATGCATCGAGTGTCCGGCTCCTCAGTTTTCCGACGAAGCCGTCAAAGCGAAGTTTCAGGGGACTGTTGGCTTTCGAGTCCGCATCGACTCCGACGGAATTCCCTCGCAAATATCTGTTGTTCGCGGGCTTCCATGCGGTTTGACCCGCCAAGCGGTCGACGCAGTTCAAGGATGGAGGTTTAAACCGATTACAGGTCCGGACGGCAAACCTGCCGTCACTGAAATGCCGGTCGAGATCACGTTTCGACTCTATTGACTCAGATATCCGCGCGTCTCAAGTTTGCAATTTCAAATCTGAAATCTGAAATTACGTCCGGTCCTATTCCTGCCGCGTCGTATGCGCTCGGATTTATCAACTATATATCCGTATTTCTACGCAGCTCTCGAACTCCCATCCACAAGACTGACACTTGCGCACTCGCCAACACGATGGTATTTATAAAACCATGATAGGTTCAAATGATAAACTGAATCGCTCTCGCCCTGGCCAGCCGCCGCGGGCCCATCTTGCACGCCACGCCCGCAAATGCGTGATCTGCAAGCACCCGGAACGCGAAGCCATAGACGAAGCCTTCATCCACTGGTCCCACGTGGACGCTATCGTGGAAGAGCACGGCCTGCCCTCTCGCACCAATCTCTACCGTCACGCCTTCGCCACCGGTCTGTATGGTTTGCGCCGCCGCAAAATGCGCAATAGCCTCGAATTCCTAATTGCAGAGGCCCAAGTTGTCAAGGTAACTGGCGACT
>PMAA01000110.1:6164-12506 GCA_003152355.1 Acidobacteriota bacterium | reverse complement strand
ACACCGAACGCATCCGGACCCGACGTTCCAACGTCAAAAAAAGAGAATTCTAATCGTAACAACGAATTATTAGAAATCGGTGTAACTCCAACAAAACAAAATGCCGAGGCCAAGTCTAATCGTAACAAATCAGGCCACACTGGCGAGCACGAATAGAATGCGACCCACGCACGAATCACGGGTCGCGGGCCACGCACCCCGGCCCTCAACTCTTGGCGTATAATGCGTGCGGATGAAGATTTCCGCCAACGTGCTTCCCCGCGCGCTCGGCCAATCGTTCCTATTGAAACTGGGCAGATGAAAACAACGCATGCGGTTGACAATCGAGAGCGCGTCCTGCTGCTTGGCGTGAGCGTGAGGAAATCGCGGACGCCCGCCGCGGGCAGCGCCGTTGAGCGCGAGAACATGCTCGAGCTCGAAGAGCTCGCGCTGAGCGCAGGCGCGAACGTCACCGGCAGCCTGCTGCAGGTGCGCGACAAAATCGATCCCGCTACGCTGGTCGGGCGCGGCAAGCTCGATGAAGTGAAGGCCGAAGCGCACATGCGCGGCGCGCCGCTCGTCATCGTGGATCACAATTTGACGCCGGTGCAGCTTCGCAATATGGAAGCAGCCACCGACTGCCGCGTGATTGACCGCACGCAACTGATTCTCGATATTTTCGCAATGCACGCGCGCACGCGCGAAGGCCAGCTTCAAGTGGAACTCGCGCAGCTCAATTATTTGCTTCCGCGGCTGACAGGGCGCGGCACCGAACTCTCGCGGCTTGGCGGCGGAATCGGAACGCGCGGCCCTGGCGAACAGAAACTCGAAACGGATCGCCGCCGCATTCGCGACCGCGTTCGAAAAATCAAGGACCAGATCGAAACGGTTCGCCGCCAGCGCACTACGCGCCGCCGCGCGCGCCAGGCGATTCCTCTCGGCACCATCGCGCTCGTCGGCTACACTAACGCGGGCAAGTCGACTCTGTTTAATGCGCTCACTCACGCGACCGTGCTCACTTCATCCAAAATGTTTGCGACGCTCGATCCCACCGTGCGCGGCGTGAAGCTCCCGTCGCATCGCCGCATTCTGCTCTCGGACACGGTCGGATTCCTCCGCGATCTGCCGCCGGATCTGATCGCGGCGTTTCGCGCGACGCTCGAAGAAGTTCAGGAAGCCGCGCTAATCCTGCAAGTCACCGATATTTCTAATCCGCGCCATGCCGAACTCGACGAGGAAGTCGTAAAGATTTTGCAGGAGCTTGGCGTCGCGGATCGGCCGCGCCTGCACATCTTCAACAAAATCGATCGCCTCGCGCCCGAAGATCGCGAGGAAGTCGCTCGCATCGCGAACATGGGCACGCACAGCGGCAACGGCGCTGCATCGCGCAGCGCGTTCGTCTCGGCGGAAACCGGCGAAGGCCTCGAAAATCTTCTCGCGCAAATCGATGCGGCGCTTCCGATTGATCCCATTACCCGCATTCGCCTCCGCTTGCCGATGTCCGAGGGACGCACTCTCGCGATGGTCCACGCCTGCGGCCGCGTTCTGAGCTCCGAGGCCACCGGAGAGCAAATTTCGCTGGAGGCCGAGGTTCCCGAGACGCTCGCGCGCCGCCTGGCTGAGTTCATGGTTTAAGCATTAATTTATGTCCCTACCACGACCAACCCCGGTGCCCTGTGGAAAACCTGTGGAATGCAGATTCTTCTTTGCCGATGTTTAGTTTCGGTACAACGTTGTCGCTGTAGTTATATCAGCCTCATTTAGTCGGCAATTGGCTGATTTTGAAGGCTTTACGCCGTTGCTCTTTTCGCCATATTCCCGTTTTGCGCGAAAATTGGCCGAAATCGCGAATTGCGGATTTGCACAAGCTTGGGGCATTTTAGTTCCTAACAGTCACTAGATACGAGACTTCGTTGACTCGGCACGTTGCACTTCCGCAGTGCATTTGCTTGTTCGAACACGTGAGGTTGACTGCCTCGCCATGCAGGACTATATTGATTTAGGGCGCGCACGGAGCCTTTCGAACTCGATTCGAATTCCATCGGGCGGCTTTTTCGCGCATCAAATGAACCTTCCGAACAGCCTCACGACTCTGCGCATCTTTTTTGTCCCGCTTCTCGTTGTCGTCTTGCTCACGCGCGAGCCGAACTTCGATTTTTGGGGCCTCGCGGTTCATTTTGAAGTTTGGGGCGTGCTGATTCTGCTCGCCGCCGCCGCGACCGATGCCGCCGACGGATATTTCGCGCGCAAGCGCAACGAAGTGACCACGCTCGGTATTCTTCTCGATCCCATCGCCGACAAACTGCTCATCTCCGCCGCATTTATTTCGCTTGTGGAAATGGGGCTCGTGCCTGCCTGGATGGTGGTGATCATCATCGGACGCGAGTTCATCGTGCTCGGACTTCGAAACATCGCGGCGAGCGAAGGATTGATTATTCCTGCGTCGCCGCTCGGCAAAACGAAGATGGTGCTGCAAGTAATCTGCGGCTGCGCTGTGATTCTCGCTGCGAAACATGCAGCGCTGAAACCGCTCGGCAGATTGCTGCTGTGGCTCGTGGTGATCAGCGCGATCATATCAGCCGTGCATTACTTCCAAATGTTTTGGAGTCAAGTAAACGACCGCATTCAGCAGCGGCGCAAGAGCCTGCTCATTCTCGAGCAGGGCAAGAAGCCGCAAAATGTCCCCACTCGATAACGGCGCCCGGCTCGACACCAGTCAGCGTCGAATACTTCTAGATTCTGCGCGCCACGCGATCGAGCAAAGCGTCGCGAAGCGCGAACCGCTCGAAGTTGATGTTCCGGCGGGCGCGCTCAGCGAGCCTGCGGGAGCGTTCGTCACGCTGCGGCGCGGCAAGCGATTGCGCGGATGCATCGGACGGCTCGAGTCGGGCGAGCCACTCGCGCGCGTCGTTGTGCTCGCGGCGGTTTCCTCCGCGCTAGAAGATCCGCGCTTCGATGCGATGCGACCCGAAGAACTCTCCGATATCGAAATTGAGATTTCGGTTCTCTCGACGTTCGAGCCGATCGCGCCAGAGCAGGTTCGTACGGGCGTACATGGCCTGATGATCCAGCGCGGCAGCAATCGCGGTCTGCTGCTACCTCAGGTGGCCGCGGAATACAGCTGGAATGCGGAGCGTTTTCTTGAGGAAACGTGCTCCAAGGCAGGACTGCCGCGCGACGCGTGGCGCGATGCGGAAACGCGCATCTTTGCATTTACGGCTGAGGTTTTTTCCGATCGCGACTTTGCATAAAGAAAATGGCGTAAAGCAAGAACCACCGTAGAGCAACTCGACGACGAAAAG
The DNA here is from genome assembly GCA_003152355.1 of Acidobacteriota bacterium. Lineage (GTDB taxonomy): Bacteria > Acidobacteriota > Terriglobia > Acidiferrales > UBA7541 > Palsa-147. The sequence continues at coordinate 9,225 of PMAA01000110.1, read as the reverse complement.
CCCCACCCTTGCTTCGCAAGAATGGGGCACCCGCAAAGGCTCGCGGCGCGCGAGATGTGCAAAGGGCAAAAAGCTGCTGGATGAAACCCGGTCCGGCGCTACATAGGATTACGGCTGAAATAAGCGGTGGAAAATAAAAACGGCGCGAACAGTGCGTCCGCGCCGTGATTATTTCTTTGTTTTAGAATTTATTCCAGTTCGACGTATTCGCCCGCGTACATCGGCTTGAGCGCAAACGTTATCAGCACGGACGCGGCATTCGCCGACGTTCGCACGACGATGCCCTCGCCGAGAACTTCCCGCGGAACGTTATCCCACTTGTAACTCTTGGAAACGCCGCCGTAACCGTAAACTTCAAAAGCCATTCGCCTGGTCTGGTAGGCGGTTTCGCTTTCCTGATCTTGATATCGGAAAACACGGAAATAGTCGCCCACGTGAACACCCTGCGCCTCGCCGAGATTCACGTAGACCATATCGTTGGTGCCGTAAGAAACCTGGAAGCTCTTGCCAGTGACGAGCATCGCCTTGGCCTTGCCGCTCGCCGGCGCGAAGCGGTCGAATTGATCGTTGGCCTTTAGCGGAGGCGCCGCGCGCTCGACGAACGGCACGGCGATATCTCCGCGCTGCATGTACTCGCACGATCTCCCGATCTGCGCGATGGAAGTGTTCGGATTCACGACGACGACCTTGACGTGGCCTTCGTCCTGCCAAACGGTGCCGAGAGCGCGCATCAGCACGAACTGCGATTTGAACCAAGGTTCCCTGGTCGGCTCGGTGACTGGGCGCACGATTGAAAATACGTCGTCAACATGGACGCCCTGGCTCGCGCCTTTGTTGAGATAGATATAATCGCCTTCCTGAAATGTTACTTTCGCATCTGAGCCTTCGCCGGTGATGATGAACGTGTCTTGCGGCGGAGCCTGATTGGATATCACGCCCGAGCAGTACATATCGTTCGGGATCGGCGTTCGCACTTTCACCTGTGTCGCCTGTGCTTTTGCCGAAACACTCGCGAGAGCCACCGCCAAGCCTAGAATGACAAGTTTTCCGCGCATCACGAACACTCCTTAAGACACGTTCGCGCCGACGAAGCGGCGCGTATCCCCACTCAAGCGACCGTAACAAATGGCGTCGCGAGGCGTCAAGGCAATGTCCGGCATGACTTTACACATTGTGCACCGCATGGTAGAAGCCCAAGATTCCGTTGGGGATACGCGGAGCGGTTTATGCCTGGAATTTGTGGGAAAGACAAAATCTGCGCGGTTGTCGCCGGCCGGAACGCGGCTGATGCCGCCGGACAGTTGCTTCGGGCGCTGCGCGAGACCCGAACTGTGGAATTGAGGCTGGATTGGCTGGCCAGCCGCACCGAAATTCGCAAGATTTTGCGGAGGTTGGCGGGAACGAAAGCCAAGCGCGCCAGGAACCGCGTGACGCTGATCGCTACTTGCCGCAGCCGAGCGGCGGGCGGCAAGTTCGCGGGAAGTATTAAGGATCAGATCGAGATTTTGCAGGAGGCAGGGCGCGCAGGGTGCGCGTGGCTCGATATCGAAACTGAAACTGCCGAGAAAATTTCGAAGCAGGAATTCGCGGTGCTGCGATCGCAAGCAAAACTTCTGATTTCGTATCACGATTTCAAGAAGACCCCGTCCAGTCTCGAACGCGTTCGAGCGAGNNGCGATACCGATGGGCGAAGTTGGCGCAGCGGCGCGCATTTTGGCGCTGCGCGGCGGTTCGGCGCTGGCGTATGCGCCGGTGGAGGAAGCGACGGCGCCGGGCCAGGTTTCGTTGAACGCGATGAAGACACTGTATCGCGCGGACGGCATAGATCGGCGCACGAGCGTGTATGGCGTGATCGGGAATCCAGTTCATCATTCGCTTTCGCCGGTGATGCAGAACGCGGCGTTTCAGGCGCGGGGCATCAACGCCGTGTTTGTTCCATTCCTCGTTCGTGATCTCCGCGATTTTATGAGAGCGATTCCGGAGCTCGGTGTTACGGGATTGAGCGTCACGATTCCGCACAAGCGGGCGATTCTCAAATATCTCGACGATTGCGATCCGTTGGCCGCGGCGATTGGCGCGGTGAATACGGTTGTGGTTCGCGGAGGCGGGAAACTGTTCGGCTACAATACGGATTACGTTGGAGTGTTGCGGGCGCTCGAAAGCCGGATTGCGCTTGCGGGAAGTTGCGTGCTGATTTTGGGAGCGGGCGGTGCTGCGCGCGCGGTGGCATTCGCGCTGGCGCGAGCGGGAGCGACGGTCCGCGTTTGCGCGCGGCGTCCGGCGAAGGCAAAAGAACTTGCGCGCGCGGTTGGCGGCGAGGCGATTGCGAGGAGGCAACTGCGCGGCGAATTCTTCGACGCGATTGTGAACGCGACGCCGGTGGGGATGTACCCGAATACAAATCAGTCGCCGCTTGAAGCGAGGGAATTAAATTGCCGACTCGTGTTTGATTCGATTTACCGGCCGCGGCGGACGAAGCTTTTGCAACTCGCAGACCGGCGCGGCATCGAAACGGTATCGGGCGTGGAAATGTTCGTCGCGCAGGGGATGGCGCAGTGGGAAATTTGGACGGGGGAGCGCGCGCCGGAGAGCGTGATGCGGAGGGCGGTGGTTGGCGGGCTGGGGGAAAATTAGAAATGAGAAAAGGGAAAAGAGAAAAGAGAAAAGGAAAAAGAGAAAATAGAATAGACGGCTTTTCGGGCGGGGTCGGGAAGGGCGAAGAGTGCCCGGCTGAAGCCGGGCGCTACAAGTGCCTGTATTGAATGTTTGCTTGCGTGGTTGATTGGGATTGATTGATGTTTGGCGCGATGGTCTGAAGTGAAAATGCAAATTAAAAGGCGGGGATGATTCAACCGGATTACGCTACGTTTCGGAGGTTGGCGCGGAGGGGGAACCTTGTCCCGGTTTACGAGAGTTTTACGGCGGATTTGCTGACGCCTGTGGGGGCATATCTTCGGGTTGCGCGCGGAGCGAAATATTCATTTCTTTTGGAGAGCGTCGAGGGCGGAGAAAACATCGCGCGGTATACGTTTGCGGGAGCGAATCCGGCGGAAGTGTTTCG
>PMAA01000110.1:0-6156 GCA_003152355.1 Acidobacteriota bacterium | reverse complement strand
TGCCGCCGTTCATTGGCGGGGCGATTGGGTGCTTCGCTTACGACATGGTCCGGATGATCGAAAAGATTCCGGCTAGCGGACGGGACGATCTTGGGCTCGACGATGCGGTGCTGATGTTTTATCGCGGCGTGGTGGCATTCGATCACGTAAGGCATCGCGTGTGGATTATTCAGAACGTTTACACCAAAGACGAAACCAACGCCCAAAACGAAAATACCAGGAAAAATAAAGGCAACGCGAAGGGCAAAGGTAGTNNTGCGCGAGAAATACGACGAGGCAGTGCGCGTAATCGAGCGCACCCGGCGGTTACTGCAAGGGCCGTTGCTTGCAGAACGGCGCTCGCGTAGAAAAAAGCGAGCGATGCCGCTGCGCATCACTTCGAATTTCACGCGCGCGCAGTATCTTGCGGCGGTGCGAAAAGCGAAGGCGTACATTCGCGCTGGTGATGCGTTTCAGATTGTGCCTAGCCAGCGATTCAGCGCGAAGACGGATGCTGATCCGTTCGAAATTTATCGCGCTTTGCGCGTGATTAATCCGTCGCCTTACCTCTATTTTTTGCGGCTCGACGATGTTTCGATTGTNNTCGCCGGAAATGCTGGTGAAGGTGCAGGGGCGCGACGCTTTCTATCGGCCAATCGCCGGGACGCAACCGCGCGGCCGCGACGAAAACGTAGATCGCGCGCGCGAAGCGCATCTCCAGGCCGATCCGAAAGAACGCGCCGAACACATCATGCTCGTGGACCTCGGGCGAAACGACCTTGGGCGCGTTTGCGAATACGGATCCGTGCGCGTGGACCGGCTGATGTACGTCGAGCGGTATTCGCACGTGATGCATCTCGTGTCGAGCTTGAGCGGAAAGCTGCGCGAAGGCGTGGATTGCTTCGAAGCGCTGATGGCGTGCTTTCCGGCAGGGACGCTTTCGGGCGCGCCGAAAGTTCGCGCCATGGAAATTATTGACGAACTCGAGCCCACGCGGCGCGGAATGTACGCGGGCGCGATTTTGTATCTCGATTTTTCGGGGAATCTCGATTCGTGCATCGCGTTGCGAACCCTCGTGGCGAAGAATGGACGCGTGTACATTCAGGCGGGAGGCGGCGTGGTTGCGGATTCTGTGCCCGCGCGGGAATATCAGGAAACGGTGAATAAGGCGAGGGCGGTGGTGAGTGCGGTGGAGGAAGCGCACCGCGCGAGGCGCGCGTAGAGGCGTAACGACTGGCAATGATCCTGCTGCTCGACAACTACGATTCGTTTACTTACAACTTGGCGCAGTATCTTGGGCAGATGGGGCAGACGTTGCTTGTTCGGCGGAACGATCAGATTACGCTCGATGAAATTGCCGACCTTGCGCCCGAGCGGATCGTGATTTCGCCGGGGCCGGGGACGCCGAAGCAGGCCGGACTCAGCATTCCGATCATCGAGCGATTCGCCGGGAAAATTCCAATTTTGGGCGTTTGCCTGGGGCATCAGGCGATTGGCGATGCGTTCGGCGGGCGCGTGATTCGCGCGGCAAAAATCATGCACGGCAAGACGAGCGAAATTCACCACGATGGGAAAACGATATTTCGCGATTTGCCTCAGGATTTTTCGGCGACGCGATATCACTCGCTCATCGTCGAACGAAAATCACTGCCGGCCGAGCTCGAAATTTCCGCCGAGACTGAAGATGGAACGATCATGGGCTTGCGGCATCGCAAGATGAAGGTCGAGGGGGTTCAATTTCATCCGGAATCGGTTCTCACCGATACGGGATACCGGCTGCTTCAGAATTTCCTCAGCGTGTAGTGCGCGGGTTTGACGGCACGACGATGCAGTTCGCGAAAATAGAAAAACAAATTACGGCTGTTGTGCTCGTGGGCTTCGCTGTGGCGATTGTGGGCATGGCGATACGGCTGGATCGCTCGAGTGCGAAACTGTCTGAGACCGCAAGCCTTCAGGCCACGATCCCGCATCCCGTACTTGGTTTCGATCGCAATGATTATCCGGGTGATGACGCGCTGCCGGCGCTGCGGCGCACGTTTTCGTTTTCGAGTTACTGGCTGAACAATCCGCCGGGCGCGAAAAGCAATTCGTGGCTGGGCAAGCGAGGCGTGCTGGCGCGGAACGATTTTGGCTATCTCGTGCTCTTCAATGGCAGGGCGAGCGCTGAGCTCAAGTCGGAGGCTGCGGCTGCGCGTCTCGGCGCTTCGGACGCGAATGCAGCTGCCGCGGGCGCAACGCGCGATGGCTTTCCCGAAGGCACCGTCATTTTTCTGGATCAGGAGGAAGGCGGGCGGATGTTGCCGGCGCAGAAGGCTTACATTTACGCGTGGCTCGATGGCGTGAAGGCGGCGGGATTTCGCGGCGGAATTTATTGTTCGGCGATTGCCGTGAACGATGGAGGCGAGGAAGTGATGACTGCGGAGAATATTCGCGAGCATGCGAACGGCCGGGCGATTGTGTTTTTTGTTTATAACGATGCGTGCCCGCCAGCGCCGGGATGCTCTTATCCGCCGAATGCGCCGAGGCCGTCTGCTAGCGGGTTTGCGCAGGCCGAAGTCTGGCAGTTCGCGCAGTCGCCACGACGGAGAGAATATACGCAGCGGTGCGCGGCGACTTACAACGCTGATGGAGATTGCGATCCGCCGGGGGCGAGCGGCGCGGGCGCGCTCGACCTGGATCTTGATTCGGCGAATTCGGCTGATCCTTCGAATGGGCGCCGTTGATGTTTGTCGAGGGGTATAGTGCCTGTGTGACGAGGTCCTTAGCTCCTAAAGCTGCGCTAATTTTGCGGCGCTTGCCAAGATGTAAAAGTAGTAGAGCCCTTCGATATGAACCGCAGATCCCTTACGTTGTTCGGGATGACAACTTTCTCTAGTCTTGCGGCATGACTGAGGTCATGCCCTGACAAAAAACTGTGGTCGTCACACGGACTCTGTAGCGCCGGCATCTTGTCCGCGATTGTGTCTCGCGCCACCGAGCGGAAAAACGCCGGCAGGATGCCGGCGCTACGATTGCGATCGAGGCGTCCGTGGGGCGGGGCGGATGATCAGTTTGTGGTGAAGGCGACGAAGGCGTCGAGCTTGGCGCGCGCGGCGCCGGTGTCAATTGCGTGAGCGGCGAGGCGCACGCCTTCGAGAAAATCGGGGGCGCGGCCTGCGGCGACGAGAGCGGCGGCAGCGTTGGCCAGAACGATGTCGCGGCACGGGCCGAACTCGTGAGAAACGAAAGCGCGGCCAAAAATTTTGTGGATGATTTGCGCGTTTTCCTTCGCGTCGCCACCTTGTATCTCCTCAACCGAAGCGCGAGCCAAGCCGAAATCTTCTGGCGCGACCGTATAGCCGCGGACGGTGCCGTCGCGCAATTCGGCGACGGAGGTCTCACCCGAGATTGAAATCTCATCGAGTCCGTCGGCGCCGTGGACCACGAATGCGCGGCGGACGCCGAGCTCGCCGAGCGCGCGCGCAAGCAATTCCGTGTAGCTCGCGTCGAATACACCGACAACTTGAGCGGCAGCGCCAGCGGGATTCGTGAGCGGGCCGAGAAGGTTGAAGACTGTGCGGACGCGCAGCTCGCGACGTGCGTTCATGACGTGGCGCGTGGCCTGATGCACCGCGGGCGCGAAGAGAAATCCGATGCCGATTTCTTCAATGGCGCGGCCGACGGCTTCGGCGGGCAAGTCAATGCGCGCGCCGAGGGCTTCGAGGACGTCGGCGGAGCCGCAGCGCGAGCTGATCGAGCGATTGCCATGCTTTGCGACGCGCACGCCTGCGGCGGCGACGACGAACGCCGCTGCTGTTGAGACGTTGAATGTGCCGCAGGCGTCGCCGCCGGTGCCGCATGTGTCCACGAGCATTTCATCGGCGCGATGACCGGCCGGAAAAATCGGCGTGGCGTGGCGGCGCATTACGCTGGCGAAGCCGACGAGCTCGTCGACCGTTTCGCCTTTCATGCGTAACGCGGCGAGGAATCCGGCGATCTGAGCGTCGGAGGAGTTGCCGGAGAAAATTAGTTCCATCGCGGATTCGGCCTGGGCGCGCGTGAGATCTTCGCCGGCTACGATTTTTTCGAGGGCGTGGTGAAGGGTGAAGGAGGCGCCGGGATGGGGTTGTGGTGCGCTCATGAAGAGACCCTCGAGGGGTCTGCAATTCGCACGATTATAGACGAAATGCAGATTCCTCGGCCGACCCTCGTCGGGTCGACCTCGGAATGACACGTTGAACAGGGTGGGCTACCGAGAGGCAACGCGTTCATCGTGGCGTCTCCGCGCGGAGGACTGCCACAACTCGATAAATGACGCCCTACATTAAATTCGAGCGCACGGGACATCGCCTTGCCCGTCCTTTCGGTTCCGAGTAAACTGGCTCGTTTTGACTTATAAAATTCTAGCACTCCTGGACGTGCAATGAAGATTCATGAATATCAGGCGAAGGCGATCCTTGCGAAATTTGGTGTGCCAACGCCGCGCGGAGAAGTGATTTTCAGGGCAGAAGATGCCGAAGGCGTGGCGAAGCGGCTGGGCACGCCGGTCGTGGTGGTGAAGGCGCAGATTNNTGATCGAAGAAGGGCTCGACATCAAGCGCGAACTTTATTTGAGCATTCTGGTGGACCGCGCCGCGGAGGCGCCGGTGTTTATGGCGAGCGCGGCGGGCGGAATGGAAATTGAGGAGGTGGCGAAGGAGCATCCGGAGGCGATTTTGCGGGAGACGATTCATCCGGCGACGGGATTGCAGGCTTATCAAGTGCGCGATTTGGTTTTCGGGCTCGGGCTGCCGGCGGAGATGGTGAAAGTCGCGCAGCCGTTTTTTCAGTCGCTGTATCGCGCGTTTTTGGAGACGGATGCGTCGCTGCTGGAGATTAATCCGTGCGTCGTGACGGGCGATGGGCGGCTGGTGGCGCTCGACGCTAAAGTGAATTTTGACGACAACGCGATGTATCGCCATCCGGAGTTCGCGGAGCTGCGCGATTTGGATGAAGAGACATCGCTGGAAGTGGAAGCGTCGAAATTTAAGCTAAATTACATCCAGCTCGAAGGAAACGTGGCGTGCATGGTGAACGGCGCGGGGCTGGCGATGGCGACGATGGACATCATCAAATTGAGCGGCGGGAGTCCGGCGAATTTTCTGGATGTGGGCGGCGGGGCGTCGGAAGAGCAGGTGCGCAACGCGTTCAAGATTTTGCTGAGCGATCCGAATGTGCGCGCCGTGTTCGTGAATATTTTCGGCGGGATTTTGCGCTGCGACGTGCTGGCGGGTGGCGTGGTGAAGGCGGCGCGCGAATTGGGGATTCGCGTGCCGGTGGTGGTGCGGCTTGAAGGGACGAATGTGGAAGAGGGGCAGAGAATCTTGCGCGAGTCGAAATTGAATTTTACGGTCGCGAAGGGGATGAAGGATGGAGCGGAGACCGTGGTGAAATTGGCGGGAGGCGCGCGATGAGCGTGTTGGTGAACGAGATAACGCGCGTCATCGTGCAGGGTTTGACGGGCCGGGAAGGCACGTTTCATGCTCAGCAGATGATCGAGTACGGGACGAAAGTTGTGGGCGGAGTGACGCCGGGAAAAGGCGGGACGAAGCATATCGGCGTGCCTGTGTTCGATACCGTTGCGGATGCGGTGAAGAAAACGGGCGCGAACGCTTCGGTGATTTTTGTGCCGCCGCCATTTGCTGCCGACGCGATTTTGGAAGCTGTTGCGGCGAATTTGCCGCTTGTTGTTTGCATCACGGAGGGAATTCCGACGCTCGATATGGTGCGCGTGGCGGCGGCGAAGAAAAATTCTTCGACGCGGTTGATTGGGCCGAATTGCCCGGGGATTATTTCGCCGGGGAAATGCAAAATTGGAATCATGCCGGGACGGATTCACAAGAAGGGAAACGTGGGCGTGGTGAGCCGGAGCGGGACGCTGACGTATGAGGCGGTGGATCAGTTGACGCGGCTTGGGATCGGGCAATCGACGTGCATCGGCATTGGCGGCGATCCGATCATCGGCACCAGCTTCCTAGATTCTGTGCAGCTCTTTAACGACGATCCGGACACGCATGCCATCGTGATGATCGGCGAAATTGGCGGCGACGCGGAAGAGAAAGCCGCCGCATTCATCCGCCAGTACGTGAAAAAGCCGGTGGTGGGATTCATTGCTGGGCAAACCGCGCCGCCGGGCCGCCGCATGGGCCATGCCGGAGC